>CAZPJD010000171.1:0-3364 GCA_964586775.1 uncultured bacterium | reverse complement strand
CGGCCGCCTCATGCGATTCCTGTTCGTCGGGCCAGCGTTTTGCCTGCGGCTTCCTTCAGATTCCGCCTCGCGGCGGACACCCTTGCCGTCCGGCTAACGGTTCCCCCTGCCGGGTCCGTAGAGGACTTGCACCTCCAAGTGGGAGCGCCCTGCCGGGCGCACCACGAAGAGGGCGCTCCTTGACAGGTCGCCCCCTGACCAATTCGCCTTCACCCCGCGCCGGGAGAGAACATTCGCGTTCGCGTGACGAGAATTGTGCGATTGAATCGCCGGATCGTCGAAAGCAGCCGTACCCTTGATTTTCGGGCGTTTTCGGCGCGATCAAGGTGGCGAGCCCTCTTGACAGCCGAACGCCGATCGCTATGTTTGGGCGTCCTGATCAGGGCTCGTCCAACGGTAGGACACTGGACTCTGACTCCAGGTATCGGGGTTCGAATCCCTGGCCCTGATCTTCGCTTGCGCTCCCATCGTCTAGCGGCCCAGGACGTCGGCCTCTCACGCCGAAAACACGGGTTCGATTCCCGTTGGGAGTGCTTCGAAGCCCGCGGTTCGCCGCGGGCTTCTTCTTTATCCGATCAAATCCTCTTCCACCTGCCGCGTTCCGTGCCAGACCTTCAGGCGCACCACGGGATTCTCCTCGTCGGTCGCGTCGATGTGCACGTAGGTGCGCGTGACGCGCCGGCCGAGGTTCGAGGCGTCGAGCGAGATCAGGTCGGTCCATGTGCCGGTGTTCAGGTGCTCGCCGTACGCGCCGAATCGCCGGTGACCGTATTTGTGCGTGTGCCCGAAGATGACGTAGCGGTACTTCGTCTTCCTCAGGATCTCGTCCGCGCCCTCTTCCATCGAGGCGTGGCCGTAGGCGTTGGCCATGCGTCGCCACGAGAGGCGGAACTCGCGCCGCGTGACCGGGTCGCGCGAGAGCCGGTTGCGCACCCAGAACCGGACGATGCCCGTGAGCTGATGCCAAAAAAAGACGTGGTCGTTGATGAACGCGTACTTGAGGTAGATGCGAAACGGACGGATCTTGTTGATGTAGGGCCGCGTCTTCTTGAGCGGGCTGATGTACTGCATGACGAAGCGGCTGACCGGCGGCATGCGCAGGATGCGCTCGCCGTGCGCGTCGCGATAGAAAAAGTTGCGCGTGCTGAAGGCGTTGAGGAACTCGTGCTGATGCCCGTGCGCGATGTGGACGACGCCGAAGCTGTAATCGTTGTCGTAGAAGCGGATGTCGCCGCCGATGCGCCGCGCGACCTCCTCGCGGATCGCAGGCCACAGCAGCGCCGCGTCGTGGTTGCCGACGAGAAACACGACGCGCTTGCCCGGGCGCGAGGCGAAGTCGGCGATCGCGTCGAAGACCTGCGCGTGACCATCCATGATCCGCTGGAGCTTCCACAGCGCGGTCTGCTCGGTCTCGCGGTCGGTCACGAGGTCACCGTCGTAGACGTCGAGGAACTCGAAGAAGTCGCCGTTGAAGATCAGTTCGACGTCGTCGTGGTAGTGTCGTCGCCCGCCGTAGTACTCGAGAAACTCGACGAACTTGTCGCCCTGGTGGAAGTCCTCGCGCTCGTTCAGGCGCCCCTCGCCGTCGACGCGCCCGCGGCCGAGGTGAAAGTCGCTGACGACGAGCTTGATCCGCCGCATGTCAGGCACGCTCCCCGATCGGCTCGCCCTTCGATTTTCCTTGCATTTCGTCCGAAAAAACCCAAGATGGACATCGGAACGGCGCGCGGAAGCTCATGCCTCTCCCCGAAGGGTTTTTTTGGTATCTGGGCAGCGAACGCATCGCCGGACGCGTTCGCGAACTCGCCCGTCTGATCGCCCGGGATACCGACCCCGAGCGGCTCGTTGTCGTCGGCATCCTGCAGGGTGCCGCGCTGCTGTGCGCCGATCTGGCGCGGGAACTCGACGCGCGCGTGCGCTTCGATTTCCTTCGCCTCGCCAGTTACGGCGACGAAACGACCTCCAGCGGACAGGTGCGTCTGGTGCATGATCGGCAGACGAATCTCGAAAATCAAGACGTGATTGTGGTGGACGACATCTTCGACACGGGGCTGACGCTGCGCTTCGCGGCAGATCACGTCGCGTCGCGGGGGGCGCGCAGCGTGCGCACATTGACGCTGCTGGCCAAGAGCAACGGCCATGCGGTCGATCTTCGCGCCGATTGGATCGGGTTCGACGTGCCCGCGGGGTTCTACATCGGGTACGGGCTCGACTTCGCGGGACGTTACCGGGGCTTGCCCGACATCTACCGGAGGGATGTGCCGTGACGCGCCCCCTTTCCGTGGCCGTGGCGGCGGTCGATCTGGGCGGCACGGCGATCAAGGCCGGGCTGTTCGACGGCCATGGGCAGGCGCTCGCCGAGACCCGCGTGCCGACGGGCGAGGACCTGCGCGCGGAGGCGATCGCGAATCGCATCGCCGCCGTCGTGCGCGACGTTTGTGGGGCGACCAAACCCGCGGGACTGGGCATCGGGGTTCCGGGTGGCGTTCATGGCGACGGCCGCACCATCAGCCAGGCGCCGCAGTTCCCTTTGTGGAAGGACGTGGATCTCGCGTCGATGCTGGAAGAACGCCTTGGCGGTGCCGTGGCTCTCGACAACGACGCGAACCTCGCGGCGCTCGGCGAGGCGTGGCTCGGCGCGGGGCGCGATGTCGCGAACCTCGCGATGTACACGCTGGGCACCGGGGTCGGCGGCGGGTTGATCCTCGGCGGGCGCCCCTGGCGCGGTGCGTGGGGGATGGCGGGCGAGTTGGGGCACGTCACGATCGACCCGGACGGCCCGATCTGCGGGTGCGGCAATCGCGGGTGTCTGGAGTCGCTGGCCAACATCAAGGCGGTCGTGGCGCGCGGCAAGGACGCATTGGCGAGCGGCCGATCGGATATATTGCGAGAAATCTCACAAGATCGCCTTGACCCTGTCACCCCCGAGGCGATATACGACGCCGCGAAAAGAGGATGCCCCGCCTGCCGGGAGATTTTTGAGGATGTTGGGCGATTTCTCGGCATTGCGGCCGCCGGGCTCCTGAACGTGCTCAACGTCGAAACGATCCTCGTGGGTGGCGGCATGAGCGGCGCGTGGGAGTTCATCGCCGACGCCCTGCGGCGCGAGATCCGCGCCCGGGCGTTTCGCGTGCCGGCCGAGCGGGTCGTCGTAAGGCGGGCCGAGCTCGGCAACCGGGCCGGGCTCGTCGGCGCGGCGCGCATGGCGCTCCTCGATACGGCCTGATTCTCAAAAACAAAGGAGTTTTCTCGTGAACTCGCCCGTTCTCAACACCGCGGACATCCTGACGATGATCCTCGCCGGGGGCGAAGGCCGACGGCTCTATCCCCTGACGGCGGAGCGCGCCAAGCCCGCCGTGCCCTT
>CAZPJD010000170.1:0-13172 GCA_964586775.1 uncultured bacterium | reverse complement strand
GCACCTCGCTGTGAAAGTACGGCACGCGGGCCCGTTCCTCGGGCGCGCGCTCCAGCACGCGCGCGTGACGCACGAACGGTGCCACAAACGCCGCGAGCAGCATGGGATCGGACAGAGGCGGCCCTTTGCGGTTGAGCGCGTCGATGCCGCGCAGGTTACGCAGCAGCCACTCTTTGGTGCGTTCGCCGTCTTCGCCCGCCAGCACTTCTTCATAGGCGGGGAACAGGCAAGGCAGCAGGCCGGTCTCGACCATCGTCTGAAAGCTCAGGTGCGACGCCCCGCCGCGCAGGTCGCGCAAAAACTCCTCGCGCACCCGCGCGGGCGAGCAGTGGACGATCAGGCGCACGTGCTCGCGGATCGCCTCCCACGTCGCGGGATCGATCGTGAAACCCGTGCGCGCCGCGTGGCGGATCACACGGATCATGCGCACCGGGTCTTCCTTGATGCTGCGATGCGGGCAACCCACCGAACGCACCACCCGGTTTTGCAGGTCGTCCATGCCGCCGACGTAGTCGATGATCGAGAAGTCGGCGATGTTGTAGAAAAGCGCGTTGATGGTGATGTCGCGGCGCTTGGCGTCCTCTTCGGCGGTCCCGTAATCGTTTTCCGACGGTGGGATGCGGTGCTCGTCAGGCGAAGCGGCGTCGGATTCGCCGTTGGCGCCCTCGTCGTCGATGACCTCGACATCGTCGACATTGGAAACGACATCCGGCTCGTCCGCAGCCTCGTCGCCGTTCGTCGGTTCGAGCTCGATCGCGGGAAGACTCGTCACCGACCGGCGGAAGGTCGACACCTCGACGATCTTGTTGCCGTGAAAAAACACGTGGGCGAGGCGAAAACGCCGCCCGATGATCCGCGAGTTGCGAAAGAGCCGCCGAACCTCTTCGGGCCGCGCGTCGGTGGCCACGTCGAAGTCCTTGGGCGTCTTGCCGAGCAGCAGATCGCGCACCCCGCCGCCGACCAGATACGCCTTGAAGCCGCTGTTGCAGAGGCGATAGAGCACCTTGAGCGCATCGGGGTCGATGAGCTTTCGCGAGATGGGATGATCTCTACGCGGAATGATGCGCGGTTCGGCGTGCCCCGAATCGCCGTGAAGGTCGTCGATCAAGAACTCACATCCCAATTCGGTCGGCGAATCGGCCGCCGACAATCGCCGTGCTTATAGCATCGTGGGATGCGGGGTTCAATCGCGTTTCGCCCCCCTTCCCAAGGTCGGTTGGCCGGTGGTTTCTCCGGTGACCCGGAACAAGCGGCGGCGAGTCTCGACGATGATGCTCATGGACGCCGCCCATCCGTCAATAGCCTCCCGCAACGTTCTAGCGGCAAATTGCCATGGATAGGGTCGACCGCCCTCAACACGGTTACCGCGCTTGACCGCAAAGAGGTTGGAGAGTAGCCATGTTTCACTGAACTGCCGTCCCCCTTTCCGCGTAGAAAGTGGGGCGCGCTTGGTCATTCGACCATCACGTAGACAAAGATCGCGCTTGGCAAGGATGGACCGCATGGCGACCCAACGATATTCGGTGACACCGCACCCGATCGAAACCCTGCTCACTTGGGTGAAATCCGGCGAGATCGCCATTCCGGAGATCCAGCGGCCTTTCGTCTGGGAAGCCACGAAGGTCCGCAACCTGCTCGACTCTCTCTACCAGGGTTACCCCGTTGGCTACCTGATCGCGTGGCGCAATCCCACTGTGCGTTTGAAGGACGGCTCGCACTCGGCGGGCAAGCGCATCCTGATTGACGGACAGCAGCGCGTGACGGCCCTCATGGCGGCGCTGCTGGGTCGCGAGGTGCTGACGAAGGACTATGAGACCGTCCGCATCCGCATCGCCTTCCACCCGCAGGAAGAACGGTTCGAGGTCGCGAACCCGGCGATCCGCAAGGACGCGGCATGGATCCCCGACGTGGCCGACGTGTTTTCTCCGGACGCAAGCCTGACGGAGTTGACGGACTCCTACGCAGAGAAGAACCCGTCCGCCGACCGGCACAAGATCTCGCGGGTTCTGGAGCGGACTCGCAAGATCATCTACAACCATGTCGGTGTGATCGACCTCGCCGAAGACTTGGACATTGAGACGGTGACCGAGATCTTCATCCGCGTGAACTCCGCCGGTGCGACGCTGTCTCAAGCCGACTTCGCGATGTCGAAGATCTCCACCAACGACACTCACGGCGGGCATCTCCTTCGCAAGGCAATCGACTACTTCTGCCACGCGGCCGTCTCGCCCGACTTCGTCGCTCGTATCGAGAAGGGCGACCCCGCCTTTGCGACGTCCGAGTTTTTCCCCAAGATGCAGTGGCTCAAGGACGTGAATGACGACATCTATGACCCCTCTTATACGGACATGCTTCGCGTCGCATTCACGTCGCAGTTCAGGCGCGGCAAGCTCCAGGACCTGGTGGCGCTGCTGTCTGGGCGCAACTTCGAAAGCAAGCAGTACGAAGAGTCGATCACGGAGGCGTCCTTCGCGCGGCTCAAGCAGGGCGTTCTCGATTTCATCAACAAGACGCACTTCGACCGCTTCACCATGATCCTCCGCTCGGCGGGCTTCATCACGCGTGACCTCATCTACGGCCAGAATGCGATCAATTTCGCCTACATTCTCTACCTTCGGGGACGCGCGGAAGGAATGAACGCCGCTGATCTGGAGAGGCTAGTGCGGCGCTGGTACGTGATGTCCGTGTTGCGAGGCCGCTACACCGGGAGCCCCGAGACCGCCTTCGACTTCGATATAAGACAGATCGAGGCGCGCGGTCTTGCCGCCTACACCGACGCCGTCGTCGAAGCCGAACTACCGGATAGCTTCTGGGCTGCGCTCCTTCCGCAGGAGATGGACACATCCTCATCGCTCAGTCCGTACTTCCGCGTCTACCAAGCCGCGCAGGCAAGGCTGGGCGACAAAGGATTCCTGTCGCGGGACATCACGGTGCGTGACCTCCTGCTCAACCGGTGCGACGTCCACCACGTCTACCCGCGAAATCACCTGAAGAAGCAGGGTCTGCCGCGCGGGCGATACAACCAGATCGCCAATTTCGTACTCGCCCAGAGCGAGATCAACATCGCCATCGGCGACGACGCCCCGGAGGTCTACTTCGCCCGACTCGCCGAACAGTGCCGCGCCGGTGCCAGACGGTACGGGGGGATCAGCGACGAGCCGGAGATGCGAGCGAACTTGCGGGCGAGTTGTCTCCCGGAGTCACTACTGGACGGCGTTATCCCGCCCTACGACGTTTTCCTCGAACAGCGACGGGGTTTGATGGCCCGGAAAATCCAGACGTACTTTCAAGGGTTGTGAGGAACTCGAAAGGTGGCGGGACTAGCCGCCCTGACGACTCAACTACGACCCGCCCATGTCCTCGCGCTCGTAAGGAAACCCGGCTTCTCAGTCCGAAATTGACGCCCGAGACGCGGGCGTGCTACCACTTGCGCGTGATTCCCCGGATGGACCCACCGATGCGGAAGGCGCGATGGCGCGCGGTGCTCTTCGCCCTCGTGGCACTCGCGAGCGCCGGGTGCGCCGTTGTCCCCGGTCGAAGCCCGGTCACCATCGACGAAACCCGCTCGCTCTTCGCCTCGGCCAAATATTCGGGGGCGCAGGAAAAGTCGCCCTACGAGTATTTCGCCGCGGAGCTCTATCTGGCGCAGGCCGACCGCGAGTACCAGGCGGGTCGCGCCGCGCTCGGCGACCGCTATCTCGCCCGGGCCCACGAATTCGCCGAACAGGCGTACAAAAACGCCAAGAAATTCCGAAAGATCGAGCTGCGATGAGCGCGATCGGTCGATTCTCGCGTTCGATGCCCGCGTGCGTGCTGCTGACGTTTCTCGCGATGGCCTGCGGCAAGAACATGGGACCCGAGCTGAACGCGGCGAAGGACCGGGTGGATCTCGCCCGCGAGCGCGGGGCCCAGTGGTGCGCGCCGCGCGAGTTCGCGTCGGCCGAGGCGTATCTCGACTTCGCGCGCGACGAAGCGGCCCGCGGCCAGACCGGCGTTGCCGAGGAGCATCTGGCCCGCTCGAGGCAAAACTCCACCGCCGCGATCGAGGGCAGCGCCGATTGTAGGAGCGATCTCGACGGCGACCGGATTCTCGATCCCGACGACGGCGATCCGTATCGGGCCGAGGACTACGACGGCTGGGACGACACCGACGGCGTGCCCGACTACGACAACGACGGCGACGGGTTGCTCGACAAGGAAGACGGCTGCCCCGACAGCGCCGAAGACGCCGACGGCCACAACGACCGCGACGGCTGCCCCGATTTGGACAACGACCAGGACGGCGTCCCCGACGCCCTCGACGAGTGCCCCGGCCAAAAAGAGGACCTCGACGGCTGGCGGGACAACGACGGCTGCCCCGACCCCGATAACGACGGCGACGGCTTCCCCGACGCGGTGGACAAATGCCCGAGCGGCGCGGAAACCCCCAACGGGTTCCTCGACGACGACGGCTGCCCGGACATCCAGCCGCGCATCTTCAAGATCCTCGTCCCGCCCGAAATCCATTTCGCGCCGAAATCGAACAAGCTCTCCACCGCCGACCGAATAGCCATCCAGGACTTTGCGGTTCAGCTCGTCGCGAATCCGGAGCTGGGCGTGCGTGTCGAGGCCCACGTCGAGCCCTCGGGCAGCACCGACCGCGACCGGCAGCTCACGCAGTCGCAGGCCGACGCCGTCGCGCGGGCGCTTATCGACGCGGGCATCGACGCGGGTCGCGTCATCGCCATCGGGTTCGGCGGCGATCGGCCGATCGAGGGCGCGCCGCCATCCGAAAATCGCCGCATCATCTTCGCCATCTTTCAGACGCAGTGAGACCCGACGCCGCATGTCCGCACCGCGATCCACCGATTCCAAGATCCTCGACCGCGAGCAACTCGTTGGCGTTCGCGCGCGGCTGCGTGCCGAAGGCAAGCGACTCGCGTTCACCAACGGCTGCTTCGACCTGCTCCACTCGGGGCACATTCGCACGCTCGAATTCGCGCGGTCGTGCGCCGACGCGCTCGTGGTCGCCATCAACGCCGACGCGGGGGTGCGCGGGCTCAAGGGGCCGGGCCGGCCGATCGTGCCCGAATACGAACGCGCCGAGGTGCTGGCCTCGCTGGCGTGCGTGGATTACGTGGTGCTCTTCGCGGAGCCGGACCCCGGGGATCTCATCCGCGCCGTCGTTCCCGACGTGCTCGTGAAAGGCGGCGACTGGGCCGTAGACGCCATCGTGGGTCGCGACACCGTCGAGGCCGCGGGCGGACGCGTCGAGCGCGTTCCGCCGGTCGAGGGGCGCTCCACCACCAACATCATCGCGAAGGTCTTGGACGCGGATCGTTAGTCGATCGCGACAAAGCTCCCGCCGTCGCGCCACGTCGCATCCGGATCCGCGCCGCCCGACCAACGCACGTAAACCACATCGGCGTCGCTCGTCACGTGCCCCGCGCCGGTGAAGCTCGCGGGCAGGTCGATGTTCGCGCCCGCGCGGGCGAATCCCAGCACGTGTCGCACCCCGCCCGCGAGCACCACGAACGCGACCTGATTCGGATCGGTGTCGAGCGACGAAACCTGCGCCTCGTCCCCGCCCGCGGGCCGATACGCGCCCACCACGCCGATGAGCGGCGAAGTGCCCGACAAGATCGCCTCGAGCACCGCGTGGTGCGCGATGTCGTCGTGGCCGAACCCGTGAACGGCCTCGGCCGCCTGCAGGACCGGTGAAACCGGCGATGCCGCGACGTGCACGTCCATCGTCGCCAGCGGGCGAATCAGGCGCGCGCCATGATCGGCGACCTCGAAGACGCCGTCCGTCTCCGGCCCGGCGTTCGCGTGAAAAAGCCACGTGAAGGTCCGCGACGAGCTCGACGCGATGCGATCGAGCACGTAGAAAAACGCCCCGGGAACAAGCCCCACGCGCCGCTCGAAATCCGTCCCGCGATACCGCGCGCGCGCGCGCACCTGCTTGATCTCGGGCGTGTCGTCAAAGCCGTCCAAAAACGCGTCGACGTCCACCCCCACGCCGCGCACGCCATCGGGTGCGCCCGCGCCGTCCACCAGAATCACGTTGTGATTCGCCGCGTGCGCCACCAGGTCTCGGTCGCGAAATCCGATGTAGCCCGAATCCATCGCAAAGGTCTCGCCCTGCGCGTGCCAGATGAAGCTCGTCGCGTCGGCTTGCTCGTGGCCGAAGCCGTGGACCCGCGCGCCGCCGTGCTCGCCCTGCACCATGGCGAAATCGGCATCGGCCCCCCAACCGGAACGCAGCGCCGCCTGCCCCGCCTCGGTCATCGCGATCGACTCGGGAAGCGTCACGGCGGGATCGGGCAGGTCTTCCGCGAAGGCGAGCAACTCGACCTCGAGCCCGCCGCTCGCGTGGCGGCATTCGGGCGAATCCTCGAACAGATACGCCGCGTGCGGATCGTCCAGCAACGCGGCCGCGAGCCCGTGGTAGCCGCACGAATGATTGGAGTCGTCAAATGGCGCGGCCCACCCCGTCGGCATCGTCACCTGTTCGCGCCAGCGCACGATCTCGCCAAGGCGCGGATCGACGAGCGGATCGGCGATGTCGAGGACTTCATCGCGGCACAGGTGCTCGAGCCGCGTCGCGCACGTCTCGTGATACGGATACGCCTCGCCGCCCGCGAAGTTGTGATACGCGATTGCGAACGGCCAGAACGTGAGCAGCGTGTAGTCGAGGTAGTTCGGCCCCTCGGCCTGACAGCCGCCGTCGCAGTTTTGCCGGTCGAAGAGGTAGTACGTCGACTGCGTCAGCGCGTGATTCACGTACCGCGCGGCTTCGGGGCGGTCGTTCAGCACAAAACCCGCCATACCGAAGCCCGAGGCGAGCTTGATGTTGTGGTTGTTCTGCGTGAGACGCAGGACCACCGGCCAGGAATCGACGTAGTAGTCCCAAAGGTCCTCGGCGATTTGCGCGATTGCATCGCGGCAGTGTTCGCGCCACGTCGGCGAGGCGAGACCGAAGCCCTCCATCAGATCCCACGTTTGCGCGAGCGTCGCGAGCGCCTGCCCGCCGTGAATCGTCCCCTTGTCGTAGTCGATCAGCTCGACCGCGCGCATGTCCGAATACGCCTCGGCGCAGATGCGGGCAGCCTCGATCGCGAGCACAGGGTCATCGTCGAGCCACGCCGCCAAAGCGCGGGCCTTGGCGAGACGCGCGTTGGTCTCCAGCACCGCCGGCTCGTAGGGGTCCGCCGGATACGGTTGTGGCGCGGCGGCGGCCGTTGCGCGAATGCGGTCGCGCAGCGTGGTCGCGATCTCATCGGCGTCGTTCCAGCGCTCGCGCACACGCTCCCACCCGTCGCGATCCAGAATCAATCTGGGGGACTCGGACCATTCCGGGTGCCACGCCGGCGCGCTGGCGGGGTCGTGGGGATCGGTTCCGGCCGCGTTTTCCTCGCTGGTCGAGACGCCGTCGCGGTCGGGATCGGATGCGTCATCGTCCGCGTCGTCGTCCAAATCGTCGTCGAGGTCGTCATCTTGGTCGTCACCTTGGTCGTCATCTTGGTCGTCATCCTGCGAATAATCGTCATCGAGTTCGGCGTCGTCGTCGATAAGATCCAGCGAGGGTCTTGGGGCGTCGCCGCTCCAAACCGACCATTCGGTCTTGTCGCTGGGACCTTCGTAGGAGCAGGCCAGGTGAGCAATGGCGAGCACGAAAATCAGCGAAGCGTACCGGGCGGTCGGCCAAAACCAAATTCTCAACGATTTCAAGAATTTCCCTGTCACTACGTGGGTTTTTTCGTGACAATTAACACAATGCGTCAAAAACCGCTTGCATTCGTCCGTGCCGACGCTTACAGTTCGGCTGTGCTCCGCCCGTTCGGCCTTTCCCGGCGGGCGTGAAGGAGGATTTGACATGCTGTCTGCCGTATCCGGACCGTTGACGAAGGCGGCTTCGACCTACGTCAGCGTCGTGAACGCCGTCAATTTCGGCCTGTTGAAAAAGCTCGGCATCCTCAAAGAGGGAACCTTCCGATTCGTGGAAACCCTGTCGTCGCCCGAAGAATACAACCGCCGGATCGATACGGACAAGCCCGCCTCTTTCGGCTTCCATGCCGAGGCCGTCGCCAACCTCGCGGGCTTCCTCGACCCGACCAACGAGGACGACTTCCTCACGTGGAGCATGGGCGAGAACAGCTACGTGACGCTGCCCGGCATCGCCGAGAGCGCGCCCATCGTGCGAGGCACCATCCGGCTCCACCAGTTGCAGGACGTGGAGTACTTCTTCACCTTCCTCGGTAACGACGAAAAAAACTACTACTTCCGCGGCATCAAGAACCTGCGCGACCTGCATCAGGTCCGCGCGTGGACGACGCTCGCGGGCAGCGTCTACAAGCGCGAGACGGGGGAAAAGATCCTGGAGACGACCGTGTTCACGGGCGGGATGTCGAGCTTCGACTCGCTGCTGCCGACGTGGAAGAGTGTGTCGATCCGCTGAGTTTCGCCATCCTCCGAACGTCCGGGAAGCCGTAAGCCAGCGACCGGGCGAAAAAACGGGGTGCCGCAAGGCGCCCCGTTCGTTTTGCGCGACCGGATCGACCAAATGCCCGGCGCGGGGCAGCCTCATCGCGCGACGACACGGAAAAATCCCGCGAATCCAACAACATGTGGACGCCCGCGGAAGAAACGCCGCAAGATCTTGACGACGCCGACCCCGCGTGGCATGAAAGCGGCGCTTCACGACGGCCCACGCGGATCGGGGAAAGTTCATGTGCGCGCAGGATCCCAGGGCGACGCGACTCGCCGACTACACCGAGGAACACATCCGGAGCCTCGACTGGCGCGAGCACATTCGCACGCGCCCCGGCATGTACATCGGCAAGCTCGGCGACGGCACGCAGTTCGACGACGGCATCTACGTCCTCGCGAAAGAGGTCATCGACAACTGCGTCGACGAATTCCTGATGGGCGCGGGGCGCAAGATCGAGATCACGATGAACGAAAAATCGATGAGCATCCGCGACTTCGGCCGAGGCATCCCCCACGGCAAGCTCATCGAGTGCGTCGCGCAGATCAACACGGGCGCGAAATACGACAAGGGCGCGTTCTTCCGCTCGGTCGGCCTGAACGGCGTGGGCACCAAGGCCGTCAACGCCCTTTCGACGCGGTTTGCCGTCGAGTCCTACCGCGACGGGCAGGTCAAGCGCGCCGAGTTCGAGTGCGGCGTGCTGAAAAAGCAGCATCGGCCCGAATCGACCGCGAAGCCGTCGGGCACGTACATCGAGTTCGAGCCCGATCCCGCCATCTTTCGCAACTTTCGCTTCGATCCCCAGTTCATCGAAGAGCGGCTGTGGACCTACGCCTACCTGAATCGCGGCCTGAAGCTGCACTTCAACGGCCAGGTGATCGCCAGCGACAACGGCCTGCGGGATCTGCTCGGCAAACAGGTGGGCGAGGCCGCGCGCTACCCGATCATCCACGTCACGAGCGACGACATCGAGTACGCGATCACGCACACCGACGACTACGGCGAGTCGTACTTTTCGTTCGTCAACGGCCAGTACACGCCCGACGGCGGCACGCACCAGGCGGCGTTCCGCGAGGGCGTGCTCAAGGCGTTTCGCGAGTTCTTCAAAAAGGAGATCGACGCGGGCGACGCGCGCGGCGGCATCGTCGCGGCGGTGCTGGTGCGCATCCACGAGCCCGTGTTCGAGTCGCAGACCAAGACCAAGCTCGGCAGCACCAATGTCGCGCCCGAGGGCCCGACGGTGCGGTCCTTCGTCATCGACTTCGTGCGCGACACGCTCGAGAAATTCCTGCACAAGAACGACGACATCGCCAAGGAGATCGGCCGAAAGATCCAGCAAAATGAAAAGGAGCGGAAGGATCTGGCCGGCATCAAAAAGCTCGCGAACGAGCGCGAGAAAAAGGCGAACGTCCACAACCGCAAGTTGCGCGACTGCAAGGTGCACTTCACCGACGCGGCCGACGCGGCTCACGAGGCGACGCAGCTTTTCATCACCGAGGGCGACAGCGCGTCGGGCAGCCTGAACAAGGCGCGCGACGTGGCGACGCAGGCGGTGTTTTCGCTCAAGGGCAAGCCGCTCAACTGCTACGGCCTGTCGAAAAAGGTGGTGTACCAGAACGAGGAGCTGAACCTGCTCCAGCATGCGCTGGGGATCGAGGACGACCTGGAGGGACTGCGTTACAACCACGTCGTGATCGCCACCGACGCCGATGTGGACGGCATGCACATCCGTCTGCTCCTGCTCACGTTTTTTCTGCAATTCTTCCCGGAACTCGTGAAGAAGGGGCACCTGTACATCCTGCAAACGCCGCTCTTTCGCGTGCGCAACAAAAAAGAGACGCGCTACTGCTACTCGGACGAAGAACGCGTCGCGGCGATCCGCGCGCTCGGCAAAAAGCCCGAGATCACGCGCTTCAAGGGCCTCGGCGAAATCTCGCCCGGCGAGTTCACGCATTTCATCGGCCGCGATATCCGGCTGGAGCGTGTGGACATGCCCGCGGGCACGAAGATCAAGGACCTGCTGGAATACTACATGGGACGCAACACGCCCGAGCGGCGCGACTTCATCACCGGCAACCTCATCATGGAGCCGGTGGACGCCATCGACGCGGCGCACGCGGATGACGCGACCGTCGAGGCCGCGATATGAGCCGAAAAAAAGAGGTTCCGCCGCCGCCCGCGCCGCCCACGATCCGCGGCACCGTGCCGGTCAAGGAGACGTTTCAGGACTATTTCCTGCAATACGCCTCGTACGTCATCACCGACCGCGCGATCCCCGATTTCGACGACGGGCTCAAGCCAGTCCAGCGGCGCATTCTGCATTCGCTGTGGGAGAACGAGGACGGCCGCTTCAACAAGGTGGCGAACATCGTCGGCCACTGCATGAAGTATCACCCGCACGGCGATGCTTCGATCACGAGCGCGCTCGTTGGCATGGGCCAAAAAGACCTGCTGATCGACACGCAGGGCAACTGGGGCGATCCCGTCACGGGCGACGACGCGGCGGCGGCGCGCTACATCGAGGCGCGGCTGACGAAGTTCGCGAAAGAGGTCGTCTTCGCGCCGCACCTGACGCGCTATAAACTCAGCTACGACGGGCGCAACAAGGAACCGATCACCCTGCCCGTGCGGTTTCCGCTGGTGCTGGCGACGGGCGCGGAGGGTATCGCCGTCGGCCTGACGACGAAGATCCTGCCGCACAACTTCTTGGAGCTGCTCGACGCGCAAAAAAAGGCGCTGCGCAAAGAGCCGTTCGAGATCGTGCCGGATTTTCCCACCGGCGGTCTTGCCGACGCGCAAAACTACAACGACGGGCGGCCCGGCGGGCGCGTCAAGGTGCGCGCGCGCATGGAGACCGACGGCAAGTCGGTCATCATCCGCGAGATCCCCTACGGCACCACGACGCAGGCGCTGATCGACTCGATCATCGACGCGTCGGAAAAGGGCAAGATCAAGCTCGCGCGCATCGACGACAACTCGGCGGCGAAGATCGAAATCGTGGTGACATTTCAGCGCGGCGTGGACATGGACAAAGCGTTCGACGCGCTCTACGCGTTCACGAACTGCGAGATGTCGCACAGTCCGGTTTGCGTGGTCATCCGCGAGGGTCGGCCCGAGATCGTCGGCGTTTCGGACTACGTCAAGTGGAACGCCGAGCAGACCCGCGACCTGCTGCGTCAGGACCTCGAATATCAGCGCGACCAACTCGAGATGCGCTGGCACCACAAAAGCCTCGTGCAGATCTTTGTCGAGAACCGCATCTACCTGCGCATCGAAAAGGCCAAGTCGTGGGAGGCGGTGCTCACGCAGATCGATCAGGGGCTTGAGCCCTTCAAGCCCAAGCTCCGCCGACCCGTAACGAACGACGACCTCGTCATGCTCACCGAGGTGAGGATCCGGCGCATCAGCGCGTGGGACGCCGAGAAGGCGCGCGAAGAACTGGTCGCCATCGAGAACGAACTCAAGGTCGTGAACCGGCACCTACGCAACGTCACCAAGTACACGATCGACTGGTTCGATCACCTCATCGAGACCTACGGCGAAGGACGCGAGCGAAAGACCGAGCTCACGACCTTCGACGCGGTCAAGGCGGTCACGGTCGCGGCGCGCACGCAAAAACTCTACGTCGAGCGCACCTCGGGATTCGTCGGTACCGAATTGAAGAACGCCGAGGAGCTCGGCCCGTGTTCCACCATCGACGACGTGCTCGTGATCCTGCAGGACGGCGGGCTCGTCGTGACGCGCGTCGACGCAAAAAAGTACGTCGGCGAGCGCATCCTGCACGCGCAGGTCTTCGAGCAGGAGCACCGAGAAACGGTCTTCAACGTCGTCTATGAGGAGCCGAAGAGCGGCAAGGTCTTCGCCAAGCGGTTCACGGTCGGCGGCGTCACCCGCGACAAGCGCTACGAGATCGCGGGCAAGGCCGCGGGGAAAATCCTTTACCTGTCGATCGGCGACGAACAGTTCGCCTACGTCAAACTGCGCAAGAAACCGCGCATCAAGACCGACCTGTACGTGCGTTTCGACGAGATTCTGGTGAAGGGTCGCGGCGCGGGCGGCGTCACGGTGTCGAAGCACCGCGCGAGCAGCGCCAGCGCGATTTCTCGCAACGTCTACTGCGATCGCATCGGCGTCGCGCCCGACCAGCTCCCCGTCGTGGACCTCGCGCAACCGGCGGCCCAAGACGCGGACGATGACGACGCCGAGCCAGAAGCCAAGCCGGCATCGAAGGCGAAAAGGGCGCGCAATTCGGACGACGACGACGGCCAGCAGGAGCTTTTCTGAGCGCGCGGTGCGCTGATATGATGGGCGCACCCATTCGAGGAGGCAGCATGAGCCGCAAGATGTCGATCCAGTTCTGCGTGCAGTGAAACTACGAACCCCGTGCGGCCGGTCTGGCCGCCGCCGTTCGCGCGCACGACCCCACCATCTCCATCGAACTCATCCGAGGCGAAAAGGGCATCTTCGACGTGAAAGTGGATGGCCAAATGATCTGGTCCAAGTACCAAGCGGGGCGTTTTCCCGAGCACGCCGAGATCATCGACCTTTTGCGAACGTGACGGTGGACCCAAATTCCGCGATTGAGATTCGGCGTGCAGGTCAGCTCGGCGCTTTTGGCACCATTTTCGCTATCGTGTCGGCGTCGGCTTGCGTTTCATCGCCGGTGTTATCCGTTTCGGCTCTGTTGTGCGGCCGTCAGGGCCGC
>CAZPJD010000169.1:0-7888 GCA_964586775.1 uncultured bacterium | reverse complement strand
AAGCGATATAAACCGCCGGGGAGGTCAGCCCAAATTGTCGATGGCGGGCTTGAGGATATCGGCGGCGAATTGCTCGAGCGTGGTCGTCGTCGCGGTCTGCGGGCCCAGTGGTTGCTCGCAACGCAGCACGCCCTTGTCGATGCCCTGATAGAGCTCGACGTACTGGCTCGAGATGTCCTCGGGCAGGCCCATGCCCTTCATCGACTCGATCGCCTGCTCGGCGGTAACGGGCACAAACTTCACCTCGCGGCCGAGCGTGCCCGACAGCGTCCCGGCGATCTCGCTCCAGCTCAGATGACGGGGACCCTGCAGCTCGCGGACGGTGCGGCCGCTCCAGTCGAGGTTTCCCAGAATCTGCGCCGCGATCTCGCCGATGTCGCGCGTCGCGATTACCGGAAAGGTGGCGGTGGGCGAGATGGGGCCGAAGATCGCGCCGGCGGACTTGATGGTCGCGAGGTTGCCGAACAGGTTTTCCATGAAGAAACCCGGGCGCAGATGGACGATGTTGGCCGCGACCGCGTCGAGTTTCTTTTCGATGTCGTACAGGCCGTTGACCGGGCCCGCCGAATGGCCCAGGTGCGCGCCGAAGCTCGACAGATGAACGACATACGGGATGTTGTTCGTGCGGATCGCCGCCGCCGCGTTGTCGCCGAGCCGGTTCTGATACGCGCGGAAATCGGTCGCCGCGTAGTTGGGCGGCGTGAGCCAGAAGAGCGCACTCGCGCCGCGCGTGGCGGAGACGACGAAAGCCTCGTCGGTGAGGTCGCCGACGGCGAGCTTTGCGCCGCGCTCGGCGAAGTGCTGGGCCTTGTCGGCGTTGCGCACGAGCAGGGTGATGTCCGCGCCCGCGCGCAGTAGCCGGTCGGCGAGCACGGAACCGATGTTGCCGGTGGCGCCGGTGATGGCGATGGTCATGGAGGTTCTCCTTCGTTCGATGATGTTACGAATGGCGTTGCACCCGCATCATCGCAAAAGTGGGGGGAATCGCGTATGAGATTTATCACGAACCGTGGCGGCAATCAGGGAGCGGAACGATGACGGACCAGTCACGACCCGACTCGGCGATGCGAATCGCCGAAACCGAAGCGGAAATCCGCGCGTGCGCGCGCGTGCTGGCGCATCTGCGCGACCGGCTCGGCGCGGACGAGATCGCGCGGCGCGCGACCGACCAGATGCGCGAGGGCTACCGGCTCGGCTACGTGCTCGATGACGGCGCGGTCGCGGCGGTGGCGGGGTTTCGCATCGCGCGAAACCTCGCGTGGGGCCGTCACCTGTACGTGGACGATCTGGTGACCGACCCGGCGTGTCGCTCGCGCGGGCTCGGCGCGGCCCTGATGCGCGCTCTCGCCGATTTCGCGCGGGCGAACGGGTGCGGCCAGTTGCATCTCGACTCGGGCGTGCATCGCGACTGCGCGCACCGCTTCTATTTCGCGTACGGGCTCGCGGTGAAGAGCTTTCACTTTTCGATGGATCTGGGAGATCCGGCGACCTGATCGCCGCCGCCGGGTCAGCCCCGCGCCTGAACCTCGGCGAGCCGTTCGGGCGTGAGCAGGCCGACGACGCGCAGGCCCTCGACGACCGGGAGCACGACGCGGTCGAAGGGGATGCGCAGCGGCAGCAGGCGGTCGAGGGTTTCATGAGGCGCGATGGTCGGGATTTCTCGTTCCATGATCGTAAAGACCGGGTCGTCGCGCCGCCCGTCGAGCACGGCTTGCACGAGATCCCACCGCGTGACGAGGCCAACCAGCGAGCCGCCCTCGGTGATGGGAAAGTCGCGTTGCTCGGCGTGCTGCGCGAAATCGGCCAGCGAACCCACGCTCGTCATACGGCCCGCCGTCGTCACCGGTCGCAGCATCGCCTGCCATGCGGCCACCGAACGCAGGCGCCCGACGACGTGCTCCGCGCGCCACTCCTGTTCGGCCGCGAGAAAGATGAAGACGGCGATGACCGCGAGCCAGGGTCGCCCGAGGGCGAGGCCCGTCGCCGCGAGCGCGATCGCGAACGCCTGACCGATGCGCGCGGCGATGTAGGTGGCGCGGGGCGCCAAACCCGTCATCGCCAGCACACCGCGCAGGATGCGTCCGCCGTCCATGGGCAGCGCGGGCAGCAGGTTGAACAGACCGAGCATGAGATTGATCTCGGCGGCGTACCACAGGATCTCCTCGGCGCGCGTCTTCGGTTCCAGGTCGGGAACGAGCAGGAACACGGGTACGGCGATGAGCCCCGCGAGGGCGAAGCTGACCGCGGGCCCCGCCGCCGCGATGGCGACCTGGCGGCCGGGCTGCTCGGGGATGCGTTCGAGGCGCGCGATGCCGCCCAGCGGCCACAGCGTAATGTCGCGCACGACGATGCCGTAGGCCCGTGCCGCGAGCGAGTGGCCGAGTTCGTGCAGCACCACGCTCGCAAAGACGACGAGCAGGATGAGCAGGGCCGCGGGATCGGACTTGCCGCCCTCGCCGGTGAAGAGCACGACGCCGACCAAAATCAAAAACGTCGCGTGAATCCGCACCGGGATTCCAAAGGGACGTCCGACTTCCCACGACCAGCGCAATGCCCGATCTCCTTCGCGCCGCACTTCGCGACGCCTCGGGAAAAAGATAACACGGAATCCGCCGTTGTCACGAATGACGACAATCACAGCAGACGCGGAATGCCCGGGAGGTGAAAATCGTCCGGAAAACGCGAGACGCACGACGGCCGAGCCGTTGCGCCTCGCGAAAACCCGCGCGCGGAACTAACGCACCTTGTCGGCCTCGAAATCGGACTCGAAGTCGAGCAAACCGAGCTGATAAAGCGAATGAACGAGCGAGAGCACCCGGTCGCGGCCAATCGGCGTGATGCGCAGGATCTGGTCGAGCGTGCGCTTGCCGTTGAACGAGCTGACGAGCTGCGCCTCGCGCGCGTCGATGAGGTTCTTGCGCACGCGACTTTGCGCGGCGGGCGGCATCTTGGGAGTTTGCAGCAGGTGCGGCTTCAGGTCGGCCTCGACCGCCTCGCGATGGATGCGCGAACGAAACGCCGCGATGATGACGCGCAGCACGTCCACGCCCGTTCCCGCGTCATCCGCCGAATCGGCGCCCGGCTCGAACCGGATGTCCTCGACATCGAGCGCTTCGGAGAGCATCTGCAGCCGCGCGTCGACCTGCGCCACGAGGGCTTCGTAAAGCTGGTGCGGGCCGATCGCCCCGCGTTTGAGGAACGTCTCTCCCAGCGGACGGCCCGAGAGCTTCGACTCTTCGAGGGCGGCGTCGCGCTGGTCGATGGTGACGAGATTTTTTTCGACGAGCAGGCTGCCGAGGTTCCAGTGATCGAGCCGGTCCGACGTGATGCGCACGGGATTGCCCCGACGCAGTTCGATGCGGTGTGTGTCGCGCCGCGATTGCACGACGACCGTTCCCGTCGCGGCCATGCCGTTGAGGCGGTATAGCAGGCGCATCAGCCGATCCTCGCCCTCGCCCTCGAGCTCGACCACGGCGCGGCCGGGGTCGGGCGGCGCGGCGGCGAGTTCGTCGGCCTCGGCCACGGCGCGGCTCATGACGGGCTCGTCGATCTGGAAGAACGCCGGGCCGTCGTCGTCGAAGCGGATGAAGCCGAAGAGGAATAGCAGATAGACGATCTGGAACGTGCGCACAAAGGACAGTTCGGCGAGGCTGATGATCTCGCCGAGGGTGCGCTCGCCGTTCACGAGGTCGAGCAGCTCCCATTCCTTGCGCGTGAGCTGCAGCGCGCCGCGACGAACGGTGGAGGTGTCGTTCTTCGCCACCACGCGGCGTTTGTTGTCGTAAACGCGCTTCTCGAGCTGCGTGAGGGTGTAGTAGTTCTTCACACCCGCGAGCAGGATGGACAGGATGCTGTCTTCCAGCTGCCCCGTGTCGCGCAGCGTCGGCGTGCCTTCCTCGACGACGTAGGTTCCCTCGCGGTGGCGGAACGCGCTCATGAGTTTTTGCCGCGCCTGAAAGTGCAGCGTGGCGAGCAGCTCGTGGCTGGTCACCGCGCCCATCTCGACGAGCACCTCGCCGATACGCCGCCCCTGAAAATCGGCGGTTCGCTTGGCAGTGTCGAATTGCTCGGGCGTGATGCGTTCCTGCTCGATGAGGATACGACCGAGGGCCTGATCGGCGATGAAGTTGGTGTCGATGGCGACGGGCACGCCGTTTTTGAGCGTGATGCGCCGTTCCTCGTCCGCGCACTTGAGCTTGAGCACGCCGGTCGAGCGGCTCTGGTAAAGGTAGAGCAGCAACTCGGGAAGCAGCACATCGTGCAGGTTGCCCGAAAGCGGCAGCGACAGCATTCGACGCACCGGTCGGCGCTGTGGAACGGGACGAAGCGGTGCGGCGTCGGACTCGCGTCGGCCCGCCATGTCACGGGGGACCGGTCGCGCGCGGCGTGGCTCGAATTCGGCTTCGGGCGTGCGGCGCTGCTCGGGTTTTCGTCGCTCGGCTTCGCCGGCGGGGGCGGGTGTTTGCGCTGAAGATTCTGCGGGCTTCCTCGCGGTGGTCGGCGGCTTGGTCGTTGGCTCGGCCTCGCGCTTTCGCGCGGGCGTCTGGATCTCCTCGGCGCCGCCCTCGGCGACCTTGGCGACGACGTCCGGCAGCAGCGTCACCTCGAAGGGCTGCTCGATGTAAAAGTCGGCGCGGTAGCGCGTCTTCGCCTCGCTGACGAACCGGGCTGTGCGCGGGAACGAGCTGACGAGGATGACCTTGATCTTCGAATAGGGCGTGTAATCCTTGATCTTTTTGCACAGCTCCAGGCCGTTGCGGTCGGGCAGCAGCGCGGCGAGGATCAGTACGTCGGGGGGCACGCGCTGCTCTTCGAGCGCCTCGAGCAGATCCGCGCCATTGCGGAACTTTCGCACCGTCATGCCGCGCGCGGCGATCTGACCCATGGCGAGAGACGCAAACTGGTCGTCGTGGTCGGCGATGAAGACCGTCAGGCTGTCGCTCATTTCTTTCTCCCGAACAGACCGCCGGACGATTTCTTCGCGTCGTCGGCCTCGCGCGACTTCGCCTCGATCTGCTGCCCCAGATAGTGCGCGTGGCGCTTCGCCTCTTCGTGGTTCGGCGCGAGCTCGAGCACCTTGCGGTAGATCTTGTACGCGGTCGCGTCGTCGCCGCGATGACGCAGCATCTCGGCCAGCCACAGGCGATGATTCACGTTCTCGGCGTCCATGCGGATCGCCTGCGACAGGCGGTTCGTCGCGTCCTCCCACATCTCGTCCTGGTTCGCGAGCATCTTGAAAAGCGCGTAGCCGGTGCGCGCGTGGTATTCGGCGACGTCGGGGTCGAGGGTCGAGGCGCGGTCGAAACACTCCACGGCGTAGGGATAGCGTCGGCGTTCCATCGCCACGAGGCCCTTTTGAAACGCCACCTCGGCATCCATCTTCTTCTTGCGGGCCATCGCCTGCGGGTCGTTCTCGTCCACGACCATCGTGCGCGCGGTCTTGCGTTTGTATCGTCGCCGCGCCTCGGGGTCCTGCAGGGTTGTCTTGGCCTCGTTCAGCCGTGTCAGGATCGCACGAGCGCGACGCACGAGCTGAGCGGGAGCGTCGAAACCCAGCAGGTCGGGGTTGAACTCCTCGCGCCGTTTTCGAAACGCCTCGTCGATCTGCGCGTCCTTGGCGTCGGGCTCGACACCGAGCAGCTCGAAGTACGACATCTCTTCGAGGCGCGCGGCGACGCGATTGATACGCGCCGCGAAGTCCTTTTCGTCCACGGTCACGGCTCGCGCCGCGGGGGCTGTCGCCGGTTTCGCGGCCGAAGCCGGGGCGTCGCCAAGACCGATCGCGCCAACGGCGACCAGCGCGTAAAAGGCGCGAAGGAAACCCGTGAGCGGCATCGACGTGCGGGACGATAGCTTGGCAAGGCTCGACGTCCCATCGATCTCGGCCAGCAGCGCGCGCTGGGCGTCGGTCAAATGTTCGTCGGCATTCGCGAATGCGCCCGACGGAGCGGTCGCCAGCGGTACGGCGCTTCGGTCGCGGCCGAAGAGCTTTTCGAGCGCTTCGACCGGCGCGAATCGTTCGTAGCCGAGCAGAAAGATGTCCGCGGCGGCGGCCTCAAAGGTCGCCGCGTTTTCGGGATAGTGGGCCTTGTCGTCGAAACGATACCGCCCCGCCGGCCAAGCGAAGAGCTGCGCGAGCTTGAGCGCCGTCTGGCGGCAGAGCTGCGCGGTCAGTTCCTCGGGACCGATGAGCCCGCGTTCCACCACGAGGTTGCCGACCTTGCGCCCCGTCTCGGCGCTCGCCGCCATGACCTCGCGATACGCGTCCTCGGTGATGAGGCCGCTTTCGAGCAGCATGCGCCCCAGCGACTCGTCGCGGATATTCGACTGAACAAAGACCGGCGAGCCGTCCATGAAGAACGCCTGCTTCGCGCCGGGCTCGCCCTCGACCTGCAGCGCGCCGGTGAGGCGCGACTCCATGACCCACGCGAGCAGGTCGGGCAGCGTGTCGGGAGAGAACGATCCGGCGCGTTCGAACGAACGCACCGCCCGCGCGCGCGGTTCGACCGGCGCCGGTTCGGGAGCGATCGACGATGTGTCCGCCACCGCTTCGTCGACAACAGATTTCGTGTTCGCGGGAATGGGAGCAGGTTCCGAGGCTTTTCGCGAATCCTCCCGAGACGGCGGCGCGACCTCGCTGATACCGATCAGATCGATGACGGCCTTGGTCAGCACGCCGACCTCGAAGGGCTTTTGCAGGAACCGATCGGCCTTGTTCTTGCGCGTCGCCGCATCGACCATGGTGCGGCTCTGCATGAGCTTCGAGGTCACGATGACCTTGGCCCAGTCGGGGGCCTGATCCTTGATGAGCTTGCAGACCGAAAGCCCGCCCATGCCGGGGATGAGGATTTCGATGATGACGAGATCGGGCTGGTACTGCTTGAACGCTCGCAGAGCCTCGTCGCTGGTCCCGGCCTCGTAGGTTTCGTATCCCATGGACGCGAGGATGCGGACGAGCTGCCGCCGCTCGGACTCCGTGTTTTCGACGACGAGAACGTTTTTGGGCCGCTGCGCCAACGCTAACCCCTCTCGATGTCCCGCAGGGCTTTCGCCGCGGCCTCGTTGTCGGGGTTGAGCTGCAATGCGCGCTCGAACAGGCTGCGCGCGCGCACGAGATCGCGCGCGTGGCGTGCGATCATGCCCTGGTAATAAACCGCCATGTCGAGGCCGGGATTCATCGCCACCGCCCGTTCGAGCGACTCGCGCGCTGCCGCGACCGCCGCGTCATCGCCCGGCGCGGAGGAAAACGTCGCCCATCCCAGGCTGGCATGGTACTCGGCCTCGTTGGGCGCGACGCGCAGCGCCTCGGCGAAGGCCCGGGCCGCACCGGCGAAGTCGCCGTCGCGCATGGCGTCCTCGCCTTCCTGAAAGGCGAGCTCGGCCTTGAGCAGGTTGCCCATGTCGAAGGTCACGGCCTCCGATTCGGACACTCCCATCTCGCCGTCGAAGAGGTTGACCTCGCGCTCGTCCTCGGCGGAGGGCTTGGACAGCTCGGCGTCGATCTCCCACAGCGCGGCCTCGAGATCGTCGTCGAAAGACGACGCGGCCGCGGCGGGCTGCTCCGACCGAACCGGCGCGGGTCCCTCGTCCGTTCCGAGCGACGTTGCCGCCTCGCGCGCGTCGGCGAAGAGCGCGTCGAATCCGTCCGGCGCCGCCGGTTTGCGGAACTCGTCGTCGGTGATCGCCGTGAACATCGCGTCGAGATCCTCGACAGCGGGTGCGGTGGGCTTCATGGACGGCGCGGGTGCGTCGAACACGTGGCGCGCGATCGACTCGTCGTACTCGCGACGCCGATCGGGCGTCAGCAGCACCTCGTAGGCCTCGGTCAGCGCGTCGAAGAGCTCGTCCGCCATGCGGCGCGTGGCTTCGTCGGCCGCGCCGTAGAGCC
>CAZPJD010000168.1:0-8992 GCA_964586775.1 uncultured bacterium | reverse complement strand
ACGATGCTCTATGGGCACGGGCCCAGCGCGCTGTTCGTCTTTTGGGCGACCGTGTTTTTTCTCGATTATCGCCGTGACGATCGCCTCGTCTCGCTCGCGATCTCGGGCATCTGCTACGGGCTCGCGATCTGCGTGGAGTATCCCACGGCCGTGATGGGCGGTTGCGCGGGGCTCTACCTGCTTGCCTTCGAGCGGCGCGTCGGGCGCATCGCCCTGTTTGCGGCGCTGGGCGCGCTGCTTCCGGCTGTCATCATCATGAACTTCAACGCCGCGCTCTTTGGCGGCCCGCTCACGTTCGGCTATCACCTCGAACACTCCGACTTTTATCGCGAAAAGATGTCGCAGGGGCTCTTTGGAATCGGCGTTCCGAGCTGGACCACGGCCGCCTTGCTGCTCGTATCGCCCGCCAAGGGGCTGCTGTTTTGGAGCCCTGTCGCCGCGCTCGGTTTCGTCGGTGCGTCGCGCGCGGCAAAGACCGATCGCGGCCCGGCGCTCTTTGTCGCGGGGATGTCCCTGGCGTACGTGGTGGTGCTGTCGGGCTATTTCGAGGCGTCGGGCAGCGCGTGTCTGGGGCCGCGCCATCTGACGCCGCTCGTCGCGCCGCTCGCGCTGGGGCTGGCGCTCGGGCTTCCAAACTTCGGCGCGCGTTTCCGGGGCGTGGCGGTCGCCGCGGGAATGGTATCCACGTTGCTGCTCGCCATCGGCGTTGCCACGTGGACGCAGGTGTTTGAGCAGATTCGCAACCCGCTCATCGAGTTTTCCATGCCCCTGTTGGTCATCGGCGTTGGAGCCGGCAACACGCTTGGTCTGCCCGATGCATGGGCGTCCGCCATCCTCATTCTCTCGGGCGTGGCGGTTTGGGTGATCGTGGGTTGTTCGCCATCGGCCTCGATCCGCAACGCGACGGCCATCGCGGCGTCGGTGTTTATCGCATTTTATCTGGGTCTCGTGTCCCACTTCCCGCCAACGGATCGCGGCGTTCTGGCGCAGAGCTGGGGCAACTACTGGTCGCTCGCGGGCGACGACCACCGCGCGGTGAGCGCGTACGAGCAGGCGATGCAGATCCGCGACGATCCCTACATTTTCTACTACCTCGGACTCGCGTATGCCCGGCTCGGCGAACGGGACCGCACGTCGCGCGTTTTCGAGCTGCTGGAGCAAGCTTACCCGGGCTTTTTGGCCGAGCGCGCCGCCGAGCGCCAGAGCCAAGCCGCCACGACGAACGCGACCGACTCGCAGACCGTGAACCAGATGCGTTGAACGATGGCGAGCACGCCCGCCGGTCCCGCGCCCATCACGGGGCCGAGCAGGGCGGTCACCGCGCCCTCGCGCACGCCGAGCCCCGCGGGCGTGACGAGGGTGTAGAACGCAAAGAGGTAGGCGAAGACGTAGGATGACGCCACGCGCCACATCGTGTCGGTGTTCGCGGGTGCGATGGCCGCCGAGAGCGCGACCACCGCGCCGACATGGAAGATCCACCCGACAATGCCCCATCCCGCCACCTCGACAAACCCGCCCGCGCCGACGTCGAAACGCACTTGCGCCAGCTTCCAGTGTGTGGGCAAACGCCGCGCAAGGCGATCGGCGAATCGACCGGCAAGCAGCAACCCCCCCAAAACGCAGGCTCCCGCTATCAAAGATGCCGCCGCGATGAGGCGCTCGCCGGAGCCAAACGCACAGGCCGCCGCGACGACAAGACCCGCCGCGGTGCCCGCGATGATCTGCGTGACGCTGGCCGTGAGGGTCGTTGATGGGGAGAATCCCATGCGACGGGCGGCCTCGGCTTGCCCGACGAACTGCCAGATACGCCCGGGCAGATACCGGCCGAGCTGCGCCGTGTAGATAATCGAGAACGCCTGCGCGAGCCCGATGGGCCGGTGGTCGAGCGCCGCGAAGACCGGACGCCAACTTCGCGCCGCGACGGCAAAATTGGCGAAAACGAGCGCGAACGACGCGACCAGCCACGCGGGACGCATCTGCCACTCGAGGTGCGCGATTTGCCGCCACCCGTCGTGAATCTGATCGCCGACGAAGATGAAACACGCGAGGGCGAGCACACCGCCGACCACGCGCTGCCAAGCGGGAGCGCGGCGCGAAGACGCGGCGTTTTCGATCGTTTCAGGCGGCATGAGAGGGTTTTGCGCGAACTGCCCCGCAATTGCAATTCGTCGCCAAGCCGTTCATATTCGCGCACCGATTTGGACTCCCATCGATCGCCGGGCCGACATGACCGCTCCCCAAAATTTTCTTTCGCGCGTCGCGATTTGTCTGGTCGAGCCGTTGATGCCGGGCAACATCGGTTCCGTCGCGCGCGCGATGAAGAACGTGGGGCTCGCCGATCTGCGCCTCGTGAATCCGCCGGACCTGAGCGATCTGGAGTGTCGCAAGATGGCGGTCGGCGCGTGGAATCTGGTGGAAAACGCGAAGGTTTTCACGAATCTGCGCGACGCCATCGCGCCGTTTCACGTTCGCGTTTCGACGACGCGGCGTCTCGGTGCGCGCCGCTCGATGGATTTCACGCCACGCACCTTCGGCGAGCACCTGGCGCGAAACCTCGGCGAAGATCAGTCGGCGGTTGTCATTTTCGGCCGGGAGGACAAAGGTCTGAACACGGACGAGCTCGAGCTTGCACCGGTGATCCTGACGATTGGGTCGGACTCTGAATACGAGTCGCTCAACGTCGCGCAGGCGGTTATGGTCGTGGCCTACGAACTGCGCGTCGCGCAGGCCGGTGACACGAAGCCCGAGCCGCGCCAAAGCGCCGATTCGGGCCAGATCGAGGGGTTTTTCGATCAGCTCTTGCCGCTCGCGACCGAGTGCGGATTTCTGGCCAAAAAGGACCCGCAGCACGTGGTGATCGCGCTGCGAAAAATGCTGCACAAAGCCGATCCCGATCATCGCGAGATCAAGATCCTTCGGGGAATGTGCGCGGATATGGAATGGTACCTCAATCACGTCGCCAAAGTGGGGAAACGGGATGGTCAGCGTACGCTGGACGGGCGCGGCGGGGCTTGAATTCACGCACGACGGACGCACCTGGCTGATCGACCCGTACTACACGCGGTCTGGCAAGGGCGATGTGCTGTTCGGGCGGCTCACGGCGGATGTCGCCACGATCAAGCGACGAATCCGCGAGCTGCCGGGCGAGCTGTCGGCGGTAATCGCCGGTCACTCCCATTTCGATCACATCATGGACATCCCGACGATCGCGGACGATTTCGACGGGCCGATCCTCGGCAACTCGAGCCTAGAGACGTCGATGAAAATCCACGAGCGGCCGGGCCGCGTCACCGTCTGCAAGGGCCGCGAGCGCGTGGAACTTCCCGGCGGCGCGGTGCTGACGATGATCCCGTCTCGGCACGGCAAGGTCATCTTCGGTCGTGTGCCGTATCCGGGCGAGATCGATGTCGCGACGCCGCGCCCCTTTCGCGCGAAAGACTATCGCCACGGGCAGGTCTTTTCGCCGCATTTCGAGGTGGGCGGGGTGCGTTTCGTGCAGATCGGCAGCGCGGATGTGATCGACGAGGAACTCGCGCCGCACCCGGCGGACGTGGTCTTTTTGTGCGTCCCCGGCTGGAAGTACTGCCCGGACTACGCGGCCCGCGTGATGCGCGGCCTGCGCCCCAAGGTCGTCATTCCCTTCCACTACGACGACTTCACCAAGCCCTTCGACGCGAACGGCCGTGCACCGTCCCTGCCGTTTCAGGGCATCGACGCGTTCATCGCGAATTTGCGCGCCGAGGCGAAAGGTATTGAAATTCGCGTCGTCCACACGTATGAAACGCTCCGTTTCTGAGGCGGTTTTCCTGTCGTGACAACCAAACGCCATTTGCACTCGGTAGACGCGCCGTCCGACGACGCCGCGCGGTTCAGCGAACTCGTTTCGATGCTCACGCACGAGATGAAAACGCCGCTCGCGTCGATCTGTGCGAGCAGCGAGGCGCTGCTCTCCGACCTCGCGCTCTCGCCCGAGCAAAAACGTCGCTTCCTGGAGATTGTCCACGAAGAAGCGCGTCGGCTCACACGCATGGTGCGCGACTTGGGTTTCGCGTCGCGTGACGCGGGCGACCCGCTCGCCATCGAGCGACGCACGTTCGACCTTGAGGCTCTCGTCCGCAACAGCGTGATGGTGTTCGAGCCGCTGACCGACGAACTCGGCGTGAAGATCGAGTGCGTACTGGCGGGGCGTGATCCGCGGCTGCGCCGGTGCGCGGGAGACCCGGATCGCCTCAAACAGGTGATGGAAAACCTCATTGGCAATGCCCTCAAGTACGCACCCCCCGGCTCGACCGTCTCGGTAAAGGCCGACACCTTCAACATGAGCGTGGATCGCGTCGCGACGCCGGTCGCCCGCGTGACGATCGGCGATCGGGGGCCGGGGATCGATCCCAAGCACCACCTGACGATCTTCGAAAAGTACCGCCGCGTGACGCGCGAGGGCTACAAAAAGGACGGCCTCGGGCTCGGACTCTACATCAGTAAGCGGATCGTCGAGGCGCATGGCGGCTCGATCTGGGCGGCCAACGGCCCCGAGGGTGGCGCGGTCTTCACGTGGACGCTTCCGCTGTGAATCGGTGAATCGGTGAATCGGGCGCGTGTTGACCGTTCGCCCATCCGGCGTCGATAATATTTCCCCTTGACGGAAAGCGGTGCGAGGCACTTGGCCGGGAAATCCAAATCGAAGGACGGCTTCGGCGCGCGCTTGGCGCGGCTGGAGCAGATCGTCGAACGGCTGGAGAGCGACGAGATCGATCTCGAGGACGCGCTGGCGGCATTCGAGGACGGCGTGAAGCTTTCCCGCGAGTTGACGGCATCGCTCACCGCGGCGTCGCGTCGTGTCGAGCTGCTACTTCGTCAGGAGAACGGCGAGTTCGCCCTGTCGCCGTTCGATCCCGGACTTGATGAGGGCGGCGACGTGGGCGATGCGGACACCGAGTCCGATGAAATGTGATGGATTGCACATGACGATGAACGGTTGACGAGTCCCAAATGCCCAAGCCGCCATTCCTCCCGGACATTCACTCCCCGGCCGACCTGCGCCGTCTGGACATCGCCGACCTGCCGCAGGTCTGCAAGGAAGTCCGCGACGCGATCGTGAAAACCATTCCGGCCGTGGGCGGGCACTTCGCGAGCAACCTCGGTTCGGTCGAGCTCGCCGTGGCGCTGCACTACGTCTTTGATACGCCCAATGACATCCTGCTCTGGGATGTCGGCCATCAGGCGTATCCGCACAAGATCCTCACGGGGCGGCTCGACCGCCTTCACACGATTCGCCAGACGGACGGGCTCTCGGGATTCCCTCACTACGAAGAATCGATTCACGACCCCTTCCTGACGGGCCACGCGGGCACCAGCATCTCGAGCGCGATGGGCATGAGCGAGGCGATCGCACTGTCGGGCGAAAAACGCCGGGTGGTGGCGATCATCGGCGACGGGTCGATGACCGCGGGGCTTGCCTTCGAGGGGCTCAACCACGCGGGGCAGTCGGAATCGAGCCCGATCATCGTGCTCAACGACAACGAGATGAGCATCGACCCCAACGTCGGCGCGCTCTCGCGGTTCATGTCGCGGGCCTTGGTCGGCAAGCGCACGCAGGCCATTCGCGGCGCGGTGCGCACATTCTTCACGGCGATGGGCCCCATGGGCGAGGACGTGCTGCACGTGCTCAAACGCGTCGAGGAAAGCGCGCTCGGCGTCGTCACGCCGGGTTATCTCTTCGAGGCGCTGGGCTTCACCTACGTCGGCCCGCTCGATGGCCACGACGTGCTGGCGCTGGTCGATGCCTTCCGCGACATCCGCGACGCCAAGGGTCCGCTCATCATCCACTGCCTGACCGTCAAGGGCAAAGGCTACGCGCCCGCCGAGAAAGACCCGCTCAAGTATCACGGCGTCGGCAAGTTCGACCCGGCGGTGGGCATCGTCAAAGACCCGAACGCCAAGCCCACGCCGCCGTCGTACTCCGACGTCTTCGGTCAGGCGCTGATCGACATGGCGAAGATGGACACCTCGGTCGTGGCCGTCTCGCCCGCGATGATGTCCGGCTCCGGGCTCATCCCGTTTTACAAGGCGTTCCCCGATCGCTGCTACGATGTGGGCATTGCCGAGCAGCACGCGGTCACGTTTGCCGCGGGCCTTTGCAAGATGAAACTCAAGCCCGTGGCGGCGATCTACTCCACGTTTTTGCAGCGCGGTTACGATCAGGTCGTCCACGATGTTGTCTTGCAAAAACTCCCGGTGGTCTTTTGCCTCGACCGCGCGGGGCTCGTCGGCGCCGACGGCCCGACGCACCACGGCGTCTTTGACATCGCCTACCTGCGTCACCTGCCCGGCATGCACCTGATGGCGCCCAAGGACGAAGGCGAGCTGCGCCAGATGGTCTACTCGGCGCTGCAATACCGCGTCACCGTCGCCATTCGCTATCCGCGCGGCAACGGCTTCGGCGTACCGCTCGACACGCCTTACGAGGTGCTGCCGATGGGCAAGGCCGAGCTGCTGCGGCCCGGCCGCGACCTTGTCATCGTCGCCTACGGCTCACGCGTGTATCCCGCCATGTCCGCGGCCAAGATGCTGGGCGATGCCGGGATCGACGCGGCGGTTATCAACGCCCGATTCGCCAAACCCCTCGATGTCGATCTGATCGCCGAATGGGCGAGCGCCACGGGCCGCGTTGTTACGGCCGAGGAGGGCACGCGCCTCGGCGGTTTCGGCTCGGCCGTGCTCGAAGCCTTGTGCGAGCGCGGCCTGACGAACGTGAAGACCACCGTCGTCGCGCTTCCCGACGTTTTCATCGAACACGGCACGCAGGACGCGCTCTACAACCGCTACGGCATCGACGATCACGGCATCGCCGCCGCCGCGCGCCGCTTGATCGGCTGACGGCGCACGGCCGCCCGCGCCATGCCGGCCACCCCGAAAATCCGACTCGACCGCTGCCTCGCCGAACGCGGACTTGCGCCCAGCCGCGAACGCGCACAGGCCCTCGTCATGGCGGGGCTCGTGAACGTGAACGGCATGCGCGAGGACAAGCCGGGCCGCATGATCGCCGCCGACGCGCGCATCGAAGTGCGCGGCGCGGACCACCCTTACGTGTCGCGCGGCGGCGTCAAACTCGCGGGCGCGCTCGACCTGCTCGGAATCGATCCCGCGGGACTGCGTTGCCTGGATATCGGACAATCGACCGGCGGTTTCACCGACTGCCTGCTTCAACGGGGCGCGGCGCACGTGGTGGGCGTGGACGTGGGCTACGGCCAGCTTGACTGGAAGCTGCGTGGCGACCTCCGCGTGAGGGTCATCGAGCGAACGAACGCCCGCGAAATTTCGCCCGAATTGATCGGCGAGCCGGTCGATCTGGCCGTCATCGACGTGAGCTTCATCTCGCTGCGCCTTATCCTGCCCGCGGTCAAAGCGTGCGTGAAAGACGACGGGCGCATCCTCGCGATGGTCAAGCCGCAGTTCGAGGTTGGGCGCGAGCGCGTGGGATCGGGCGGGGTTGTGCGCGACGAGGTCGCGCGGCGCGAGGCGGTCGACGCGGTGCGCGTGTTCGGCCGCGATGCCCTCGGCCTCGAGCCCATCGGCGAGGCGGCCAGCCCCATCGAGGGCCCGAGCGGCAATCGAGAGACCTTCTTGCTCTTTCACGTCCGCGCTTCCCGTCCTTGAATTCACCCCCGACCGCGACTAACATCGCAAAACTGCATGTGGAAGAGGGAGAGCGGCATGGCGGCGACGGCGGGAATTGGCAAGCGATTCGTGGCGCTATTGATCGACGGGATCATTATCGGGCTGGTTCGGCGGATCGTATTGGTGCCGATCTTCGGCAAGCGGATCTTCCTCGTCGTCCTGGGCGTCAATATCATCTACTGGGGGCTGATGGAGTCGTCCAAGTACCGCGCGACGCTCGGCAAGATGGTGATGGGCCTCTACGTCGGCGACATGGACGGCAAGCCGCTCTCCGTCGGCGCGGCGTTCATCCGCGCGGGGGGCAAGGCGTTCTCCACCATCATCCTCGGCATCGGTTTCGTCGTCGCCTTTTTCACGCAGAACAAGCAGGCGCTGCACGATCTGATCGCCAAGACGATGGTGTACGACAAAAAGGAAGAGGTCGCCTCGGCGCCCGCGGCCACGCCACCGCCCGCGGCCTGAAGCCGCTGCAAGGCCATCGGCAGCGCGCCGCGCAATCGTCCGCAACCGGAGCTCGCCCTGATGTTCCGCGAAATCCCGGGAAATCCCGCGTACCGATTTATGGCCGACATGAAATTTTCGTTGCCCAAACGATCGTGTTCCCCCATCTCGTGCTAAGGGTCGGAAAAATTCGTCGTGACGTATAAGTAGTGAGCACCGGACCGGGGAATGGCCGGATTTCGTTTACGACGATGAAATCACCCCGGACGTGCTCGATGGGGATCCTAAAATAAAGATCGGGATTGATTTCACGGACGAGCGGCTGACGGCATCGGCGGGTTCGGCGTTTCCGAGCCCGATGGTGCGCGGTCTCGGGATCGATCGGACGTTGCGGGAATCGATCCGAGTGACAAAGTGTCGTCGTTGCACCCGATCCGAAAACGCCAAAGGCCCAACCCGCCTGCGAAAGCCGAATGGCCGAAGTGTGTCCGCCTGCTGAAAAACGCGCGTCGACGCCAGGACCCCCCGCCCGAAATCTCCATAAACCTCGCGCGATGAGCGCCCAAGACCACAAATCCAAACACGGTCCGATTCTCCGAGACAACGCCCTACGCATTATCCGGGGATGGAGGTTTGGGGGCATGGGCATACTGTCCCCCTCGGAAGGCGAGACACTTGAAAGTGGGTAGAATTGAGCCGCCGCGCCCGGCGCGCCGGGCCGTCAGAGCCCAGGGCGCGTCCGGCAGGCGGCGGTCGCCCACGGGAGGTGTTCCTTGCCGAAGCCGAACAAATTCACGGATGAGCAGAAGTACGAGATCGCGATGGAGTTGATTTCGGGGAAATCGTCGCACCAGGAGGTCTGTCGCAAGTGGGG
>CAZPJD010000167.1:0-39584 GCA_964586775.1 uncultured bacterium | reverse complement strand
AGCGGCTCGCGGTGGTCGCGCCCGATGGCGTCCCCGTAAAACATGACGAGATCGTCCATCGCCTGCGGTGTCAGCACCGGCGCCACCGGTTTGAAGCGCACGCGGAGCACCGCGCCGTCGGGATTGCGCTCCACGATTTCGTTCGCGGTCATCTTCCACCGGCCGCCGGGGTCGGGCAGGTAGCGGTTGATCATCGTGTGCAATTGCAGGATCACGTTCACGGTGAACGGCATAAAGGCGGCGGATTCGTGGATTTGATTCAGGGCGTCGCGGTAGCCGGCAATCTCCTGCTCGGAACGGTTCTCGGGTTTGGTGGTTTTAAAGACGATGGCTTCGAGGCGTTTTTCCGGGGCGGTCACGCCCTCCAATCGGTTGGACGATTCCACCGACTCGATGATCGCCGCCCGCTTGAGGGTGTCCAGAACCTGCGGGGTCTGGTGTTTGAAAAGGTCCTGCTTGCCCTTGTACTCGCCGATGGTCTTGAGCGTCGTGGCGTGGTCGACCGTGAACGCGAGCGATTGCATGAGCTTGGGATACAAAGACCGCATCGCGCCCCTCTGGAATGGGGGTAATCTGCGCCAGTAACAGGGTAATGTCAAGCCGTTTTTACCCCTTTTCGCAAAGGGGGTAACGAAAACCGAAAAACGGGTAAAAGAGGTGAGACGCTTACCCCCTTACGCCGTCTTCGTTCCGATTTCGTCCACGAATTCCAGGATTTCGTCGATTTCGCGTTGCCCGAAAACTCCCCGGATTCCGCCGGGGTGGACCTGCGTGAACGGCGGATCGACGAGGTGCCGTCGCTCGACATGGCCCGTTTGCAGGATGAACGTGCGCAGCGTTTGCAGGAACTGGATCTGCAGCGCCGTGAAGGTGTTGTGCCGGGCGATGAAGTCGTCGAAGGCGCGGCTGACGGTCGCCGTCCACGTTTCGAGCTTTTCCAACCCGAGGATGTGCCGGATGAACTGAATGAACCGCGCCGTCTTGTGGTCGTACACCTTGCGCAGCAGGTCTTCGGTGGCGTAGGGGTCGTGCTCGCGCAGCAGTTCCGCCAAGCGCATCACCTCGTCATCGGACACCGGTTCACCGGCGCGGATCTTTTGCAATACGGCGTCCCGATCGGCCAGCGACCGGACATATTCCTCGATCCGTTCGCGGTATGCCTGGATCGTCGTGCGTTCCTGGTGCGGACCGACTTCGATCCACTCCTTCACCGCCACGAGATCGGCCAGATCGAGCTTCATCATGGGATCGGTGCGCCGTTGCCGGAAGCGCATCAGGGGCGCAAGACGTTCCGCCAAGGTTCGCAGCTTTTCGTCGGTCGCGTCGTCCCACCACGCGCGCGATTGCACGGCGTCGATGAGCGCCTTTTCTTTGGCCACGATGTTGACGGCCGGCGGAAGCTCGCCGATCTGGTCGAGCAGTTGATCGCGAATCGCCTCGAAGGCATCCTGGTTCCCGGCGAGAAGAGCGGTTCCGGCTTCCACCACCTGCGTCTCGAATCGCATGTTTTTGAGGTCGAAGCCGGACCGGGCACGCAGTACCGGCGCGATCGTCGTACGCAGAGTCCCGATGTCCTTCGCCGTGAGGTGCGGCCAGAAGGAGTCTGCCGACGCGACGTTCATTTGGGCGCGGTTCTCCATCACGACGACGTTGTTCGCGGGCAGGTCGGCGAGATCGGCGCGCAGATCCGCCTTCACCGCGTCGGCGACATCGTCCCGACCGGCGGCGACGGCGGCTTCCAGCTTGTCGAGCCGGGCCTTGAAGAGCCGCACGGGCAGCGGTTCCATCGTGCCCGGCTCCACGCCCCGCGGCTTCATTTCGAAAAACTCGAAATTCGCCCAGTAGTCGATGATGAGGAACTTGTCTTTTTCGGGGCACCACGCTTTTCGTTTCGCGGGGTCTTCGTGCAGAACGCGGGTGCCGCGGCCGATCATCTGCCAGAACTTGACCCGCGAATAAACGGGCTTGGCGAAGACGAGGTTGACCACCTCGAGCACGTCCACGCCGGTATCGAGCATGTCCACGCTGATGGCCACGCGGGGCATGCTCCGCGTCTTGAACTGATCGAGCAGCCCGCCCTTGCCATGCACAAAACGGTCGTCGGACACCAACACGCGGGCGAGCTTCCCGGCGTGCTCGGGGTAGAGTTTGTCGAAGATCTCCTGCAACCGCCGGGCGTGGGCTTTGGAGATCGCGAAGATGATCGTCTTGCCGGGAAGCGTGCCGGAGGGGTCTTTGACGCACTCTTCCATGAACTCGCGGACGATCACCGCGTTGGTGCCGGCGTTCGTGACCTTGCGTTCCAGGTCGGTGCCTTCGAAGTCGATGTCTTCGATGTCCTTGCCCTCGGCCACGAGCTTCTTCCGCAACTCGGCGGGCAGCGTTCCGCCCTTGATGCCCTCCAACTGGAACTTGGAGCGGACCTTCAACACCCTGAACTCGCAAAGGTAGGGCGGATCGTGCGCGATCGCCTCATCGTAGGTGTAAGCGAAGGTCGGGTCGTGTAAGCCGCAATCGAAGAGCTTGAAGGTGTCGGAGTCGATCTGGTCTTTGGGCGTGGCGGTCAGTCCCAGCTTGATCGCGTGGAAGTAGTCGAGCACCTGCTGGTAGACGTTGTAGATGCTCCGGTGCGATTCGTCCGCCACGATCAGGTCGAAGAAGAAGGGCGAGAGCCACGTTCCCGGCGTCGTGCCGCGTTGGATCAGGTTGAGCATCGTCGGGTAGGTGGTCACGTAGATGCGCCGCTCTTTGGCGAATTCTTCACCGGGGCGCTCCGGCCATCGCGGTTCCGACGGGATGTGTTCCTTGAATGCCGCCAATGCCTGCTCTTGCAACGCGATCCGGTCCACGAGGAAAAGCACCCGCTTGGCCCACCGCGCCCGCATGAGAACGTCCACCAGCGCCGCCGCGGTTCGCGTCTTGCCGGTGCCCGTCGCCATGACGAGCAGGAACTTGCGTCGCTTGGCCTCCACCAATTCCAGCACCGAGCGGATGGCCGCGATCTGATAGTCCCGCCCCGCGATCCCGGTGTTGATGAGTTCCACGGAAAGGGGTTTGCGCTCTTCCCGCCGATGATCCATCCATTCCAGGTCGAGCCGCCCGGGGAAACCGTGCACCTTTTCCGGGGGGTAGAATTCCGATTCCCAAAAAAAGGTGTCGTAGCCGTTGGTGTAGAAAACCAGCGGCATCCGGCCCCCGGCGCTCTTCTGGATATTCTGCGCGTATTGCAGGGCTTGTTCCTGGCCCTGTTGCGCATCCACCGAGGTCTTCTTCGCCTCCACCACGGCCAACGGCTTGCCGTGGAGAAAAAGCGCGTAGTCGGCGAACCGATGTTCCGCCTGGGGCGTCTTTGGCGCCGCCGCGTGGGGGTCGATCAGGATGTCGAGTTCCGTCACGACCTGCGAAGGGTCGTCCACCTTCCAGCCGGCGAGACGCAGGTTTTCGTCGATGATCTTCCGCCGGGTCTCGGCTTCGGTGTAGGGCGGTTCGTCGGTCATACCGTGCTCTCTCAATGTTTTTCTCGAATTCGTTTCACCGCTTGTAGAGCTTCGGGCTGATGCCGTGCGCCTGGATGCGATACGCGAGCTTTCGGTACGTCATGTTCAATTCGCGCGCGGCCGACGCCACGTTGCCCGACAGCCGCTTGAGCGCCTCGACGATGATTTCGCGCTCGTAGGTGTCGAGCTGCGATTCCAGCGAGCCGGTCATCTCGGTCTGCGTCGCCTCGGCGGTCTGGAGCGACGGCGGCAGATGGAAGCCGTGGATCGCCCCGTCGGTGGACAGCAGCACCGCGCGCTCCAGCACGTTCTGCAATTCGCGCACGTTGCCCGGCCAGTGGTAGCGCATGAGCATGTCGATCGCCGGCGTCGAGATGCGCTTGACCGTTTTGTTCATGATCTTCGAGTACGTCTCGCAGAAGTGATCGGCCAGCAGCAGGATGTCGCTCTTGCGTTCGCGCAGCGGCGGCAGGTGAATCGAAAAAACGTTGAAGCGGTAAAACAGGTCCTCGCGGAACAGACCTTCCTGGATCATCGATTCGAGCGGCTTGTGCGTGGCGGCCACGATGCGCACGTCGAGCGGGATGGTGCGCGTCGCGCCCACGCGCTCGAACTCGCGCTCCTGCAAAACACGCAGCAGCTTGACCTGCACGCGCGGCGAAAAATCGCCGATCTCGTCGAGAAAAATCGTGCCCCCGGCGGCGGCCTCGAAGCGCCCCACGCGGTCGCGCACCGCGCCGGTGAACGCGCCCTTGACGTGGCCGAACAGTTCGGATTCGAGCAGGCTTTCCGACAGCGCGCCGCAGTTGACGCGCACGAAGGGGCCGTCGCGACGCAGGCTGTTGTAATGAATCGCCTGCGCGACCAGCTCCTTGCCCGTGCCGTTTTCGCCGCGCAGCAACGCGGTGGTGTCGGTGGGCGCGACCTGCATGATGAGGCTGTAGACCTCCTGCATGGCCGCCGAGGTGCCGACGATGTTGGCGTGGCGAAAGCGCTCGGCCAGGCGGTCGCGCTGCTCGCGATCCTCGTGCATGCGGTCGTGCATCTCCGACGTTTCCTGCCGCAGACGCACGCTGTGGGCGATCATGAACGTGATGGCGCGCAGCAGGTCGGCGTCCTGCGCGAGTTCGGCCAGCGGCGAGCGGGATTTTTCGACCGAGAGCGTGCCGATGACCTCGACGCCCAGACGGATCGGCGTGCAGATGCACGAGGTCTCGCGCCCGGCCTCGCCGGTCTCTTTGGCCACGCTCGGCAGCACGACGGTCTGCCCGGTCTGGTAGCAGCGCCCGACGACGCCCTCGCCGACGCCATAGCTGGCGTGACGCACCTGCGCCTCGCTCATGCCGACCGAAGCCTCGACAATCAGCCGCCCCGATGATTTTTCGAAGATCGCGACCATGCCCCGCGTGACGCCGAGATTCGCGCCGAGGATCTCCATCACGCGGTCGAGCGTTTCGATGTCCTTGAGGCCGCGTTCGAGCAGCGAGCCGATCTGATACAGCACGCGCAACCGGCCGCGTTCGGTGCCCTGCGGGGGTGCGGGCGGGGCAATGGCATCGGATTCGGGACGCATGGCGTCCGAGTCGGAACCGTTCATGGCACAACCAATCAAGATGGGGAATGCAGTTGCCCATATTCGACAACAAAATGGACGAAAATGTCAATTGTAATCCTCGGGAGCCGCTCCGGGTTTCGCAAGTCGCATTTCGGGGGACTCTCCGAAAATCGGAGTCACAGGTTCGGATTTCGGAGTTCGGATCGCGAGATTCGGGGCGTCATCCGAAAAATAGATGAGGAATTTCAAATAGATGTGGGTTTTCTCCAGCTCGGCACGCAACTTGGAAAAGTAATTTCCGTTGAGAGAATCGCGATCGGCCGGGGGAGGTGGAAATGGGTCTGAAGGTCAACACGGCATCGGTGATCGGGGTCGAGGCGCTGCCGGTCGAGGTGCAGGTCGACGCCCGGCGCGGCATGTTTCAGTTCAACATCGTAGGCCTGCCCGACAGCGCCGTGCGCGAGGCCAAGGACCGGGTCCAGGCCGCCCTCTATACGAGCGGCTACTATCTGCCCGAGCGGCACTACACCGTGAACCTCGCGCCATCGGATGTGCGCAAGGCCGGCGCGGCGTTCGACCTGCCGATCGCCGTGGGGCTCATGGCGGGCATCGGCGTGGTGCCCGAGTGCGGGCCGCTGGAACGATTTGCGATCATCGGCGAGCTGAGCCTCGACGGGTCGATCCGTGGGGTGCGCGGGGCGCTGGCCGTGGCGGCGTCGTTGGCGTCGCGGGGGCTCGCGGGGCTGATCGTTCCCGAAGAAAACGCGCGTGAGGCGGCGGTGGTGCGCGGGGTCGAGGTCGTGCCCGTCCGGCACTTGGCCGACGTGGTCGGGTTCCTTCGCGGCGAGGTCGCGATTCCCGCCGTGACGCTGGACCCCGACGCGCTGCTCGCCGAGGCGTGGCAGGACTGCGACCTGGACTACCGCGACGTGGCGGGGCAGGAGCACGCCAAGCGCGCCATGGAGATCGCCGCGGCCGGCGGACACAACGTGCTGATGATCGGCCCGCCGGGGTCGGGCAAGACGATGCTCGCCAAACGCCTGCCCACGATCCTGCCCGACATGAGCGTGGCCGAGGCCCTCGAGGTCACCAAGATCCACTCCATCGCCGGGCGGCTGCCGCCCGATCGCGGGCTCGTGGTGCGGCGGCCCTTCGAAAGCCCGCATCACACCATCAGCTCGGCGGGGCTCGCCGGCGGGGGCGTCGGCGTGCCGCGCCCTGGAACGCTCAGCCTCTCGCACCGCGGCGTGCTGTTTCTCGACGAGCTGCCCGAGTTCGGTCGTCACGTGCTCGAGGTGCTGCGTCAGCCGCTGGAGACGGGCGCGATCGCCATCGTCCGCAGCGCCGCCGAGGTGACCTTTCCGGCCGACGTGTGCGTGGTCGCCGCGATGAACCCCTGCCCCTGCGGGTTCTTTGGCGAGCCCCTGCGCCGCTGCACCTGCTCGCCCGAAACCGTCGAGCGGTATCGGCGACGCATCTCGGGGCCCCTGCTCGATCGCATCGATCTGCACATCGAGGTGCCGTCGCTGCGCTACCGCGAGTTGTCGGCGCCGCGAACGGGCGAAACGTCGGCGCAAATTCGCGAGCGCGTGATGGCGGCTCGCCGTCTGCAAACGCGGCGTTTCGCGGGTTCGGGCGTCGAGTGCAACGCGCGCATGACCTCGGCGCAGCTTCGCGAGTTCGCCGCGCCCGACGCCGACGGCCACCGGATCATGGAGTCGGTGATGGAACGGCTCGGGCTCTCGGCCCGCGCGCACGACCGCATCCTCAAGGTCGCGCGCACCATCGCCGACCTCGACGGCAGCGCGTCGCTGCGCGCGACGCACTTGGCCGAGGCGGTGCAGTACCGAGGCCTCGACCGCGCGTCGAGTCTGCGCGCGGCGTAGCAGGCTGGCGAAAGACAGACTGCTAACCGAGCCATGGATGGCGAGGCATTTTTCGCGCACGCACAAGTGCGCGGAAAATGGAGGAAATCAAAAACCGCGCTTTTTGATTTCCGGGTGGAAAAAGTCCAGGACGGACTTTTTCCACGCCCTGCTCGTGAGTCCAATCGCGTCCCGTTCCCCCAGTGCGGGGCGCGTGCGTGGCAAACGAATGCGCCCGAAAAGCAGAATGGGCGGGTGCGCCCCGCCCTCAAAACGAACGCGGCGGCGGGGCCGCCCCCGCCGCCCGACCTGAGACGAAGGTTGATTGCCGACACGCGCCTCGAGATGGAGTGAGGGGGGAAACATGAGCGGGCACAAAAACGAGGGATTCATCGACCGGCTCACCGAACTCATCGACGAGCTGGGCGGCGGCCACTTTTCGCGCTTCGCCAAGGTCGTGGGCACCGGCGCGACGACGATCGACAACTACATGAAGGGCAAGAGCCTGCCCGGGCTCGGCATGATCGTTGAGATCTGCGAACAGTGCGGCGTGACGCCCAATTGGCTGCTCTTCGGCTGGCCGCCGAAATTCGGCGCGAGCGCCCGCCCGATGCCCGAGTCGATCCGGCTCGTCCACGCGGGCGAAGCGGGCAGCGTGACCTGCGACGACTTCCAGACCGTGCCCATTCTCAAGAACGAAGCGTGGCGGGATCCGGCGTGTTTTCGCGTCTCGGCCGAGACGATGGAGGGATTCACGGTCTCGCACGCCAAACCGGGCGCGCGCCTCGCCGCGGTGCGTATGCCCGACGACGCGATGGGTGACGAGGTCGCGCGCGGCGACCTGATCGTCTTCGACATGGAATCGCGCGACGCGGCGAAGATCGAGGGGCATCTCGTGGTCGCAAAGCTCGAAGAAACCGTCACCGTTCGCCGGGTGATCGACGAGCGATTCCTCGCCGCCGATGTGCGCCGTGATCCGCCGCAAAAAGCGATGCGCCGGCAGATCCTGGGGGCGGTCGTCGAGGTGCGCAAACAGGTGTGACCGCGTCGGCGCGCGCGAACGCGCCCGGGCGGCTCTTTGACAATTCGTTGATGGATTCTATTCCGCGGATTCCAGGCGTCGGCCGACGATCTTGAGAAAGAGATCCTCGAGCCCGGGTTCGGTCTTGCCGAAGCTCTCGACGCGCAGTCCCTTGTCGCGCGCGGCCTGCAGCACGCCGAGGATCATCTCGTCCGAACGTAGCCCGAAACGCACCTCCCACCATCCGGCGGCCTCGTCCACGCCGTGCAGGTAGGGTTTTTCGACGCCGTCCACGCCGCCGATGATCTCGGGCCGCGCGGGCAGCGGCGCGAGCTGCAATCGATACACCGCGCCGTCGCCAAGCTGACGGCGCAGGTTGGCGGGTGTGTCGCACACGACAATCTTTCCGCGGTCGATGATCGCGATGCGGTCGCACAGCGCCTCGGCCTCGGCCATGTAGTGCGTCGTCAGGAAGACCGTCTTTTCGCGATGCTCGGCGGTCCAGCCGCGGATCGTGTCGCGCACCTCGCGGGCGATGTGCACGTCGAGGCCCAGTGTCGGCTCGTCGAGAAAGAAAATCTTGGGATCGGTGACGAAGCCGCGAATGATGTTCATCTTCTGCCGCATGCCGGTCGAGAGCTTCGACACCTTGGTGCGGGCGTCGGCCGCCATGCCGAATTGTTCCAGGTAGCGCCCGATGCGCGCGCGCGCCACATCGCCGGGTACGCCCCAGAACTGCGAAAACATCCAGATGTTTTCCTCGACGTTCAGGATGCCGTAGCCGCTCGTCTCGCCGCCGGAGACCATGTTGATGAGGCGGCGGACCTTCGCGGTCTCAGTGACCACGTTGTGGCCGTCGACGAACGCCTCGCCGCTGGTGGGATAAAGCAGCGTGCACAAGATCTTGATGAGGGTGGTCTTGCCCGCACCGTTGGGTCCGAGGAATCCAAAGATTTCGCCGGAGCGGACCTCGATGTCGACGCCGGCGAGAGCCGTGTGCGGCTCCTTGCCCTTCTTTTTGAACACCCGCACGAGATCGCGGGAGTGGATCGCCGGCGGCATGAGAATCCTCGCGGACAAAGACTCGAACTCGATTCAGGCGTGCGAATCTAAGGTTCGCCTTTCGCGGGTGTCAAGGACGGCGTCGCCTCGCGCAGCCGATCCGCCGGGCATTTGTCAGGTTTCCACACAAACCGTCGCGACGTATTGGGGGACTCCGGTCACGTCTCAAGGTATCAGGCCATGCCACTCGTGCCGCACCGAGACATTGCGACGTAACGCCCGTTTCCGTTCTTGATCGCGTTCGGGGCCGTGTGCTAGTTTCGGGGCGCTTTTTGAGACAACGAGTGCGGCGGAGCGTCAATGCGGGGCGCATGCCCGGTCTGTGACCGGCGTTTCTACATCCCGGACCACAAGGTGAATGACGAGGGGCTCCCGGTTCGGTGCCCCGCGTGCAAAACCGTCACGCGCTTTTTCCCCGAACATAAGACGCGCATCTTCTCGGTCGACTTCGCGCCGACGCCCGAGCCAACTCCCGCTCCCGCTCCCCTTCCTCCCGTGGACGTCGAGCCCGAACCCGAGTTTTCGCATGTGGCACAGCCGCCCCCGGCTGTGCATCTTGTCGAAGCAATCCTTAAATCCGAGCCCCAACCGGAGCCGGAACTGGAGCCCGAGCGGGAAACACCGCGAGCAGAAGTCGAATTCGTCGAGAGCGAACCGGAGCCGCCTTCCGCCCCCGAGTACCTCGAGTCCTCGCGCGCGGAACTGAAGATCGAAATCGGGTCGTACGTCAGTCCGGTCGTGACGATCGAGACGCCGGAGAAGCCCTCTCTTTGGCAGAAGATTTTTGGAAAGAAGCGCGAGGAGGAAACGGAGGAAGAGCCCGTCGCTCCGCCACCCGATTACGATGCCGGTTGGGTGGAGACGCGCAAAACGACGGTAGAGGAGCAACCCGAGCCGGAGCCCGAACCGGAAACTGAGCCCGAACCCGAACCTGAGCCGGAGCCCGAGCCCGAGCCCGAACCTGAGCCGGAGCCCGAGCCCGAGCCCGAACCGGAACTTGAACCCGAACCGGAACCCGAGCCCGAACCCGAGCCCGAACCTGAGCCGGAGCCCGAGCCCGAGCCCGAACCGGAACCTGAACCGGAACCCGAGCCAGAACCGGAGCCCGAACCGGAGCCCGAACCGGAACCTGAGCCCGAGCCGGAACCCGAACCGGAACCCGAGCCAGAGCCCGAGCCCGAACCTCGGCCGGTACTCACACCGTCGCACGACGCGGTTCGCGCGAAACCGGGATCGACGCGCATCGATCTGAAGATCGACGTCGAGCCGCACGTCCGTCCGTCGTTGACGGTCGATCCGGCGGAAAAACCACCGACGCTCTGGCAAAAACTCTTCGGCCTTAGTCGCGAAGAGGCGCCGGTCGAGATGGCGGATCGAGCCGAGGTCGAGGTCGCCGCGGCTCCCGAGCCCGAGCTGGAGCCGGAGCCCGAACCGGAGATCGTGCATGTGGCACAGCCGCCCCCGGCTGTGCATGCTGCTGATGAGATCGTTGAACCCGAGCCCGAACCCGAGCCGGAGTCCGCCGCTGTTGCCGAACCACCCGCCGACGAACCGCCGGACGCCTACGTCGAGCAGGTGCTGGACGAGGTCGAGCGGCCATCCTTGTGGAAGCAGGCGCACGACTTTGTCCACGCGGCGCACGAGCACTCCACGATTTCCGAGCCTGAGCCTGAGCCTGAGCTCGAGCCCGAACCCGAGCCCGAGCCGGAACCTGAGCCCGCGCCGGAACCCGAGCCCGAACCTGAGCCGGAACCCGAGCCAGAGCCCATCGCAGTCGTCGAAGACTTCCCCGGCGCGCCCGCCATTCCGTGCGTCCCGATTCCCGAAGAGGAGCCGGAACCCGAGCCAGAGCCTGAACCCGAGCCGGAGCCGGAACCCGAGCCAGAGCCGGAGCCGGAACCCGAGCCCGAAATCGAGCCCGAGCCGGAACCGGAACCGGAAGTCATCCCGGAACCCGAACCCGGTGACGAATATCAGGAGGTCGTTCTCGAAGAGGACGATGCGAGGGCCGACACGCTGACCGGTCCGGCGATGCCGGTGCCGCCGCCGACGGACCTCGCCGACGATCGCAGCTCCATCGAACGAATGATCGCGCCCGCGCGCGTGCCCGCGTCGGCAATCCCATCCGATCGCGGCGCGTTCACTCTCAATTACGAGCCCGAGGTCGTTCGCGTCGAACCGTCCCCAACGCCGCGCCTCGATACCGGCGTTCCCGAACTCGTCCGCCGCATCACGCCGCTGCGACTGCTGATCGGTACCGGCATCGTCATCTCGGTGATTGTGATCGCCGCGCTCGTCTTTCGCCCGCGCGAGGCCGCCACGCCGGAAGGCCCGCCCGTCGCCGAGCGCGTCACCGATCCCACCGTCGAGGCGCTCGAGGATTTCGCCGTGGCGCGATCCCTCGAACGCACCGGCATCCCCGTCGATCGCGAAAAAGCCGTGGAGCTGTTCGGCCAGGCGCTCGCCGCGGACCCGAACCTGCACGACGCCCGCGCGCGCCTCGTCTGGCACAAGGTCGAGGACGGCCTGATCGCGCAAAACCGCGACCTGATCGAACAGGGGTGCGTCGAGACGGAAAACCTCGCGCCCGAGGCCGCGCAGTCCCGCGCGGGATTCCTCGCCCTCGGCCTGTGCCGATTCGCACGCGAGGATTTCAACGGCGCGGCCAAGCTCGCCCTGCGCGCCACGCAGGTCCCCGAGGACGGCACCGCCCAGCCGCAGGGGCCCGAGCTCGACCGGCAAGTGGCCGAGGGCTACGTGCTGCTCGCCCGCATTTACGGCGCGCAAAAGGACGAGGAGCGCGCGCTGGAATCGCTGCGCGCGGCGACCGCCCGCGACCGCGGCAGCTACGACGCGCACCTGCGTCTCGCGCAATTTTTCGAAAGAGAGCGCGATTGGAAATCGGCGTACGACGCGGCGGCGGCGGCGCTGCACGCGAGCCCGAACAACCCCGAGGCCAAGTCCGCGGTAGAGATGTATCGCGGACGCATGAAGGGCGGCGGCGAAAAACTCGTCTACGGCGATGACACGGAACTGGCGAGCGACGCCGAGAAGCGCAAGGCGTTCGCGTATCTGCTCGCCAAGGCGCGGGCGATGCGGCGCGGCGGCGGCTATCACCCCGCGCTCGGCCAACTCGAAAAGGCGCTCAAGCTCCAGCCCGGCAACGTCGAGGCGCTGATGGAAACGGGTTGGATCTACCTCGACATGAAATCGCCCGACGCGGCGATCGAGGCGTTCACCGACGCCAAGGCGCAGGGCTCGGCCGATGCGTACTTCGGCATGGGCGCGGCATACGAGGCCAAGGGCCAGAGCGCGGCGGCGCTGGAAAATTACGAGAAATTCATTAAGCTCCGCCCCGACGCGCCCGAGGCGGCGCAGGCAAAAACCTCGGTGGAGAAGCTGAAGGGCTGATCGCGCCGACCAAAGACCAACGACCAGCGACCAAAGACCCACTCATGAATGTTGACGAAAAACTCGTACGCGGCGTCGCAACGCTCGCACGGCTCGATCCCGACGGGCTCGACATCGCCGAGCTCACGCGCCACATGGGCGAGGTGATCGCCTACGTCGAGCAGCTTCGCGAACTCGACGTCACGGGCATCGCGGCCACCGCGCACGGTCGCCCCATGCCGCTTCCACTGCGCGCCGACGAGGCGAAACCGGGCCTCGCCATCGACGACGCCCTCGCCAACGCACCGAAGCGTCAGGGCAACTTCGTCGTCGTGCCCCGCGTCATCGAGGGGGGCGGCGCGACATGAGTGCGTTCTCGACTTTCGAACTCGACGCCCTCACCCTCGCGGGGGCGAAGGACCTGATCGAGCGCGGCGATGTGACGAGCGCCGAATTGGTCGAGGCGTGCGCCGCGCGCTCGGAAAAACTCGACGGCGCGCTGAACCTTTTCATCACGCGCACCTTCGATGCCGCCCGCGAAAAGGCGGCGAAGGCCGACGCGACCCGCGCGCGCGGCGGCGACGTGCCAGCGCTGCTCGGCCTGCCGATCGGGCTCAAGGACATTTTGTGCACCAAGGGCGTGCGCACGACCGCGGCGAGCGCCATCCTCGAAAACTTCGTGCCGCCCTATTCGGCGACGTGCGTGCGCCGGCTGTGCTGCGCGAATCACGGCGCGGGCGCGATCAGCCTGGGCAAGCTCAATCAGGACGAATTCGCGATGGGCTCGTCGGGCGAGAACAGCCACTTCGGCCCCACACGCAACCCGCACGACGTGTCGCGCGTGCCGGGCGGCTCGTCGTCGGGCAGCGCGGCGGCGGTGGCGGCGGGGGCGGTGCTCGCGGCGCTGGGCACCGACACGGGCGGCTCGATCCGCCAGCCCGCGTCGCACTGCGGCATCGTCGGCATCAAGCCCACCTACGGGCGCGTGTCGCGTTGGGGCGTGGTGGCGTATGCGTCGAGCCTCGATCAGGTCGGCCCGATGACCAAGACCGTGCGCGACGCGGCGCTGATGCTCGGCGCGATCTGCGGCCACGACGAAAAGGACTCGACCAGCCTGCCCGACGCCGTGCCCGACTTCGCGTCGGCACTCACGGGCGATATTCGCGGCCTGCGCCTCGGCGTGCCGCGCGAGTATTTCGGCGAGGGCCTCGCGCCGGGTGTGGAGCGCGCGGTGCGCGCCGCGATCGACACGGCGAAAAAACTCGGCGCCGAGATCGTGGACATCGAACTGCCGCACACGCGCTACGCGGTGGCGACCTATTACCTCGTCGCGCCGGCGGAGTGTTCGAGCAACCTCGCGCGCTACGACGGCGTGCGCTACGGCCTGCGCGCCCCCGCGAGCGACCTGCTCGAGATGTACACCAAATCGCGCACGGCGGGCTTCGGGCCGGAGGTGCGTCGCCGCATCATGCTCGGCGTCTTCGCGCTCTCGTCGGGCTACTACGACGCCTACTACGGCCGCGCGTGCCAGGTGCGCACGCTGATCCGCGACGACTTCGCGCGCGCGTTCGAGCGCGTGGACGCGATCGTCTCGCCCACCGCGCCCGAGACGGCGTTCAAAATCGGCGAGCGCGCCGAGGACCCGCTGCGCATGTACCTGTCCGACATCCTGAATATCCCCGTAAACCTTTCGGGGCTGCCGGGCATGTCGATTCCGTGCGGTGCCGACGAGCAGGGCCTGCCCGTGGGCCTGCAGATCATCGGTCGCCCTATGGACGAGGCGACGATGCTGCGCCTGGGCGACGCGCTCGAGCGCGCGCTGCCGCCGCGGATCGTGCCGAGTTTCGCGGAGGCCTCCGCATGAGCGCGCGGCCTTACGACATCGTCATCGGCCTCGAGGTCCACGTGCAGCTTTTCACGCGGACCAAGGCGTTTTGTTCGTGCCCGACCGACTTCGGCCACGAGGCGAACACGCAGGTCTGCCCCGTGTGCATGGGCATGCCCGGCATGCTGCCCGTGCTCAACCGCCGCGTGGCCGAGATGGCCGTGCTGCTCGGCCTCGCAACGCACTGCCGTGTCAACCGCGAGTCGGTCTTCGCGCGCAAGAACTATTTCTATCCCGATCTGCCCAAGGGCTATCAGATCAGCCAGTACGACAAGCCCATCTGCGAGGGCGGTTATTTGCCCGTCATCGTCGACGGCGTCGAGCGCCGGTTCGGCATCACGCGCATTCACATCGAGGAAGACGCCGGCAAGTCGATGCACGGCGGCGGCGGATCGCTGCTCGATTACAATCGCACCGGCGTGCCGCTGCTCGAAGTCGTTTCCGAGCCCGATTTCCGATCGAGCGACGAGGCCGTGGCGTATTTGAAAACCATGCGCCAGCTCGTGCGCACGCTCGGCGTTTCCGACGGCAACATGGAAGAAGGCTCGTTTCGCTGCGACGCCAACATCTCCGTGCGTCCCACGCCCGATCACCCCTTCGGCACGCGCGCCGAGCTCAAAAACATCAACAGCTTCCGCTTCATCCAGCGCGCGCTGGAATACGAGGCCGCGCGCCAGTGGGATCTGTTGCAGCACGGCGAGGTCGTGGTGCAGGAGACGCGCCTGTACGACGCCGAAAAGGGCCGCACCTATTCGATGCGCGGCAAGGAAGAGGCGCACGACTACCGCTACTTCCCCGATCCCGATCTGCATCCGCTCATCATCGAACCGGAGATGATCGACGCGGCGCGCGCCCAGCTTCCCGAATTGCCGTGGGAAAAGCGGGTGCGTTTCGAGCGCGACTACACGCTGTCGGTTTATGACGCCGAGGTGCTGACGGGCGACGAGGATCTGTCGGCGTACTACGAGTCGGTGCTCGGCGAGGGCATCTCGCCCAAGACCGCCGCCAACTGGGTGACGTCGGAGCTGCTCGGCGCGCTCAACCAGCGCGGGCTCGAACTCGCGAAAAACCCGATCGATGCGCCGCGCCTGCGCGAGCTGCTCGCGCTCGTCGCCGCGGAGAAGATCACGGGCAAGATCGCCAAGGACGTCTTCGCCGCGATGTTCGATACGAAGGACGGCCCCGCGAAGATCGTCGAATCGATGGGCGTTTCGCAGATCAGCGACGAGGCGGCGATCGAAAAGATCGTCGACGAGATCATCGCCGCGAACCCCAAGCAGGTCGAGCAATACCGCTCGGGCAAGACAGCCGTGATGGGCTACTTCGTCGGCCAGGTGATGAAGGCCAGCCGCGGCCAGGCCCACCCCCAGATCACGCAGGATCTTCTCGCGAAAAAACTCGGCGCGCCCTGACGCGCGACGGCGCACGCTTTCGCGCAAAACCGCGAACGCCCGTTCGCCCGGCGAAGGGTGAGCGCGGGTGCCGCATGACCCGGAACGCGGGTGCCACATTTTCGGCCGAGGAACGAGGCCGAAGATGTGCGGCGATTCCCCGGCACACCTTCCCCGGCCTAGCGGCCGGTGAAAGTGTGGCACCCGCCTGACCATTGACCATCGACCATCGACCATCGACCGTCGACCATCGACCAACGACCAAAGACCCTTCCATGACCGAAGAAACCTTTTTTGCCATGTGGGAAGCCGTGCGCGGGCGCATCGCCGAGATGCTCGCGGGCGAGTTTCCCGACACCGATCTCGACGAGATCACCAAGCTGCTCGAGCGCGTGCAAAAGGGCATCGCCGCCGCGCGCGACCGCGGCGAGGACGTAATCGTCGTCAACATCGCGATCCCGGGCGTGGAGGATTAAAGACGGGTGCCACATTTTCGGCGGAGGAACGACGCCGAAGATGTGTCAAACGGGGACACGCATCGCTTTGCGCTGCATGTCCCCGTCGCACATGGCCTTGCGGCCGGTGAAAGTGTGGCACCCGTCTGACCTTTGACCCTCGACCAACGACCAACGACCAAAGACCATCGACCAACGACCAACGACCAACGACCCCTCGAACATGCTCCACCTCTTCGCCGAATACCGCCCCCACCCCGGCCAGATGCGCCTGCACCGCGCGGGCACGCGCTTCGTCGCGCTTTGCGCCGGGGTGCGTTCGGGCAAGACGTACGCGGCGGCGCGCGAGTTTTTGCGCCGCGTCTACGCCGATCGCTGGGCCAAATCGGGGCCGCTGCTCTACTGGGCCGTCGCGCCCACGCACGACCTGGGCGAGGTGCAGTGGCGCGAGGTGCAAAGCGCGCTCGCGGGCCCGGCGGCCGTGCTCATCCGCACCGTTCATCGCACCGACCGGCGCATCGAGCTCGCGGGCGACATCGCGATCGAGTTCAAGAGCGCGCACGTGCCCGAGCGGCTCGTGGGCGTCGGGCTCGACGGCCTTTGGATCGACGAGGCCGCCCGCGTGGACGAGCGCGCGTGGACCGGACAGCTTCGCATGCGCCTGTCCGATCGGCTCGGCTGGGGTTTGTTTTCCACCACGCCGCTCTCGCGCAACTGGTTTTATCGCGAGATCTGGCGGCGCGGCGACCCGCACGACGCGCTGGCGCTGCCCGACTACGGCCGCGCGCACTTCACCACCGCCGAAAACACCGCGCTGCCGCATCTGGCCGCCGAGGTCGAGCGCGCGCGGCGCGAGCTGCCCGCGCGGTATTTCGAGCGCGAATATCTCGCGTCGTTCGACGCCTTCATCGGTCAGGTCTTCGAGGGCTTCGACCGCCGCGTGCACGTCTTCGCGGACGCCGACGCGCCGGCGCATTTCGACGAGGTGCGCGTGGGCGTGGATTGGGGTTTTCGCAACCCGGGCGCGATGATCGTGGTCGCGCGCGACGGCGACGGGCGCTGGTGGACGCTCGACGAACGATACGCGCGCGGCGTGCCCGTCGAAGGCGACGGACGCACCTGGCTCGCGATGGCGCGCGAGCTCGCTGAATCGTGGCGGCCGTCGGTCTTCGCGTGCGATCCCGCGCGGCCCGAGTACATCCGCGCGCTACGCAACGCGGGGTTGCCCGCGCGCGCGGCGCGCAACGACGTGGCCGGGGGTATCGCGCGCATCAGCACGCTGCTGCATCCCGATCGCCCCGGCGGACCGTTGCTGCGCGTTCACGCGCGGTGCGTGCAACTGCTGTCGGAGATCCCGCAATACCGCTGGCGCGAAGACGACGGCGCGCGCGAGGAGCCCGTGAAGCAGGACGATCACGCGATCGACGCGTGGCGTTACGCCCTGGCGACCGATCCGCATCGACCGGGATTCTGGTGACAACGCCGCTTTTCGCCGCGTTTTTCGACCGAGATGTTGTACCCGTTTAACCGTTTATAAAGGTACACTATTGCGTCGATTTCTCCGCGCCGGTCGAAGGGTTCGTCATTCTTGCCGGGGCGTCGGTGCGCTCGATGGCGCGACGATGCGGGTCGAGGTTCAGACCGTCAGCACGGCCCGGTAGCGCACGGCGTTGGCGCGGACCTTGGCGATGGCGTCGTTCGCACGGTCGAGCGCAAAGGTCTCGACGATCGGCGCGATCCCGAACGCGTCCGCGGCGCGCAGCATCTCATCCATCATCGCGCGCCCGCCAATAGGGCTCGCGGTGATGCGCCGTCGACGCGCGAGCAGTTTGACGAGCGGCACGGGCATGGGATCGTTCGGCACGCCCACAAACGTCATCGTCGCGTCGGAGCCAAGCAGGTCGAGGTACGCGGCGAAATCGAGTGCGACCGGCACGGTGCTGATGAGAACGTCCAGATCGCGCGAGCACGACGGCTCTTCGCCCGCGCGCGTCACCACGGCCTCGTGCGCGCCGAGTTTCGCGGCCAGTTCGGCCTTGTCGTCGCTGGTCGTGAACACCGTCACGCGGTTGCCGAGCTTCGCGGCGAACTGCACCGCGAGATGCCCGAGCCCGCCCACGCCGATCACACCCACGTTCTGCCCGGAGCGCATGCCCGCATGACGCAGCGCCGAGTACACCGTGACGCCGCCGCACAGCAGCGGGCCCGCCGTGGTCGTGTCGAGCCCGTCGGGAAGCCGAAACGCGAAGCGCGAGTCGATGACCAGCGCCTCGGCGAATCCGCCGAGCCCGTGGATGATCGTCGCGCGGTTTTTGGCGCACAGATTTTCGTCGCCGCGCAGGCAGTCGGAACATTGCAGGCACGCGCCGCGCTGCCAGCCCACGCCGACGCGGTCGCCGACCTTCAGGTGCGTCACGCCCGCGCCGAGATCCTCGACCACGCCCACCGCCTCGTGCCCGGGCACCAGCGGATAGCGCGACGCGCCCCAGTCGTTGTCGATCATGTGCACGTCGCTGAGGCAGATGCCACAGCTCTTCACGCGCACGCGCACATCCATCGCGCCCAACGCGCCCGGCTCGTAACTCCACGCACTCAGCGTGCTTCCCTGTTCCATCGCCGCCATGGCCTGAATCGTCATCACGTCTCTCCACATTTGTGTCCGATGTTTCTAGCGCGACGGGAGCGACGGCGTCCAGACGGCGAGGATCTCGCTTTACACCGCGTGGAGCGCTCTGGATAATGATGTCCGCATTTCGCGTTTCCCGCGGGGAGTTCCCCATGTTTCGCCCGCCGATCAGCGCCCCCACCGGCGCCGCGCTCTCGTGCAAGGGCTGGCACCAGGAAGCCGCGCTACGCATGTTGCTCAACAACCTCGACGACGGCGTCGGCGAGGACCCCGCGAATCTGGTCGTGTACGGCGGACGCGGCAAGGCCGCGCGCAACTGGGATTGCTTCGACGCGATCGTGCGCTCGCTGTGCGACCTGGAAAACGACGAGACGCTGCTCGTGCAGTCGGGCAAGCCCGTGGGCATCGTGCGCACGCACGAGGACGCGCCCCGCGTGCTGATCGCCAACTCGAATCTCGTGGGCAAGTGGGCCGACTGGGCCGTCTTCGACGACCTCGACCGGCGCGGGCTGATGATGTACGGCCAGATGACCGCGGGTTCGTGGATCTACATCGGCACGCAGGGCATCTTGCAGGGCACCTACGAGACCTTCGCGGCGGCGGCGCGCGCGCATTTCGGCGGATCGCTCGCCGGGCGACTCGTCGTCACCGGCGGGCTCGGCGGCATGGGCGGCGCGCAGCCGCTGGCCGCGACCATGAACGGCGCGGCGTTTCTGGGCATCGACGTCGACGCCGCGCGCATCCGCAAGCGCATCGAGACGCGCTACTGCGACCGCATGACGGATTCGCTCGACGAGGCCCTCGCTTGGGTGCTCGCCGCGCGCGACCGGCGCGAGGCGCTCGCCGTCGGGCTCGTCGCCAACTGCGCCGACGTCATCCCCGAACTCGCGCGGCGCGGCGTGGTGCCCGATCTGCTGACCGATCAGACGAGCGCCCACGACCCCGCTTGCGGCTACGTGCCGCACGGCATGAGCCTCGCCGATGCGCTGGCCCTGCGCGCGCGACGCCGCCGAATATCGCCGCCGCGCGATCGCGTCGATCGGCGAGCACGTGCGCGGCATGCTCGCCCTCATGAGAGCGGGGGCCGTCACCTTCGACTACGGCAACAACATCCGCACCTTCGCCAAGGAGGCGGGCGTCGCCGACGCGTTCGCGTTCCCCGGCTTTGTGCCCGCCTACATCCGGCCGATGTTCTGCGAGGGGCGCGGGCCGTTTCGCTGGGCGGCGCTCTCGGGCGACCCCGACGACATTCGCAAGACCGACGACCTCATGCTCGACATGTTCGGCGACAACCCGTCGCTCGCGCGGTGGATCGGCCTCGCGCGCGAACGGGTGCGTTTTCAGGGCCTTCCCGCGCGCATCTGCTGGCTCGGCTACGGCGAGCGCGCGGCCTTCGCCTTGCGCGTCAACGAGATGGTGGGCGCGGGCGAGCTCGCCGCGCCCATCGTATTCGGGCGCGATCATTTGGACTGCGGCAGCGTCGCGAGCCCGTACCGCGAAACCGAGGCGATGAAGGACGGCACCGACGCGGTGGCGGACTGGCCGGTGCTCAACGCGCTCGTCGCCGCATCGTCGGGCGCGAGCTGGGTGAGCTTTCACCATGGCGGCGGCGTGGGGATCGGCTATTCGCTGCACGCGGGGCAGGTCGCCGTCGCCGACGGCACGCCGCGCATGGCCGCGCGCCTTGCGCGCGTGCTGACCAACGACCCGGCCATGGGCGTCTTCCGCCACGCCGACGCGGGTTACGACGAAGCGATCGATTTCGCCCGCGATCGCGGCGTGAAAATCCCAATGCCCAGATCATGATCGGGTGACGACGATGCTTCTCGTCCGAAACATCTCGCGCCTCGCCACGTGCGGAATCGGCGCGGTCGCGCGGCGCGGCGCTGCGCTCGGCGACGCGGTGGTGATCGAGCGCGCGGCGGTGCTGTGCGACGGCGCGAAGATCGTTGCGGCGGGCGACGAGACCGACGTGCTGCTCATCACTGGCGCGCAAAACGCCGAGGCGATCGACGCGCGCGGGTGCGCGGTGATCCCCGGATTCGTCGACGCGCACACGCACCCCGTCTTCGCACGCACGCGCCACGACGAATACGAGCGACGCATTCGCGGCGAGACCTATCAGCAGATCGCGGCGTCGGGCGGAGGCATCTTGTCGAGCGTCGCCGCTGTGCGCGAGACGGATGAATCGCGGCTCGTCGAGATCGCGCTCGAGCACGCCGAGCGCTTTTTGGCGTACGGCACCACCACCATCGAGGCGAAGAGCGGCTACGGGCTCGATCTCGAAAGCGAAATGAAAATGCTGCGCGCGATCCGCACGATGGGCGAGCGATCCGTGCTGTCCGTGCTGCCGACGTTGCTCGCGCACGTGGTGCCGCCCGAATACGCGCACGATCGCGAGGGCTATCTGCGTTTGTGGTGCGAGCGCGTGATTCCCGAGGCCGCGGGCGAAGGGCTCGCGCACTTTTGCGACGTGTACTGCGACGAGCACGCGTTTTCGCGCCGCGAAATGGCGCGCATCTTCGAGGCCGCCGCCAGGTGCGGTCTGGAATGCCGCGCCCACGTCGAGCAGCACGCGCGAAACGGCGGGGCGCTCGCGGCGATCGGCGCGGGGGCGGCGAGCATCGATCACCTGGAGCATTTGTCGGACGACGACATCCCGGCGATCGCGCAAAGCGGGGCGTTCGCCGGGCTTTTGCCGGGCTCGGTGTTTCACCTTGGTCTCGACCGCTACCCGCCCGCGCGGACGCTGCTCGACGCGGGCGCGGCGGTTTTCGTCGCCACCGATTTCAACCCGGGCAGTTCGCCATCGTGGTCGATGGCGATGATGCTTGCGCTCGCGTGCGTTCGGATGAAGATGACGCCGCACGAGGCGCTCGTCGCCGCGACCGCGAACGGCGCGGCGTCGCTGGGCCTCGCCGATCGCGGGCGCATCGAGCCCGGCGCGCGGGCGGATCTCGTGATCCTCGACGTGCCCGACGAGCGGCAAATTCCGTATCATTTCGGCACGAATCCGTGCCGGGTCGTGATCGCGGGCGGGCAGGTGGCGTAGCAGACACGCCCGGCCATGATGGCCCTCACCCCCGGCCCCTCTCCCATCAGATGGGAGAGGGGTGACGAGCGAAGCGAGTCGGGGTGAGGGTACCGGCGTTCGATTGGCAAGGAGAAAACCGTGAAGACCATCGTCGAGTGCGTTCCGAATTTCAGCGAGGGGCGGCGGCCCGAGGTGATCGAAGCGATCGTCGCGGCCATCGCCTCCGCGCCGGACGTTTGCGTGCTCGGGCACGAGGCCGACGCCGACCACAACCGCGCCGTCGTCACCTTCGTCGGCACGCGCGAGGCGGTGGGCGAGGCGGCCGTGCGCGGCGCGGCGACCGCCATGCGTCTGATCGACCTCAACACGCACGCCGGCGGCCACCCGCGTCTCGGCGCGGTGGACGTCATTCCCTTCATTCCCGTGCGCGGCGTGACGATGGGCGAGTGCGTGGCCATCGCGCGCGAGGTGGGCGACCGGCTGTGGGGCGAGCTCGGCCTGCCCGTCTATTTTTACGAGCACGCGGCCACGCGGCCCGAGCGCGAGAACCTGGCCGACGTGCGGCGTGGCGAATTCGAGGGCATCCGCGAAGAGGTGAAGACGAATCCCGCGCGCCGGCCCGATCGCGGCGGCCCCGAGCTGCACCCCACGGCGGGCGCGGCCATCGTCGGCGCGCGCAAGTTCCTCGTCGCCTACAACGTCAACCTCGGCACGGGCGACCTCGCCATCGCGAACCACATCGCCCGCGCGGTGCGCCACTCGTCGGGCGGGCTGCGTTATGTGAAGGCGATGGGCGTGATGCTCGACGCGCGCGGCATCGCGCAGGTGTCGATGAACCTGACCGACTTCGAGGGCACGCCCATCCATCGCGCGGTGGAGATGGTGACAAGCGAAGCGGCGCGTTACGGCGTGCCGGTCGTCGGCAGCGAGATTGTCGGCCTCGTGCCGCAGCGCGCGCTCGACGCCGCGGCGGATTTCTATTTGCGCGTCGAGAATTTCTCGAGCGACATGATTCTCGAAAACCGCCTCGCGCGCGCGATGGGCGGCGGTTCGGGTGCGAAGTCGAAAACGCCGCTCGCCGACATGGCTTCGCCGTTCCTCGACGCGGTCGCGGGCAAATCCGCCGCGCCCGGCGGGGGCAGCGTGGCGGCGTTCGCCATCGCGTCGGCCGCGGCGCTCGGCCTGATGGTCTGCGAACTGACGAGCGGCAAAAAGAAGTACGCCGAGCACGAGGCGCAGGTGCGCGACGCGCTCGCCGCGCTGCACTCGCTCTCGGCCCTTGCCCGCGCGGCGATCGACGCCGATGCCGACGCCTACGGCGAGGTGATGGCGGCCTACGCGCTGCCCAAGGACACGCCCGAGCACAAAGCGGCGCGCACGGCGGCGGTGCAGGCGGCGACGATCCACGCGGCGCGCATCCCGCTGGCAAACGCGCGGCTCGGCATGGACGTGCTGCGCGTGCTGGGCGGCCTCGATGGGCGCAGCAACGTCAACTGCGCATCGGATCTCGACGTGGGACGCATGATGGCGCGCACGGGGGTGCGCGGCGCGCTGGCCAACGTGCGCATCAACCTGGGCGGCATCGAAGACGCGGCGGTCGTCTCAGAGCTTCGCGCCGACGCCGACGTGATCGAAGGCGAACTGGCGTCGTGAGCGCGCTGCGCATCCACGAGATTTACCTGTCGGTGCAGGGCGAATCGACCTTCGCCGGGCTGCCGTGCGTCTTTGTACGCACCACGGGCTGCCCGCTGCGGTGCGTGTGGTGCGACACCGCGTATGCGTTCGAGGGCGGCGAGACGATGGAGCGCGCCGACGTGCTCGCCCGCGCGCTCGGCTTCGGCGTCGATCTGGTCGAGATCACGGGCGGCGAACCGCTCGCGCAAAAGGAGATCCCCGCGCTCGTGACGGACCTGTGCGACGCGGGGCGGACGGTGCTGATCGAAACGGCCGGCGCGTACCCCATCGACGTGCTCGACGCGCGCGCCCGCATCATCATGGACATCAAGTGCCCCGACTCGGGCGAGGAAGGGCGCAATCTGTGGACGAACATCGAGGCGCTCGGCGCGAAGGACGAGGTGAAGTTCGTGCTCGCCTCGCGACCCGATTACGAATACGCGCGCGACGCCATCGCCCGCCACGCCCTGCACGAACGCGCGGGGACGGTGCTGCTATCGGTCGTCTTCGGCGCGCTCGCTCCCGTGGACGTGGTGAACTGGATGCTCGCCGACCGGGTGCCCGCGAGGTTTCAGCTTCAGATGCACAAGTTCATCTGGCCGCCGGACGAGCGGGGGGTGTGAGGGGGGATTTGGTGGTGGTGGATTGCCGGCGCGCTCGCCCCCAACCGCTCTCCCGTGCCGTACGGGCAAGGGGAGGCGAGCGCGGCGAGACGGGGTGAGCGTCCCGCGTTACAGCCTATCCCTTCTTTGCCCGACTGCGGACCTCCGCCCATGCGTGCGCCGGGTCCCACGGCACAAACGCCGCGCCCTTCGCAAATTCCTCTCGGCACAGATCGTAGAGCGTCATGTTGAGCGGCGCGGCGATTCCGTGCTCGCGCGCGAGACGCACGATGCGGCCGTTGATCGCGTCCAGCTCGGTCTCGCCGCGACCGCGGCCGATCACGTCCTGCGCCATCGACGACACCGCCATGCGGCCCAAGTTGCGTTCGATGAGCCGCCGCGTGAGCGGGTCGGGCAGGCTGGCCCCCGCCCAGAGGATCGCCGGCGGCGGCATTCCCGCGCCGCGCACCGGGCGAAAGCCCGAGGCGCGGATCACGCGCATGCCTTCCCACAGCACGGCGGTCGTCATCCGGCGCAGCTCGCGCCGATCGGGCACCTCGCGGAATCCCGCGCCCACGAGCGTTGTGATCGAGTTCGCGAGGTTGACGACGATCTTGTGGTGGATCGCATCGACGATGCGATCCGTAACGCGCACCGGCAGCGCACGGCCCAGATCCGCAGCCGCATCTTGCGCGAGACCGGCGAGGTCGTGGCGCGTCACGCCCAAGGCGATGGGACCCCGTTCGCGCGCACCGAATACGCCGGGGGATTCGCTCCACACGTTGTAAGCCGCGATGCCGAAAATCGTGCGCGGCAGGATCGCGGGCAGAACATCGAGATGCGCCGCCCCGTTTTGCAGCGCGAGCGCGGGCAGGTCGGGGCCGAACCGCTCGCGCACCTCGCGCGCGGCCTGCGCGACGTCGCCGGTTTTCGTCGCGAGAATCGCGATGTCGGCGTCGGGCGCTTCGGCGACCGAAGGCGCGACGCGCACGCGACAGACGATCCGGCCCCCGCCGAGTTGCACCGCGATGCCGCTCGCGGACGGTTCTTTCGCCGTGCGCGGACGCGCGACGAGCGTCACGCCGAGCCCGACCTCGTCCATCCACGCCCCGAGCGTCGCGCCGATCGCCCCCGCGCCCACGATCACCCAACGCATGACGTCAGCCCCAAAAAAATCGAGGCCGCCTTTGCGGGCGGCCCCGATCGAGTGATCCAAACCGGATCCTTATCGTTATTTCTTCTCGGGCGCGGCCGGAGCGGCCGGAGCAGCCGGAGCGGCGGCGGCCGGAGCGGCCGGAGCGGCGGGCGCGGCGGCTTCGGGAGCCGGAGTCGGAGTGGCCTCGGCGGGCGGCGCGGCCGGGGGCGGAGGAGGCGGAGGCGGCGGGGCGGCCTCGGTCTTCGGCGGTTCGGCCGGCTTTTGCGCGGGCTGCGGTCCGCAAGCCACCATCAGGGCGAAGGCGGCCACGGCGACCAGCAGAACGAGCGTCAGGATGCGAGCTTTCATTACATGGACCTCCTGGCGAAATCGCGGAAATGCGAACGCGGTGTTTATAGCGCTTTGCGCCGATCCATAAAGGACGGGGGCCATTTTTAGTAAGCTAGCTAACCAAAAATGCTGACTTTGCCGAAATTTCACACCCCCGATGGGCGGGCTTCCCGCGCGCGCCCAACGACAAACCCCCCTTCCGCGCCGGGAAGAGGGGTCTGTGAAAGCGAAATGCGACCTCGCGATCAGAACCCGCAGCCGCCGCCGTCGTCATCGTCGTCGTCATCGCCGCCGCCGTCCGCGCCTTCGGTCGGCAGTTCGCACGCCGAGAGCAGGCACGCGGCCAGCGTTTCGCAGTCGGTGACGTCCTCGTGGTTCACGCACAGGCCGACGCACTCCCACTTGCCGCCGCCCGCCTCGCACGAGTCGTAGGCCGCCTGCGCCTCGAGGTCCACGCCGCCCGACACGAAGGCGAGATCGCAGCCGCCATAGATGAGGTTGAGCCAGTCGCCACACGAATCGTTCGACGCTTCGTCGTCATCGTCATCGCCGCCGCCCGAACCGCCCTCGCAGCTATTCGTGTTTTCGTTGCACGTCTGGTCGGCGTCGCAGGTGTCGTCCATGCCCCAGCACGCGCCGTCATGGCAGGTGTCGTTCGCCGTGCAGAAGAAGCCGTCGTCGCAGGACACCTCGTCGAGCGACGTCCAGTTCTCGGTGTCCACGTCGGTGTCGCACACCTCGCAGTCGTTGCCGGGGCGGTTCGTGCCGTCTTCGTAACACGCGCCGTCGATGAGGCAGCCGTCGCAGCCGCTCGTGAACGAGCTGATGAAGTTCACGATCTGCTGGTTCAGGCGCACCGAGTGGCAGCTCGCGAGCGTGAGCACCGCGGTGATGTTGTAATCCGAGCCGTCCTGATGAAAGACCCCGCTGCCGCTCTGGCCGGGGATGCAGTAGTAGGGATCGGTGCCGAAGGTGTAGTCGGGCCGGATCAGCCGCGAATCGACGTAATCCGGATACGCCGACTGCCACCACATCTCGTCGCCCGGGTAGCCCAGATCGGCCGGGTAGCCCGCCGTCTGGAACTCGTTGTTGTAGTACCAGGAATTCGACGAATCGAAGATGTGGCCCATCGGCGCGGGACCCGAGAACGACGGCATCGAGATGACGGCCCAGTCCTGCGTGTAATCCTCGAAATTCGCCCAGGAGTCGTTCGTCGCCCAGTTCACCGCGTTCTTCGATCCCCAGGGCGAGTTGCCCTCGTCCTGCGCGGGGATCACGATGATCTCGTTCGCGAGCCCGCCGAACTCGTGATTGTAAACGCAGTGCCCCGCCGTCAGTACGGTGGCCGTGTCGTAGATGAACGCACCGGAGCAACCCGACCACCCGAACGTGCCGAAACGCAGATACAGGTGCACGGCGGCGCTGTAGGGCGGCGACGTCGTGTCGTTGATCTGCGTGGGACCGCCGACCTTGGGCCGTCCCGACGGGCCGCTGTCGAACAAACGCGGCTCGTCCACGGGCTCATCCTCGATCACCACGTCGCGCGGGTCGAACTTGTAGATCATGTGCGTGGGACCGCTCGTCACGGTTCCGCGCTCGGGATCGGGGAAGGGCATGGGCCGCGCCTCGGCGCGGATCCGCGCGAGTTCCTCGGGCGTGATGACCCGCGCGAACGCGGGAGTGGATACGAGCGCGAAACACACCACGGCGCAAAGCGCCACGACGCCAAACATCCGTCGACGATTCACGAATTGTCTCCCTCTGGTCCGGCCGACCAAGGGCCACGGGCTATCACGCGCCCCGGAGAGCGTCAAGACGGGGCGGGCGTCGAAACCGGGGACACGCATCGCGAGGCGCGCTGCATGTCCCCGTCTTGCGCCGAAGCGCGCCGCCGCGCGACAAACCGCGCACATGCCCTTCCGACGACGCCGACCGACGCTCGCTGACGCGCAAGACACCCGTTCGCCCGGCGAAGGGTGAGGAAACGATCGAGCGCGAAAACAAGGTTCACGAGAAAAGCAGCTTGTCCCAACGGGACGAGGGACGGGTCGAGGGTCCGGGCAGCCGGGCCCGTCGATCCGGCCCGCGAAAAGGAGCAAGGGCCGATGACGCGGACGCCGTTCAGGGATCTGATCGAATCCCGCCATCCCCATCACGAATCGCGCCGGGCCTTCTGGCGTCTCGCCTGGCAGAGTTTCCAGGGAGGCGCCGAATACCTGACGGCGTCCAATCTTTTTTCCCATCGGCTCGAAAACGCCGCCGACCACCGGCGACGCCTCGCCCGCGCCTTTCACCTCAACTACTGCCGCCCGGTCGTGGACACCTACGTCGCGTCGATCTTCCGCGTGGGGCCGACGATTCTGCCCGATGGCGGCGCGCCGGCGTTGATGACCGACGCCGATGGACGCGGTCACGGGCTCGTCGACGTGATGAAGCGCGCGCTGACGCTCGGCGCGGTGTACGGCCATGTGGTGATCGGCGTCGATCGCCCGCGCACCACCGCGCGCCCCGCGACGGTGGCCGACGAACTGGCACTCGGCCTGCGCAGCTACCTCCACCTCGTGCTGCCGGGCGATTTCGTCAACTGGAACGCGGACGGCGCGGGCGGACTCGACTGGGCGCTCGTGCGCGAACGGCGGCGCGAGGTCTCGCCCGCCGGGGCCGGCACTCCGGTCGATGGCGAACGCACCGCGTATCGCCTGTGGACGCCGGAAACGTGGACCGACATCGACGACGCCGGCGAGCGCGTGAACGAGGGCGAAAATCCCTTCGGGCGCGTGCCCTTCGTGTCCTGCCGGTTCCGCGCGGGGGACGACCCGGTGGTGGGCGAGAGCCTGCTCGCGTCGATCGTCCACGTGAACCGCGAGATCTTCAACCTCGGCTCGCTGCTGGGCGAGATCCTGTACCGCCAGACATTTTCGCAGCTCGTGGCCGAGGGCAGCGCCGCGGAGTACGGCGAGAACGGCGACATCGCGCGACTCGGCACCAGCTCGATCTTTTTGTACCCCGAGGGCCACCGGGCACCCGAATACATCAGCCCCGACGCCGCGCAGGCCGATCTGCTCATGCGTCGCATCGACGGGCTCATCGACGAAATCTACCGGCTCGCCAGCCTGTCGCGCGGCAGCGCCCGCGAGGGCCGCGTGCAAAGCGGCATCAGCAAGGCGTTCGATTTTCTCGACACCAACCACGCGCTGGCCGACGCCGCGGACAACCTCGCCCGCGCCTTCGAGGGCGCGCTGCGAATCGCCGCGCCCGACTGGAACGCACGCATCCGCTTCCCCGGCGATTTCGGCGTCAGCGAACCCACGGCGCTGCTGGACGAGACCGAGCGCGCGCTGGGCCTCGGCGTCGGGCCGGTCTTTCGGCGGCGCGTGCTGGAGCGGCTCGCCCGCGCCGTGCTGCGCGAATTGCCCGCCGACCAGCGCGACGAGGTGCTGCGCGAAATCGCAACCGGCGAAAACGAATCGTGACGAACACGCACGGAGAAAATCGCATGGAAGACCCCCACGATCCCCTCACGAAGCTCGCGGCCGAGGTGAACGCCGCCATCGACCGCCTCTCGGCGCGCATCGACGAGGCCGTCTCGCGCGTCGAGACGAGCCGCATGGACGAAACCGAGCGCGCGGCCCACGAGGCGGCGCGGCGCACCGAGACGCTCGTGGCCGAGCGCGACCGCCTGATGTCGAGCGCGAAGGATTGGGAGCGGCGATACCGCGACACGCGGGTGCGTCAGCTTCTTTCCGACGCCGCCGCGACCGGCGGGGCGTATCGCCCCGAGCAGGTGGTGGCGCTGCTCGCCCCGCGTGTGGAGTGGCCCGGCGACGGCACGACGGCCGAGCTCGCGCTGGCGCTCGGCGCGGGACCGGCGCGCTACGACGAGTCGCGCTTCGCCGAAGCCGTGCGCGCGTTCCTGGCCGAGAATCCGAATCTGGCGAAAAGCGCGTCGCCCGGCGGCGCGGGCTCCGCGGGCTCCCCCTCCCCCGCGTCCCCGCCCCGGTCGACGTCGCTCGCCGAGCTGCGCCGCCGCCGCGACGAACTGGTGCGCGCCGCTCGGGGAGAGGGATAGAAGCCCTCACCCCCGCCTGCTCGGCCCTCACCCCCGGCCCCTCTCCCGCCGGGCGGGAGAGGGGTGGCGAGCGAAGCGAGACGGGGTGAGGGAACCAAAAACCAAAAAACCAGCAACCAAAAACCCTTAAAAGAACGGAGTCCCCATGGCCCTCGGAACCGCCCACATCACCACCACCACCTCCGCGAACTTCATCCCCGAACTCTGGGCTCTCGACGTGCTCGAGGCCGCCGAGAAGAACCTCGTCATGGCCGATCTGGTCGCGCGCTTCGACGACGTGGCGGCCGACGGCGGCGATGTGATCCACGTGCCGCGCGTGTCGAACTTCGCCGCGCAGACCAAGGCCCCCAACGCGCAGGTCACGCCCCAGTCCACCACCGAGGACAAGGTCAGCATTCCGCTCGCGAACCACAAGGAAGTCAGCTTCCTGATCGAGGACATCGTGGCGGTGCAGGCGAAATCGAGCCTGCGCGAGATCTACACGAAGAAGGCCGGCCACGCGATCGCGCGCGCCATCGACACGCACCTGCTGGGCCTGCACGTCCTCGCCGCACGCCAGACCGCCGCCATCGGCACCGACGAGGAGGTCGGCCAGGCCCTCGTCGCCGCGATGCGCTACCTCGACAGCGCCGACGCGCCGGTGGAGGACCGCTTCCTGGTCGTCGGCCCCGATCTGAAGGCGCGGCTGCTCGCGCTGCCCGGCTTCACGAGCCGCGACTACCTCGCGCCCGGCGACCCCAACGCGCCGATGGCGACGGGCCTCGTCGGCGACATCCTCGGCTGCCGCGTGCACCTGTCGAACAACATCTCGTCGTCGACGCAAAGCGGCATCGAGACCTTCCACAACGTCATGTTCCAGCGCCACGCCATCGCGCTCGCCATCCAGCTCGGGCCGCGCGTGCAGGCGAGCTACGTGCCCGAGTACCTCGGCACCCTCGTCACCGTCGATGTCATCTACGGCTACGCGATGCTGAACGAAGACCTGATCGTCGACGTCTGGAGCCAGTGACCCTCCCTTCTTGCGCGTCGCATCCATGAACGTATTAGCCGGGGGCGACGTGCCCCCGGCGAATCCCGACGAAAAAAAAGGATACGGCCCATGGCCCTCAACACCACCCTGTGCGATCCCTCCGCCGAGAGCATCGTCGATCTCGCGTTCGCCGGCGCGTATCTCGCGCGGCACCCCGACGCCACCGCGTGGGCCGATCTGGGCACGGGCGAGCCGGGCGACGCGCGGCGCGAGCGCTATCTGGCCGCCGCGTCGCGGATGATCGGCCGCGCCCCGCTGGTCGCCGACGCGCTTGCGCACGGCATGGGTTGGCCGAGGCAAGCCATCGGCGTGCCGATCGTCGGCCACCCGGTCGAGTTCGCCCGCGTGAGCGAGGCGAATGGCGCGAGCGTTCGCTCCGACCTGCTCATCGGCCGCGACGCGGCGGAACTCGTCGGCGGCGCGGCGCGCTTCGATCATACCGGGCTTTTTCGCATCGACGACTTCGATCCCGACACCGGTGAACTCACGCTCTCGGGCGAGCCGGTCGTCGCCGTGGACGAGGTCTTCGCCCTCGTCGCGCCGCTGCCGCGCGGCGTGCTCGAGGCCGCGTGCGAACAGGCCATCCACCTCGCCGTCTCGCCGCAGGCCGCGGCCATCGCCGCCGCGAACGCGGGCATCGAGTCGCTCGACGTGGGCGGCCCCGGCGCGGGGGGATTCCGCACCCGCGCCATCTCGCCCTTCGCCGAGCTGTGCTTCGCCGCGCGGCGGCTGCTGCGTCGCGAGGGACTGCTGCGCACGGCGCGATCCGTCGCGTCGGGACGGGCGTGACCATGCGCGCACCCGAAGGGAGCCACGCATGAGCACGCACGCCGAGGCGATTTTTGGCGAGGTCGCGGGCGCGCTCTCGCGCATCTCGCGCGCGAATGGATTCGGCACCGACGTCGAACACGTGCGGACCGGCCCCGTGCCGCCGGGGCTTTTGCCGCGCTTTCCCGCGCTCGTCGCGCAGGTCGAGCGCGTGCGCACGTCGTCGATGCCCGCGCGCAGGCGGCGTTGCGCGATGCGCGTGCGCATCACGGCGTACATCCGCGGCGCGGACGCGGCGGCGGCACGCACCGCAATGGCGACGCTGCTGGCCGACATCGACCGCGCGCTGATGGCCGACCCCACGCGCGGGGCCCGCGCGGCGCTGACCGAGGCCGTCGAGCGCACGGCGGAATCGACCTTCGGCGAATCGGGCCTGCGCGCGGCGGCGCTCTACGACATCGTCTGGCACGAAACGATCTGAACCACGCCGGCCCGCGCGGCGCGACGGAAAACCATCATGACGCACTACCCGAATCCGCTTTTCGAGCAGCTCTACGTCACCGCCGAGTCGGCCTTCGGCGTCGCGCCCGACCCGGACGCGAACGAGGCGATCGCGCACACCCGCGCGGCCTTCACCCTGACGCACGAACGCGCCGCGCGCGACGAGCGCCACGCGGGGCGCGGCACGGCCGATCAGGTCACGCGGCGAAAGATGCTGGAGTACGAGATCGAGGGCACCGTGATGCCCGGATCGAACGGCCCCGGCGCGGCGCACGCGCTGCTGGTGGCGCACGCGCTCGCGGCGTCGAACTCCGGCACGACCACGGTGGCGGCCACGCCGACGACCACGTCGTGCGAGTTGGCGTCGGCCACCGCGCGGGCGGGCGACGCGGTGGGGTTCGCGGCCGGCGCGGATTACCACGTGCGCGTCGTGACGCAGGCCGACGGCGTCGAAATCGCGTGGACGCCCGCGCTGCCGGCACCCCCCGCGATCGGCGCGAGCGTGCGCGGCGCGAGTGCGTATCGTCCCGCCGCGCGACCGGCGTCGTCGATGACGATCCGCCGATTCCTCGACGGCCTCGCCTTCGCGTACCCCGGGTGCGTGGGGCGGCTCGTCGAGGTTTCGCTCGCGGCGGGCAACGAGGCGCGCTGGCGCTTCGAGGGCTTCGGCGCGGATGAATACGCCGCGGCGATCGACGCGCTCGCGGCGGGCATCACCGACGCGCAGACGACCATCGCCGTCACCGACGCGGGGCGCTTCGATCCCGGCGCGATCCTCGCGATCGGCGACGAGCGCGTGCGCGTGACCGACGTGGCGCTGGCGCAAAACGAGCTGCGCGTCACGCGCGGATATGCGGGCACGACGCCGTCGCCGCACCTGGCCGGAACGCGCGTCGATCCCGCCCGGCCCGCCGCCGCGACGATCACCGGCGCGCCGGTCGCGGGCATCGCGGGGCGCGTGCTGGTGGGCGGCGCGCCCTTCGAGATCACCGAGGCGAAGCTGCGCATCGAGGAGGGCGTACGGATGCGCGAAGCCTTCGGCACGCCGGGGCCCAGCGGGTTCACGCACCCCGCGCGGCGGCAGACGACGCTCACGCTCGCGGGGTTCTTCACCCCCGAAACCGCGGGGCTGCGTGGACGGATCAAGGCGTTCGCGCCCATCGAGGTGCTGGTGCAGGCGGGCAACGCGCCCGGCGCGACCTTCGCGTTTTACGCGCCGCGTTTCGCGCCGCGCATCCCCGAGATCGCGAGCGAGGCGGGCCGCGAGGTGCCGATGGAGTTGTCGGGGCCGTGCCTCGAAGCGGACGGCGACGACGAGATCCACCTGATCTTCGCGTGAGGCGACCGATGACTGAAGGCGACGCCAAGCTTTACGAACTGCTCCACCGCGCCATCGAGGATGCCGTGGGGCGGCTGCGCATCGAACTGACCGAGCGCCTCGAACGCATCGAGCGGCGCATCGACACGCACAATCATTTCGCCGAACGCCTCGCCCGCGCCGAAGAGGCGGTGAGCGAACTCAAACACGCGCGCCGCTGGGCCATGGGCGCGCTGGGCGGCGCGGCGCTCTCGATCGCTGTGAGCCTGGTCATCGCCGCGCTGCGCTGACGCGAACACGTCAAACACAAAGGTCGGTCGCATGGGTTTCGTTTATAGCAAGGGCTACCTCGTTCACGCCGATCTCGAATGGGACGCCGACGAATTTCTCGTGGGATCGGAGTACGTGAACGACTGCGTTCAGTGGATGGGCGCGGACGGCGCGCGTTACGGCGCGTTCGCCACCAACGCCGATCTGGTCGTGATCCGCCTCGACACCAACGCGCCGCACGGATTCGCGCGGCTCGCGGGTGGATTCGCCAAGGTCGCGCGCTGCGGCGACGACCTCTTCGCGATCGCGAAAGTCGATCCCGCGAAAATCTATCGCGTGTCGTGGACGGCGATGTCGGGCGGAGCGGATTCGTCCCCGCCGGATTGGTCGCCCGAGATCGAGGCCGACGCGGGTGTGGCGTTCGCCGACGTACACGGCTGCACGTATGGCGGCGGCGCGCACCGCGTGCTCGCGTGGACCGGCGACGACGGCGAGATCGCGACGCTGTGGTTTCGCGCGCTGCCCGGCGGCGACTTGCGCACGCTCGCATTCGGGCCGAATTCGCGCGCCGGGTTCTTTCCCGCCGGCGATCACGACAACACGCTCTACTACGCCATCGGCCCGCGCGTGCATGCGATCCACAACCCGCACACCGTCGGCGACGTGTTCGTGCCCGACGCCGCCGTCGGTGCCATCGCCGACGAATTCACGGGCGACGCGATCGACGGGCGCAACTGGCTGCCGGTGACGACGCCCGGTGCGACACTCACGCAGGATGACGGTCTGGTGTTTTCGCTCGCGAACAGCGGTCCGCCGCGCGAAGCGCCCGCGTACTTTCTGCAATCGTGCCCGGGCGATATCGGTGTGCGCGCGAAATATACGATCGACGAAGAGCCGATCCCGGTGGGCGACGAATACACCGAGGTCATCGTCGGCCTCGTCACCCTCGGCGGCGAAACGCAGTACCTGCACGTGCGCAAGCGAACCGCCACCGGCGTCTCGAACCGCATGGAGGTGTGGCACGGCGGCGCGCTCGCCTACGCGCATGACGCGACGACCTACACGGCGTATCCGTGGATCGCCGTCGATCGCTACCGCGACGGCGACGACGTGGTTGTACGCATCAGCGCGTCGAACGACGCGGATGATCCCGTGTCGTGGAGCACGATCCACACCTTCGTCGATTCGGGCGGCGACGACGGCGCGCTGCTGCCGGCCCTCTCGGCGACGAACACGTGCGTGGCCGCGAGCGAATTTCTGCGCGGGCGCTTCGAACATTTTCGCGCGCGCGACATGAGCTGCCCGCACTACCGCGTGCGCCGCGAAACGCCGATGTATCACCCCGGCCTGCTCGCCGAGGACATCAACGCCGCGGCGGTGAGCGCCCGCGACGGCGGCCCGACCGATCCGCGCGCCATCGCCCTCGTTTACGGCAACGCGAACGCGAAAACGCAGGTCGTGCGTCTCGATCACGGCGCGTACGACGGCGCGCTCGCGCGTGACGCGATCGTCTCCAACATCATCGGCACGGAGGCGAGCGGCGCTGCGGTTCCGATTCTTGCGCCCACGCAGGCGATTCGGTGCGTCGCCGTGTCGGACGACCGGGCGAGCGTGGTGGTCGGCGGCACGAGCGGCGCGCAGCAGATCGACGCGCGCGACATCGCTCACGATGTGAACGTGACGCTCATGCGCCACTACACGACGGCGCACGACCACGCGCAGCCGCTGGTGGACGTGCCGGTGTGGACGATCGACTGGCGCGGCGCGGCGTTCATCTACGGCTGCCGGTCGGATGCCGATCCGGCCTACGGAGACGACTGGGGCTACGGATACGGCTACGCGGGGCACGTCGACGGCGGTGGTGCGGGGCAGATCACGCCCGATTTCGACGCGCCCATCGGTGCGAACGCCTGGGCCGAATCGACGCACGACACGCGCGCGGTGGTGCGAACGGGCGCGCGTTCGCCGCAAGCGATTCCGCCCGACTATTTGCACGCGCATGTGGAACGGCGCATCGACGGCGGCGCGTGGCAGCGGCTTCGCGTGAACGGTTGGGAGACCGTGACCGCGCTCGCGTGGAATCACGCGCAGGACGTGGCGTTTCCCGCGCCGGATGGCGAACCCGCCGACGCGTACACGACCATTCAGGACACGCAGACCGGGCCGGGCCGAGTCGAGGTCCGCTGGATCTTTCACGACGAGACGGGCAACGCGGGGCTGCTGGCGGCCCAGACGCTCTATGGCGATCGCGTCGAGTATCGCGGCGCGCCCGAGGTGACGTCGATCGCGATCGACGCCGGCGGCGCGGTGGCGACCGAGCGAGGCGTGGACGTGGTGCTCGCGGCGTCGAGCGGCGCGCAGGCCGGCGACGTGGAGGGCGCGGTGTGGCAGGCGCGCGTGTGGAACGACGGCGAGGCCGAGCACGCGTCGCCCTGGCGCGACTGGCCCGTCCCCGCGCCGAGTGCGTCGTTCGCGCACCGGCTGAGCGCGGGCGCGGGGCTCAAGACCGTGTGGGCGCGCGTGCGCCACGTGTCGGGCGAGTCTTCCGCGGCGGCGAGCGCGTCTATCGTGCTCGCCACCACGACCGCGGACATCGCCGAAACGGGCGAGGTCGCCCGCGTCATGATCGCGCACGGCGACGAGGGCCCATTCGCTTTCACGGGCGACCGCGGGCGCATCTTCGCCAGCAGCGCGGCGGCGGGATTCGGCGCGTCGAACGTGCGCGCGAACGATCTGGGCACGCCGTGGAAGAGCGAGGGCCTGGGCGAGCGGCTCGTCACGCCCGACGGCATCCGCTACCGCGCCGAACTCGTCTTCGATCTCATCCTCGCGCGCAATATCGAGCTCGCCGCGATCCTCGGCCACAACTTCGCCGACATCTCGTCGCTTTCGGGTTTGCGCGACATGAGCGTGCGTCTCGCGGGGTGCGACGACTCGAGCTTTTCCGGCGCGAGCTTGTTCGACGTGGATCTGACGGGCGTGGCGACGCGGCCCGTCATCGCGCACCGGCCGCGCGCGAGTCGCCGCTGGTGGCGCGTGCGTATGGAGGCGCGCTTCGACGCCGACCCCGCGCGCCAGGACACGCCGTGGACCATCGGCCGCGTCATCCTGAACGAAGCCGCGATGTGCTTCACCCCCGCGCACAACTACTCGCAGCGCATCGGCGTCGCTTGGACCGATCCCTCGCCGAGCGCTTCGACGCTCGGTCAGGCGCGGCGCACGGTCGATCTCGCGCCGTTTCGTCGCGTCGATCTGGTCTTTGCCGATCTCTCGCCGACCGAGACGCAGCCCTTCGAGACGATCTGGCGGCGGCACCGGCAGGTGAAGCCCGTGCTGGTCGTGCTCGATCCCACGCGGCTTTCGAGCGGCACCGACGACCCGCACGCGAGCGGCGAGGCCGACGACCCGGCGCGCGACACGATCTACGGCTACCTCGGCGCGTCGCTACGCCGCGAGGGCGGCGGGTGGAACCACGCCGACGTGCGCGTCGCGATCGACGAGTCGGTGGGGTGACGCGATGACGACGACCGCTTCCGCGCTGCGCGGCTACAACCTGCTCGTCGAGATCGAGGCCGACCCGCGCGACGGCGCTCGCGTTTGGCATTTCGCCCTCGCCCACCGAACGCACAGCGTCGTCGGCGCGCCCGACGCGAATCACAACGGCGCGTGGCGCGGCATCGCGTCGGTGCGCGGACTGCGTCATGAGTTGGGCGCCGGCGGGGTGGTGGTATCGCCCGCGGTGCGCATCGAGCTCGCGCGAGGAGCCGACGCGCTCGGCGACCTCGACATCGCGGCGATCCGCGCGGCCGATTACTTCGTCGGGCGGCGCGTGCGTTTGTACCTCGTGGAATCGGCGCGCGGCGTGCCGTCGGCCGACACCCTCGCGCACGTGGGGATGATCGAGCGCGGCGACGTGGAAATCGGGCCGTGGGCGGTGACGCTCTCGCCCCGCGACCGGGTGGAGCGCGACGACCGGCGCATCCCGGCGCTCGCGTACGGCGACGACGCGAAGATCGACCCGCGCTGGTCGGGTCGCGCGGTGCCCGTGCTCTTCGGCGATTTCGGCGCGGAGCAGTCGGACTATTGGATCGAGGCGGCGTGCGTGGACCGGCAGCCCTTCGCCATCGACCGGCCGCTGCGCGCGCGGCTCTGCCGCCCGGGGCGATACGGCATCGCGGGCTTCGGCGCTCGGGCGACGTGGACCGACTCGTCGGGCAAGCCGCGCCGCGACGAAACGGGGTATCGCGACTTCGAGATCCGCGTAATCGACGTGGCGGCGGGGACCTTCGAGCTCGTCGGCTCCGAGTTCGAGCGCATGGAGGTGCGTTTCGAGCCCGGCGACGAGATCCGCGTGGCGCGCCCGCGCGGCGAGCGCGATGCGGACGGTCGCCTGATCGAATCGCCAGTCGATGCGATCCGCCACCTGCTCACCGACACCGTGAACGGGCTCGGCCTGGATGCCGCCGAGATCGACGACGCGTCGTTCGCATCGGTGCGGGCGTGGACCGACGCGTGGGGCTTGCGCTGCCGCGCGCTGATCGACGCCGAGACGACGGTGATGGACGTGATCGGGCGCATCGGCGCGGACTTCGGCCTGTGCCTTTTCGTGCGTCGCGGGCTGTACACCCTCGTGCCCGCGGGCGGGGGCGACGGCGCGGCGACGATCACCCTCGACGACACGAGCCTCATCGACGTGCGCGAGTGGAACGACCCCCGGCGCCTCGGCGGCGAGGCGCTCGCGCTGCGCTACCGGCGCCGCCCGGACGATGGCCGTTTCACGCGCCGTGTGGCGAGCGGCGTGGCCGCACCGGTCACGCGCGAGAGCGACTGGATCTTCGACGACGAGTCGGCGCGCGCGTGGCTCGACGATCGCGAGGCGCGCTTCGCGTCGCTGCGCACGGTGCGCGCTCGGTGCGACTTCAGTTTGCTCGGCGCGCGACTCGGCGACGCCGTCGCCGTGTCGGGTTCGCTGGGCGAGGGGGTATTCCAGGTCGCGGCAATCGGCGTCGATTTCGATCCTCCCGTCGGCGTGGAGCTCGATCTCGTCGCGCGCGGCGAAGCGCCCGACGCGGGCGTGTGGTCCGCCGATCCCGGCGAAGCGGTGCCCGCGGCGTTCGGCGGCGGCGTCATGCCCGCGGACTTCGCCGGCGCACCGGCGGCGCAGCGCGGCTCCCTGAGCTGGTGGGCCGACGCCGGCGACGCGAACCCGGACGGCGAGCCGCTGAAGGTGTGGGGAAGGTGAGAGCCCTCACCCCCGTCCCCTCTCCCGCCCGGCGGGAGAGGGGAGCCGAACCCGTCGCCCGTCCATCCCCCCTCTCCCATTTGATGGGAGAGGGGCCGGGGGTGAGGGCCGACCAACAACCAAAAACCAACAACCCCTCCGGAGTTTCACCATGTCGAGTTGGAACACGAATAGCGGCGATGCCTTCGTCGCGCAGACCGCGCCCGGGCTCTGGACGCCGACGCGCCAGAGCTTCGCGGCGCGCGTGACCGAAAACGCGCGCTTTTTGCGCTCGGTGAAGTGCGATTTCGTGCGCGGGCGATCCGACGCGCAGGTCGAGCAGGAGCGCGACGGCGGATTCGCGCTGCACGTCGTCGGCTCGACGCCGACGGGATCGGATGGCGCGTATCGCGCGCTCGCCGATCGCGACGACTACGGCGGCATGCTGCCGAGCGGCGGCTTCACGAACCGCTACATCACCGTGTGCGGTTCGGCGATCTTTTTGGATCATCCCGCCAACGCGCTGCCCGGCGGATCGAGCGAGGGCTTGCTGAAATCGAACCTGCTGGGCAGCGAGGGCGGGAGCGTCAAGCCGATCTTCGGCGCGTGGTACACCGGCGGCGGCGTGGCGCGGCCCGTGGACGGCTCGTCGACGCGCGTGTTTCAAAAAACGGGCACGTACAACGACGGAGAGCACTTTTACGAGCTGGCGTTTTTCGTGGGCGCGTCGGGTTCGGACGACGAGGGCCGCCTGATGCTCTACGAACGCGCGCCGCACGGCGTGGCGTTCCAGCTCCTGTTCTGGTGCTCGCCGCGCTGCGAGTTCGACGCGCCGTGAAAAAATCCGTTCCCTCACCCCCGACC
>CAZPJD010000166.1:0-12445 GCA_964586775.1 uncultured bacterium | reverse complement strand
GCGTCCCCTCCGTCCGATAGATGTCGAAATCATACTCGAACATCGCCGTCGGGTGATCCAAATCGTCGCCTTCATTCGCGCTGCTCTTCCCCATCACCGCGGTCTTCGTCACGAGCCCGAGCTCGTCGAACGCGAACGCCGTCCGATTTTCATTCGGGTCCGTCACCATCGACGGAGCGAGCACGCGGAAATCGTTGACGATCGCCGTCGCGTTGCCGAGCGCGTCCTCGGTTTCGGCGACGAGCAGGTCGTGCGCGTCGTACGTGACCGACGATTCGTTGCCGAAGGGATCGACGAAGCGATGCGGCAAAAAGAAATGCGCCGCCGCGAACTCGGCCGCGCTCACGCCCTGCGGCAGCGTCGTCGGCGAGAAACGCAACCGCCCCGACCGCGTCCACCGGTGCTCGTTGCTCGCGAAATACGCGTACCCCGCCGCGTCGAGCATCGATTGCGTGACGGTGCCGTTGTACGCGTCCACATTGTTCAGCAGCCCCGGCGTGAGCGCCTTCGTATAGCTCTCGTACGGCAGACCGCGGCTCTGCGCCGCGCCGAGCCCCAGCGCCGTCTCCGACCCGTCGTCGGGCCGGTAGAGCGTCCGCGTCTGCTCGACGAGGCGCTTCTCCACGCCCGATGACGGCGCCGCCTCGTAGTCGATCCCCGTCGCGCCGTCGAGACCGTCCAGCATCTCGGCGAATCCGAATCGGTCGCCCGCCGGCGCGAGCCCGGTGATTTCGTACGCGCACGTCTCGCACGGCAGCGGCGCGCGGTGGGCGTGGTCGTCGTCCGTCGCGTTCGTGAAATCATTCTGCGTGAAGACGACGAGCATCCTCGACTGCGTGTCTTGGTCGGCCTGCGAAATCGCGGCGTCGCTCCCCGCGCGGCCGTAGCCCACCGCGGCCGACTTCGTCACGTTGCCGAAATCGTCCACCTCCAGCGTGAGGGCGTGCTTCACGCGCGGGTCCGACGTTTCGCGCTCGTACTGGTAGTCGATCGTCTCGCGCGGATGTACGAAGAAGACGCCGTGCTTGTTCCCGAACCGGCCCTGAATCCGCCGGATCGTGTAGTTCTGCTCCGTGACCGTGTAGGGCAGCGGCGCCTTGCTCGTGCCGTCCTCGGCGTACACCTCGCGACGCAGCACCGAGCCCTTCAGCGCCCGGCACGCCTCGCGCATCTCCTCCGCGGAAAGGTCCGGCGGCAGAACCGTGTCCGGCAACAGCGTCTCGTTTTCGTCGGCGAAATACTCCGACGCAAACTGCTTCGAGATGCGGTCCGCGCCGGCGAACGCCCCAGTGTGAAACCACGTCCGCGTCAGCACCGGAGGGACGTGCGACGCCGCGTCGATATTCGTGCCGTCCGACAGCGTCCCATTCGCCGACAGCGCCGAAAACTCCTCCGTGTCCCACTGCTCCACCATGCCGAAGCCGCGGAACTCCCGCTCCTCGCCGTCGAAGTGGCCGTGGTGATACGCGTAGCGCGTGTCGAAGCGGTTGCCCGAGACCCGGTCGCGCGTCTCGACCCGCTCGACGACGTGCACCACGAACGGCAGCCGCGTGACCCATGGCCGTCCGGCCGCGCGATCCGCGAGATAGAAGCGCGTCGATGGCGCGTAGGTCACGACCGTTTCCGCGCCCAGGTTGTTTTTGGACTTCGTCAGCAGATGCGGCTTCACGCCGCCCATCAGGTCGATATAGCGCATCGACCGGCGCGCGCTTCCGGGCAGCGGTGACGACCACACGAGGCACGCCGTGCCGATGCCGAGCAGGTCCGTCGTCTCGACCGACGCGAGATCATCGACGGCGGGAAAGGCATCGATGACTTCGACATCACTCCAGGAATTTCCGGAGCGATTGCAAAAAATCTTCACGCCCTGAGCGCAGAGATACAGAATGTCCGTCGTCCCCGAGCCATCGACGTCCGCGAGGCGGATGCGCTTCGGATCGAACAGGTCCACGTGATCGAAGAGCGGCGCGTGGTCCATCGTGACCTTTTTGCCGAAGCGCCCGTAGCCCAGGTTCGGCCAGTAGCAGACCTCGCCGTTGCGGACGCGCGCGATGTCGGCCATTCCGTCACCCGACAGGTCGGCCAGAAAGATCGTCTGCGTGCCGTCGGCAAAAACGACCTTCGGCCCCTTCTCCTCGTCCCACGGCTTGCGAACGCATTCCGCCGGACCGAAACCGTCTTCGCCTTTCGACGGATACCACGTGAAAACCTCGTCGTGTGCGATGAGCACGTCCGCGTGCCCGTCTCCCGTCAAGTCCAACAGACGCACGTTTGGATCGTTGAAGTCGAGGCGCGGGAACGCAAGGAAGGGACGAAATGGGCTCCACGTTTCATCCGCACGCTCGTAAAAACCCGCCACCGGTCCTGAGAACGTGGCGACGTCGAGCGTGCCGTCGCCCGCGAGATCAACGAGCCTCACGCCGGAGGCGAGGGACACGTTCGGCCGCGATGCGACCGCGACCGGGGACGCGAACGACGCTTCCGCACGCAACCCCGCCGCGCCCGCGACAAGATGGTTTGCGCTCAGGTTGCGTTTGTAGAACCAGCCCGCGCCCTGCTCGACGAGGATGCCCGACAAGCCTTCGCCATCCAGGTCCGCAAGCTGATAGCCCGCGCCAAGGCCCGCGGGAAGACCTGTGAGGCTCTTTTCATCGACCTCGCGTACGGTCCGATTGAGCGTCGCGGGGCTGTACTCGAATTCGAGCGGCGGAAGCGACCGGGAATCGTAGCCCGTCAGCGGGCTCGATTTGCGGCGATATCCTATCTGCGTCACGGAGGTGATGAACGACGCGACAGGGCTTTCGGCGTATGTGAAATCCGTCGAACGCACGAGGCAGTTCGCACCGACGCCGGACTCGCCGTCGAAGTGATGAAACGCGAGCACGCGGCGACACAAACGGTAGTGACGCACCTCGAATCCCGCGCGATACGTCGAAAACACGTCCTGCCGACAAGGCCACGTCAGCGGGTTCGTTTCCTGCGCGGGGTCGGGCAGCGGATCGTCCGCGTTGTGCTCGCCGTAATCGAAAACGGTTTCAAACATCCAGTCGGCGTCGGTGGCGATGTAGTCCGCCGTCAGGAGCGAGGCGGAGTCGATCGCGCCGCTTTGCAGGCACGTGCCGCGGTTACCGTAGCGAATGCGTTTCAGGTGACGCGCGGCTGTGCGGGTCCGGTTGCGTTCGTTGGCCTGCGCCGTGTCGACGTTTTGCGCGTTCTCCGCCGCGTACGTATAGACGACCGCGTTGCCTTTGTCGTCGCGGCTCTCGGCAATGAGCCACGAGAAGGCCCGCGACGCATCGTCGGGATCGGCGATGCGGCTCTCCGAGGATTTGCCGTAGATCGTGGTGACGTTGTCTCTGGAAATGGCGCGCCAATGGACGGATTTGTCGCTCGTCTTCGTCCACCGCTCGATGCGTGCGAACAGCCCCTCGATCCGCGGGCGGTAGCGATGGACCACGTAGCCCTGCGCGATGGACGTGTCCTCGTGACGCACCCCGTTTTCATCGACAACCGGGACCAGATCCTCCGCCCCGGAGAGAACGAATACGTCCGACTCGATGTCGTCTCGATAGCGCGGCAGGCCCTTGTCGGTCCTGCGCGTGATGGAGGGAAGCGACAGGCTCCACCCGAATCCGAACGGCCCGTTGCCCGAGCCCGAATCGTAGGACAGCGAAAGCTGGGGTCCGAAACCCGAACGCCCCGGGCTGACGGCGACGGGAACCGTCATGGCGCCCGTCCCGGTCACCGGGTTGGCGGAAAACTTCTCGCCGATCCCCCGGATCGCACCCCCGCCCTTCGGCATCGACACCGCAGGAAGGCCGCCCGATGCACCGGCGGATCGAGCCGGGCCGCCGGCCTGATCCGTTCCCGCGCGAACCTCTCTTCCGCCCGCGCCGCCGGCGATTCGGCCGCCCTCGTCGCGGCGGGAATGTTTTTCGGCCTCACGCATATCCGACCGTCACCGATGGCGCTTCCCGGCAGCGCGGTTCGATTTCGACGTTACTCAGTCGACGGCGACGGCGCCCTGATCCGAATTGACCACGATCTGGCGCTCCAACGGGATCGTATCCACGTCGGTCCAGCTTTCGTCCGCGAGGCTCGTCGAGGTGGACGGTTCGTCGCCCTCGACGCTCAGGCCCGTGAGCGGCTTCCTGGGGAGAGTGAACCGGACGTTGCGCGCCCCCATGAGCAGACTCGCCGACTCCAGTACGACGCCGCGATATTCATCGTGGTCGTAGCTGTTCTTTCGGACGATCCGCAGGAAGCCGGGAATGGGCGTGCCCGTTCCCAACCCCGGGACCTCGCCATCAAGCAGAATCCGCCCATGCGCCATCGCCTTCACGGCCGTGTACGACTTCCGCGCCTCCGTCGTTCGAATTTCCAGCACGGAGAGTTCCAACGGCGATGTCGAACCCGGTGTCGGAAGCGTCGGAACGGCGATGGTGGAATTCAGCGCGGCGCAAATCCCCATCTCTTTTGCGTTCGTGACGCCGTTGATCCCCGGAAACAGCACCACCGAATTGTGCACCGCGAGCGCGCCGACCACGTTCTGATCGAACAGGCACCCCGCCGCCGTGCAGAACGTGTTGACCATCATCATCCCGTAGGTGTTCTTCAACGACCGACACGAGACGAGCGTCGTATGGCCGTTCACTCCTCGGATTCCATAGGCGGGCGAGGTGTCGAAGAGCGCCGCGTCTCCGCCCGTGAACTCGACCCCGTGAAACTCGAACGAGCCCGCCGGACCGCCGAAGTCGATGGGAGGGAGCTTCGGAAGGGGAAAGTTCCACGCCGTGTAGGAGACTCCGCCGACCGCCGGCGGAAGGATCAAAAAGAAATTCTGCGGCAGATCGTACGCCTGAATCGTGAGCATCCCACCATACCGGAACGGAAGCGGCGTCAGGTCGATGCCGGTCTCCGGCCCGTAGGCCGGCTGGTTGGCGCCGTTCGCCAGATGGATCACCACCTCCTCGGCGATCACCTGCGTGTACTGGAGATACGGATCGAGCGCCTTGCCGATCGTTTGAAACGGCGCGCTGATCGTCCCGTCATTCGCGTCACTGCCGCCCGGCAGCCCGCCGGACGCCGAAGCGCTGGAGTTGACATACAGATCCGCCATTTCCGTCTCCCTTCACACGGTTTCGATCCGCTGGGCCGATCCGTGCACGTTGATTCGAGTCGTGGTCATTCGAAAAAAATCACGGACACTTCCGTCACGCTCCGGTCCAGGTGAGCGCGATCCACAGATCGTCGATCGCCTTGGAGATGTCGTTCGCCGCGCCATCGTTCGCGCAGTTCGCAAAATTGAATTCGCCGATCGACGCGTGTTGCCGAGCGCTGTCCAACGAAACAACCCTCTCCGAGAATCCCGGCGACCGCGCGACAAACTGGTTTCCCGTCGGCGTGCCCTCCGACCGCGCCAGATAGTACCGTCGGGTGACGGCCCCATCGGGAATCCAGTTCTTGCTCCAATAGGGATAGTGCTCTTCGCGCAGCGGGATGACCAACGGCGGAAAGTCGTCTTCGGATGCCTTGAACGCAGCCCACTCGGTCGGAAACTCATGTCGAACGGAGAACATCCGCGTCAGGGGCAGCCTTGCCGCGCCGACGCCCCTTTCATCGGTCATCATGATCCGCAGATTCTGCATCGCCGCGCCGCGCAGGCGGTCCCCGCCCTCGCGCGCGGTGTAACGGATGTGCAGGACGACATCCGAAATCGTGTCGTAGTCGAACGGACACGGCTCGGCACGGCTCGGATCGCCCGGTAGTTTCAACTCCCACGTGGCGATCACGCCCGAATTCTCGAAGGGCAGGTAGCGCTCGTCGTTCAGGTTCGTCTCGAACAACCCGCTGTCGCCCTGTCCGGAGCTGGTTACGACGCTTTGGATGCGTCCGCGATACGTCTGAAAACGCAGGTCGCCGGCGCTGTCCGCGGTGTTCTCGGCGTACCCGGCGGCGAGCGATGCGGATGTCCGGATTCGGCTCCGTTGCAGGGTCAGGCGACAGTTCACGCCCGCATAGGGTCCGGCGACGCACGGGATGCTCAGCGACACCGACTTGATTCGGCGGAAGTAGTGCCCGGGGCCGTCGAAATCAAAGAGTTCCTCCGACAGGGAGAACACGCATTGGCCGGTCGTGCGCAGCGTCACGAGCGCCATGGGATCGACCTGCAAAAGGCTGACGTGCTTGGTGAGCTCGTACTCGCGTTCGTTCATTTCGTGGTAGGCCATCTCCATCCGTTTGATGTCGAGATGGAGTTTCTCCCCGGCGAACAGCCCCTCCTTGCCGGCGGTATACCCGAACTGGAGGAAGCTCAGGCTGTCGTCGCCGAGCTCGTGCTGCAACGCCCGTTCGGCTTTTTTCGCCACGTCGTACGCCAAGTCGAAGCACTTGGCGTGCAGCCCCGTCACCTCGCGCTTCATCCACGCGTAGAACGCCTGATTGGTCAGCTTCCCTTTTTTTTCGTTCGTCAGAAATCGCTCGATTTCATCCGCGTGTTTGATCTGCTGTTTGTGGTTTTTCCATTCCCGCTCGGCCACCGCCTCGCGGATCTGCGCCGCCCGCAGTTGCTTGTAGCTCTGCGTGATTTCGCCGGCCGCTGTGTTGCTTTGAAAGGCCCACTCCTGCTCGCGGCGTTCGTATCCGCCCATTTTCGACGCGGTGCCGGCCTCGTAGGTTTTCATCGCCGCCCGCGCCTCGTACCTGTCCGCATTGGCGGCGTGGACCGCGGCAATCTGCTCAGAACCGTAGCTGATCGAAACGCCTACATCAAAAGGCAGCCCCCAATTGCCGGGCAGCTTACCTCCTGCCGTGGTTGTGACCTGGGGCTGCTGATTGATCTCCGCGACACGCTTTCGCTCATCGACGGCCTTTTCGTGCAGCTTTTGAGCATCCTTGAGCCCACCCAGGTCGGACGCCTCGTACGTGCTGATTTTTTGCTGATCCTCCACGTTTCCGGCCAGTTTGACGTCGATGCGGCGGAGGTGCATCTCCGGCTCCCTGAGCCTCAGCTTCATCCGCTCCAGTTCCGACGCGTCAAACTCGTGCAGCTCCGGGACGTCGATCGCGCTCTCCTTCTTGCCCAGAAGCATCTCATAGTAGGTGTAGCGTTGAACGGCGTTTCCGAAGGATTCTTCCAAGCCTTCACGTGACTTGATCGCGTCCTGCCACTGGCCGTATTTCACGGACTCGGCCATCTCCAGCACCACGCGCTCGTGCCGGGCTCGCAGAATGGACATCGCCTCGTCGTCTTTTTTCTCCAGCACGGACAGGAGATTTCCGCCGAGCGTCTTCACCTCCTGGCAGATCTCCGCCGCCTTCTGAAGCAGAAGCCGGAAACGCACCAGAGGCAGCGGCTGGCCAAGGCCGCGGACAACCTTGCCGATGTCGAGACCCGCAGCCCGAGCGCGCACCAGCAATGCTGGGTCGATGGGCGGTTCGAATAGCGGAAGCTGCCGGAAGACACCCTTGACGTTCAGGCTGTTGCGAATCTTGAACAGCCGGTCGGCGACCGTATCCCAGTATTTGAGGACGTCGGCGTTGTCCGGCACGCAGAAGTAGGGGGAGAAACTCAGGTACGTCGCGAGGACGGTGGACGGATGGTCCTTGACGCCGTGCGGGCCGGGCCAACCGATTCCCGCCGAGCTGGCATCCGCGGCGGGAGCGTTGGTTCTGCAGCCCGTCGTCAACTGCTCCGCCGCGAACTGAACGGACTGTGTGATGTTCTTCAGGTCGTTGTACGTTTTTGGTTTCGCCGGGGATGGATTGTACCGAGGTGACGTTTGCGGACGATCGCCGAGAATATTCGCCGCCAAGACATAAAACATCGCGGCTTCGTTGATCGACTCGCCCGTATCTTGGAGAAAGAGATCGTCTCCCCAAGCGATCAGATTGTCCAAGTAGGCCATGATGGTTTTATACATGTATGCGGCAGGACGATAACGTGCGACGACATGAGGGCGAAATGGGTTGTTTTTCCACGCTTCGATGGAAGCCTCGATCGAATCTACTAAACTGGAATTGCTCTGTGCATCCGTTAATGCATTTACAATATCTCGAATATTTTCCATTTCTGTGAATTTTAATGATTTGACCTTCCAAAATCGTTGCGGAGCTGGACCGCCGCTTGCGTCGGTCGGGTCGAATATGTAGTGAAACCAGTTTCGCGCTTCTTCGTATCGTTTATTGCGACTCAGATGGATGGCGATGGTCAAGGGAATATGATAAAAAAGCTCCCAGTTATAGACCGAATAGGCGCCATTTGAAGAAAAATCAATATTTTTCTTCGGTTTATGCTCAACGTTGACGGCGGTTGTCGTGACGTATCCATCCGCCGGGAAGGAGTTTTTGGTTCCAAAAATGTCTTTTTCCTTAAACTCCTCCTCATTTGTGTCTGCTGACTGCAAGGCGGCTACCGAACCTTCCGCCATCCACGCCGCCAGCTTCTCGGCATAGGGGTGAAAGTGGGTCCGGAATTCTACTTCAATAGCCCATTGAAGAGCGCATGTGCCGATTCCCGCAGTCGTTAGCGCCGTCTGCTGATTGTCTCTCGAAAAGTGATCGTTGATGATTACCATGAGTCACCTCCGTCGATGCGTGCCGCGTCAAATTTCCGTTTCGCCAGGCCCCTGATAGCCCACCCCCAGAAAGTACCCGGCTGAGCCGACGAGGGTGATTTCCCCCGTTTCCGTGCCCGCTCGCGAGTAAGCCTTGACGCCCGCCGTTCGATTTTGAGCCTTCTGCGACACCTCGGCGATTTCGCCCGTGAGAGCCACAAGGCTCAATGCCCGGTTACTCTCAGGTGTGTTAGTCAAGAGCAGGCTGTCGTCGAAGCCCGTCGGGCCGATCGGCGAGTCGCCGAGCATCAACCGAACGCCCGCGCCCACGATCGGATCGGTGCTGAGATCTGGAGCACTCCCGACTAACTCGATGAATCTGGACTTGAGATCTTCCTTCGCGTTACTTTCATTCAGCCATTCGTAATCACCCGGATCCAGCGTCTGCGGATCGAAATGTGCCATCACGTCGGGCTGCTCGATGGGATCACCCGAAGCGATCTCAGATTGCGGACCGAGTCGAGGCGGTCGAACGAAGTGACCAGGGGGCGCTACTCCGAAATCAACGAGCCCCGTCTGCGGAACATCGTCCTCATCTTCGATAAACTTAGTTAATCGAAGGTCCGGTATCCCAAGGAGTGTGTTTTGTTTATCTTGAAAGAAAAATGGACTGAGGTATTTGGCAACGGCATGATTGTTCATATGAGGAATATTTGCGCTCATCACGACCGGATGGAGATCGCGACCATCTTCACGATCGCATTCATCCAGAATGACGTCAATGCGAGCTGGCTGCTGTATCTCGCTATCTCTCACATTTGGATCTTTAACCACCAATTGACGATTTGCACGCCAATAGGGATCTTCTTCGAAAACGCTTGTTTTATAAAATGCAATTTCCTGATCGTCGTTCGGAGGTACTGCAATCAACGCGTCATTCTTACTCTTGAGGAGGAAGTAACCACTGTGAATGCCGATGAGATTGATCTGGATGGATTGACTCGGCCCGTCGTTAGAATATTTTATCGTTACGCGAAGTTTGAAATCGTGTTGGTAGGCCTGCCTTTGTTCGGTAGTTTGAAATATCATTGCATTTTTCCCAGTGTTGGATACCGAATTTGACCAGTGACCATCAACGTACTCCGCCCAGCCGAGTCGATAAATCAGCTTTATCGGCAAGTTAACCGGCAAGACTGGCCCTGTTTTTTTCTCTTGGCGCGCCTGTTCGGAATTCACCGTGACCCAGAAGAGAGTGAATTTTCCCTGCCATACGGCCCCCGCGAGATGGTCGCTGTCGATTTCCGCGTCCACGGGGATCCACGGTGCCCACATCCCATCGGCAAAGCGTCGATAGAAATACTTGTGAGGACTGCCGTAGGTGCGTCCCACGACGTGGAAGATTTTTTGTGTCGAATCGTCAGAATCCCGTTCCTCGCAGTACAGCGTCATGATTTCCAGCCGCGCGATTTGCTCCAAGCCGGACACGTACGTGGAGAACGCCTCGTGCGCCTTTTCGTCCGTCACCTCGCCGGCGAGCAGCGTGCTTTCGAGGTTCTGGTACAGATGGCTCTTGTCGTCGCGAAACTCGGGTTCGAGCCAGTTCTCGGGATACAGGAAGATCTTGCGGTTCGCTTCCCAGACCCGGTATTGCTGCATCCATTCCCAGCGATCCTTTTGGATGGCCGACGGTAACACCTCGGGTTCCAGCCCGATCAAGCAGCGGTGGATGAACAGTTGCACGGACGAGATCGCCAAGCGGAGCCTCGACGTCTGGACGACGGGCTCCATCCCCGGGTCGATCAGCAGGCGTTCGTAGAGGTGCTCGACCGTCTCCAGGGTATCGTCCCGATCCAGGATGTACGCGACGAGGGCATCGCGCTTCTGCCTGCGCAGTTCGTCGAAAATTGGCCGCGCGATCAGTCGCCACTCGTCCGACGAGAAACGCGCTTTGATCGCGGAGCGCATGTTCTGTGCGTTTCGGAACGCCAGGTTGAAGCCGGCCGCCGGCGCGACCCACGCACTCATCTGCTCGGCGGGGGCGCCGAAGCGTTCCGACGCCTGCAAGGCTTCCCACAACCACTTGACGCCGCGCTCGTCGACGAGCCGCGCCGCCGCCTTTTTCGCGGGGAAAAAGCCCAGCGACTCGACGGTCTTTTCGATGACGCCGGCCCCCGGGTCGCGACGCGTGACCTTTGCCAGGCGTTCACACAGCTCAACCCACGACGCACTGTCAACGACGGATCCGGCCGCGTCGAAGATCCCGATCAGGTCCTCGGTCTCGCCGCCGAGATCGGCTTTCAGTCGGCGATAGGCGTCGAGGCGCATCAGTTGATGAAAGACTTCCGGTGCGCCGGCGACGGGCTGTACGGCCCAGCCGCCGGGGTCGAATCCGTCGAAGTCGCTCCCGTACTCCACAAAATACCGGAACTCCGCGGGGCTCAACCCGAGCGCTTTGACGACCTGGACGATTTTGCGCAGCAGCGTGTAAGCGGCCGGCACGGGATTGTCCGCGTCCAGCGGAAACAGCGTCACGCGCGACTCCGCGCCGGACGATGCGCCTTCCGGGACTACCTCGAGTTGAACGGCGCCAATTCCATTCCCCGGCTGCACTGGAGGGACATCGAATGCGAGACGATAAAATACGCCGGCTTTCAGCTCCACCGTCATCGCCAGCGGCGCCGCGTGCGTTCCGTTCGCTGTCTGCGTGACGCCCTCGATGTCGATGGTCAGGGAAACGCTCGTCGCCGGGTCGTCCGGCGGCTTGGCCAAGAAACGATAGGATCCGGAATGATCGACCTGCAGATACCCTTCGAACAACGCTCGGACAGTTGTGGTGGCCGGCGATACCGGATCGGGCAAAACGACGGTCGACACGGCGGTCACGGTGGTCGAAAAGGATTCGCCGGTGTTGTACGAGTACGTCACGGACACACTTTGTTTGCCCGCCGACGAAAACACATCGAAAAGCGCGCCATCCTGACTCGTTGTGTTCGCCAAAACGAACTCGATGAGCGCCGGTTCGGCATCAAATATCTTCGATATATGGTCAGCATAAAATGCGTGCGTCAATTTCGATTTCATTTGTGCAAGAAGGGGCGCCAGAATGGAGATACGTCGTTCGACCTCGGAATCAAATGATGACAACCCTGACGCCTCATCGTAGTCTTCGTACGCGGCATAGGCAACTTTACAAAATGCCGACAGTTGATCGCCATCTCCAAAGAAATTGCCGTTTTTCAGATATTGGTCGAAGAACGCCGTGAAAACCTGCTTCTGCTTGTCACGAATTTCTGGAAGCATTGTATCGATAAACCATGACGGCTGTACAGCATAAGTCGTTTGAAGCTGCGCGAGTTTTTCGGACGTCAACAGACCGTGATAAACGACTCTTTGCACAAGTGTTCCGTCATCTTGAACATCCGTGAATACTTCGATATTCGGCTCGTTGACGAAATCCGCCGGATCCCGCGGTTCTTCGAGTTCGCCGAAGGGATGAGCCTCCGGCTCGAACGTCATCGGGGAATCCGCGGGAGAAAGGCGGAATGACTTCGTCTGATTCTGGATTTCGTCCAACAACGACTTGAGGAGGTCGCGCTTTTCCGGCATCTGGTCCAAAGAGGCCAGCAGCGCGGCCTTTTTCGCGTCCGTCAGGAATCCCTGGTGGGTGAGTGTCTGAACGCCGCTCGCGGGTTCGTCAACTTCGAGATCGACGTCGGCGATGTCCGCTTGGTCGAGATAAATCGGCGACAGGTCGTTCCACAGGTCGGTGAGCAGGTTTTCTTCCTTGGTTTTCGTGGCCGGGTCGGTCTGGGTGATCAGGAGCAGCAGTTCGGCGAGTCGTTCGTTCGTCGGCGCCCCATGTCGAACGAGGCGCTGCGTCTCTTCCGCCG
>CAZPJD010000165.1:0-55769 GCA_964586775.1 uncultured bacterium | reverse complement strand
GGATGTCGCGCTCGTCCACCGTCGTCTCGAATTCCAGTTTCGATTCGCCCTCGACCTTCACGAGGGGTCGGCCCGGGGCGACCATCTCGCCCTGCTCGATCATCGTGTCCACCACGCGGCCATCGAAGGGCGCCGCGACGCGGGCCTCGCCCGCCACGCTGCCCGCGGTGGCCACCGCGCCGCGCGCCGCCCGCAGTGCGCCCGATGCCGAATCGAACTCGAAGCGCGCCTTGTCGAACTCGGCCTGGCTTGCGCTTCCCTTGGCGAATAGCCCCTCAAAGCGCTTGAGATTGGTCTCGGCGATCGCGTACGCGGCCTCGGCCTGCGCGAGCCCGCCGCGCGCCTGCTGCACCTGACCCTGCACGTCGCGGTCGTCCACGCGGATCAGCAGGTCGCCCTTTTTCACGGCGTCGCCCGACTTCACGCGCACCTCGACCACGGTGCCCATCACCTTGCTCGTCAGCACCGACTCGCGCACGTTCTTTACGCGGCCCACGGTCTGAAAGGTCGTCGCGCCGGACTGCGTGGAAAGGGTGCGCACCGCAACCTCGGCGGTGGGCTTGGGCGCGGGGGCGGCGCCGTCGTGCGAGCCGGAACACGCCGCCGCGCCCATGAGCAGCGCCGCGCCGAGCATCGCGGGAAAAAATCGCCTTTTCGTCGTCATCGTCGTCTCCTCAAAAACCTTGGGGTTTCAGTTGGTCGAAGCGTTTGCGGAAATGTCGGCGCAGCCGGTCGCGCCCACCGCGTGCAGCAGCGCGCGGCGCGCGAGCATGAGGTCGTAGGTGAGATTCAGTTCGCCGGTGCGCGCCTCGGTCTGCGCGGTCTGCGCGTCGAGCAGCTCGGCGATTTTCACGAGACCCTGCTCGTAGCGGTTGGTCATGATCTCGACATGCCGCGTCGCCTGGGCCACCGCCGTGCGGGCGGTGTCGAGCTTGCGTTTCGCCGATTCGAGTTCGAGCGCGTAACGCCGCGTTTCGAGCGCGATGCCCTCGCGCATCTGACGCAGCCGCGTCTCGGCGACCTTCTGGTCGGCGGCGGCCTTCGCGGTTCGCGACGCGTCGCGAAATCCCGAGAACAATTCCCACTTCGCCGCGACATATACGGTCCAGTCCTCGGCCTGATCGCCGAAAAGGTCTTCCTCGTCGTGGAAATCGTATTCGCCGCGCACGCCGACCTGCGGCAGGAACGCGCCCGCCGCGCCGAACTTGCCGGCCTTGGCCGCGCTCACGCGGCGCTCCATGCCGGCCAGATCCGCCCGGCGCGACCACGCCGTATCGATCAGCTCCCCGGTCGCGGGGAACGCGCACTCGTCGGCCGAGGGCTCGACGAGGTCCCACGTCGCGTCCTGGTTCTCGCCCATCAGGTAGTTGAGCTTCGCCATCGCGAGTCGGCTGTTGTTTTCGGCCTCGAGCTGCGAAACGCGCGCGCGGGCCAAATAGACGTCGGCCTGCAAGACCTCGCTTTCGAGCACGAGCCCGCCCGCGAAGGCATCGCCCGCGCTCTGCCGGTGGCGCTCCATCGTCGTCACCACCTGCTTCGTCAGATCCACGAAACGCGAGACGCGCAGCACGTCCAGATACGCGCGCTCCACCTCGAAACGCACATTCATCCCGGCCTGCGCCACGTTGTGCTCGGCGGCGGCCTTCATGTGCGCTGCACCGACGACCCCCGACGTGATGCGCCCACCCGCGAAGATCGGCTGATCGACCGACAGGCGCGTGATGTAGTCCTCGGCGATCTCCGGCTCGTTCGGGTCCGACATCTGAAAGTCCATCAGCGAAAACGTGCCTTGGTTCAGGTCGGTGCCGAACGCCGCCACGGGGTTGTTGGAACGCATGTAGATCTCCTCGACGCGTCCCGTGGGCAGGTAATTGCCGGCGGCCTCGGTGAGCTGCCACAGCGCCGCGTCGCGCTCGAACCGCGCGGCGCGCAGGTCGGGATGGGCGGCCTCGGCCTTGGCGCGGGCGTCGTCGAGCGACAGCGTCTGGGCCAACGCCGCGCCGGCCATCAACGTGAAGATCGTGAGAAGAACGAAAATCCGAATCATTTTGGGAGCTCCCCGAGAAACAACGCCGGGGGTATCCCAAGAACCGTGCCATCGTAATTATCCTTATAAAATCAATAGTTATGTCAATTAGTGTTTCATGGCGAAACCCGATATTGTTTCAATGCGTTTCACGCGGAAACAATCTGAAACTGACCGGATGAAACGATTTTCTTCGGACGCACGAGCGCTGCTGCCGTCGATTCACGAATTTGACGCACGGTTTTCACGTTTTCGACGCCAAAAACCGTCTTTTCGCCGCTGAAAACCAGGATTTCGCCACTCGAATTCAAGATATGGAACGTCGAATTTGCCGTTTCGTCATCATTGCGCCACGTCGATCGTCTCCACTCCGCCCCGCTTAATCCTGACCACGACCGGAAACGACTTACCCGCAGCGCAACGCGGGGCGGCGACCGGACAGGAACGAAATCACCAAGACGGAGGTAGGGGAACGATGAATCGAGGAACTTGGACTTTCTGGGCGCTCGTGATGGCGCTGCTCGCGCTCGGCGCGGCGGCGGGGTGCGTCGGTGGCGACGACGACGATGACGATTCGTCGGGCGGCGGCGACGACGACGATGACGATGACGATGACGACGACGATGTCGAGGGCGTCGAGTGCGAGGACAACCTGTGCATCCTCACAGGCGTCATCACCGAGGACTACGAGATGACGGCCGACAATGAATACCTGCTTTCGGGCGGCGTGTTCATCGGCGACGACGCGAACGAAACGGTGCTCTCGATCGAGCCCGGCACGCGCATCTACGGCGAGTCGTCCACCAACGGCCTGCTCGTCATCACGCGCGGCTCGAAGCTCATGGCCGAGGGCACCGCCGACGCGCCGATCGTGTTTTCGTCGTCGAAGGTGGACGGCGAGCGCGCCCGCGGCGACTGGGGTGGCGTCATCATCAACGGCCGCGCGCCCATCAACAACTGCCTCGTCGAGGACACGACGGAATTCTGCGAGTCGATCGGCGAAGGCGGCACGGGCAAGTACGGCGGCACCGACGCGGGCGACAGCAGCGGCGTGCTCAAGTACGTGCGGGTCGAATTCGCGGGCAACATCATCAGCCCGGACAACGAGCTGAACGGCATCGCCTTCCAGGGCGTCGGCAGCGGCACCGAGGTCGATTACGTCCACGTGCACATGAATAAGGACGACGGCGTCGAGTTCTTCGGCGGCACGGTGAACGCCAAGCACATCATCGTGACGGGCGTCGCCGACGACATGATCGACTGGACCGACGGCTGGATCGGCAAGGTGCAATTCGCGGTGCTTCAGCAATACGACGACGGCGGCGACAACGGCTTCGAGGGCGACAACAACGGCGAGGACAACACCGCGACCCCGCGCTCGCACCCGACGATCTCCAACGTGACGATCATCGGCGTGCCGGGCGGCGAGTTCTCCGACCTCGGCATGCTGATCCGCGAGGGCACGGCGGGCAACTTCTCGAACATCGTCATCGACGGCTTCGCCGAAGGTTGCATCCAGATCGAGCACGACGAGACCTTCAACGTCGCCGCGGACAGCGCGGACCTGTCGGGCGAGCTGACGCTCACCAACTCCATCCTGCACTGCGACACCGTCGCCGTGGAGCCCGCCGAGGCGGCCGATCCCGACTTCACCGTCGCGGACTTCGTGAACACCCTCAACGCGGACAACAGCACCGACGACCCGATGCTCTCCGACGCGTTCAACACGGCGAGCCCCGACTTCACGCCCTCGGGTTCGAGCCCGGCGCTCGGCGCGGGCGTGGCCCCCTCGGATTCGTTCTTCGACGCCGCGGATTTCATCGGCGGCATGGGCACCGAGGACTGGACGAGCTGGACGGCATACCCCGCTTCGTGAGCGGAACCCTTGGGCGCGGCGGAGAGTTTCCGCCGCGCCCTTTCTTCATCGGCATGTGACAGGAACCGGGCCGCCGCGTGGGGAACGCGTGGCACGGCGAAGGAGAGTTTCAGATGGGGCGCGTCTCGAATCGCACGGAAAAGACGGTGCTGAACCGGATCGGCTGGTACGTGCTCGCGGTGTCGGTGCTCGTGTGCGTCTTTGCGGACATGAGCTGGGCGCAGAGTGCGAACGGGCGCATCGAGGGGCGACTCGTGCGCAAGGACGACGGCATCCCCGTGGACGGCGCGCGCGTCGCCGTGAAGGACTCGACCGTCGAGGTCGTGACGGACGAGGAGGGCGCCTTCGCGATCGAACTGCCGCCCGGCTCCTACACCCTGCTCGTCGCGCACGCCGACTTTCCGAACGGCGCGACCCATTCCGTGACGGTCGAGGCTGGCGCGACGGCGACGGTGTCGATCGAGATCTCGTCGGGCGCCGATCTCGCCGCCGACGAATACGTGGTCACCGAAAAGCACAAGGAAGGCTCCGTCGCGTCGATGCTCGATGAGCGCAAGAACGCCGACGCGGTGGCCGACGTGATCGGCTCGGAGCAGATTGCCAAGTCGGGCGACTCGAACACGGCCTCGGCGCTCAAGCGCGTCACCGGCCTGACGCTGGTGGACGATCAATTCATCTACGTGCGCGGCATGGGCGAGCGCTACTCGGCCACCATGCTCAACGGCTCGATCCTGCCGAGCCCCGAGCCCGAGCGCCGCGTGGTGCCGCTCGACATCTTTCCCGCGGGCATGCTGCGCGGCGTGATGATCCAAAAAACCTATTCGCCCGATCTGCCCGGCGAGTTTGGCGGCGGCGCGGTGCTGCTCGAAACGCGCGGCCTGCCCGATGGCTTCGTCGCCGATGCGGGGATTTCGGGCAACTGGCACGCGGGCACGACCGGCGAGCGCGGCCTGATGTACGAGGGCGGTTCGACCGACTGGCTCGGGATCGACGACGGCGACCGTCAGCTTCCCGGCAGCATCGACGACGCCTCGGCCGATCAACCGCTGCTGGAACGCGATCGTTTCTCGGATCGCGGCTACACGGCGGACCAGCTCGAAAAATTCGGCGAGGAGATGCCGAACGTGTGGGAATTGCGTCGCGAGGACGTGCCCATGGACACCGGTGCGTCGGTCTTCGTCGGCCACCGGGTGCGGCCCTTCGGCATCCCGATCGGCGGCATGCTCGGCGTCTCCTACGACAACAGTTGGGATCTGGCGAAGTCGCAAAAGAGCTACTACATCGTCGGCGCGGGCAACGAGCTGGAACTCCAGCACCAGTACGACTTCGAGACGCTGGAGCACAGCGTCAACCTCGGCGGCATCCTCGGCCTCGGTCTCGAGATCACGCCCGACCACAAGATCAAATCCACGACGATGCTGCTGCGCATCACCGACGACGAGACGCGCGTTTACGAGGGACGCAACCGCGACGTCGCCACCGACATCGAGGTTTCGCGGATCGCGTGGATCGAACGTCAGATGTTCTATCAGCAGGTGACGGGCGAACACGTCATCCGCCCGCTCGCCGACATCGAGTTCGACTGGCGCTTCAACTACGCCAAGGCCACGCGCGACGAGCCGGACCGCCGCGAGGCGCGCTACGACTTCGACAGCCAGAGCTCCTCGTGGCTGCTCTCCGACCGGCCCGAGGGCAACCAGCGCGTGTTCTCGGATCTGGGCGACGAGCTGCAGGATCTGGGCGCTGATTTGAAAGCGCCGTTCAAGGTGTGGAACTCGCTGGACGCGAACGTGAAGACCGGAGCGACGTTGATCGCGCGCGTCCGCGACGTGGACACGCGGCGCTTCAAGTACCAGCACAAGGGCGCGGCCTCGGGCGACCCCGACATCCTGCGACGCGATCTCGAGGACATCTTCACGCCCGCGAACATCGGCAGCGACGGGTTCCAGTTCGAGGAAGTGACGCGAGAGACGGACAACTACGAGGCGGATCAGGATCTCCTGGGGGTGTACGCGATGGCGGATCTGCCCGTCGTTGTCGACGCGGTCCGCATCGTGGGCGGTGCGCGTTACGAACAGTCGTCGCAGGAGGTCGAGACCTTCGAGCTGTTCAATCCCGATCAGGAGCCCGTCGTCGCCGACCTCGACACCACCGACGTTCTGCCCGCGGCCAACATCGCGTGGTCGATCCGGCCCGACATGATCGTGCGCGGAGCGTATGGACGCACACTATCCCGGCCGGATTTTCGCGAAATGTCACCTGCAACTTACAACGATGTCACCGGAGGGCGCGAAGTATTCGGCAACCCCGATCTGGAGCGCACGCTGATCGACAACTCCGACATCCGTTGGGAGTGGTACTTCGCCTCGGGCGAGGCGGTGTCGCTCGGCCTGTTCCACAAGAACTTCACCAAGCCCATCGAGACGATCGTCGTGCCGAGCGCGCAGCAGTCGGTCACCTATGAAAACGCCGACGGCGCGACCAACTACGGCGTCGAGATCGACTTCCGCAAGGACTTCGCCTTCGCCATGCCCGAGCTGCGCGACCTGTACCTGATGGGCAATTACGCGTGGATCCAGTCGCAAGTGGAACTCGGTGACGACGCGGGCCTGTCGACCGAAAAGGAGCGCGCGCTGCAAGGGCAGTCGCCGTGGGTGGTGAACGCCACGCTCGGCTATGACCAGCTCGACTGGGGCACGAGCGCGACGCTGCTCTACAACGTCTTTGGCCCGCGAATCGTCGAGGTCGGCGCGCTCAACGCCCCCGACATCATGGAAGAGCCCGTCCACCAGCTCGATTTCGTCGCGTCGCAAAAGATCCCTTGGGGTTTCAAGGTCAGCCTGAAGGCGAAGAACCTGATCGATCTGGAAGTCCGCAAGACGCAGGGCGACGAAATCACCGAGCGCACGTTCAAGGGCCGCGAGATCGGTCTCGGCCTGTCTTGGCACTACGAATGATCGGCCGGGCGCGCCCGCGCCGACCCGGTGGGAGGTGAGGCATGGTCATCGAACCTGATCCGCCGCGCAGATCCTGGTTCGTCATTGCGACGATCGTGGTCTCCGTGCTTTTTCACGCCGGGGTCAGCGCCGGGTTGAACGAGATGTCGCAAACGCCGCCGAAGCCGATGTCGTACAACGTCGTCTTCGAGGCTTCGCCTCCGCCACCTCCTCCGCCCCCGCCGCCTCCGCCTCCCGTGGAGAAGCCCAAGCCCAAGGCGCCGGAGCCCGAGCCCGAGCCGAAGGTGCAGGAGCCGCCCAAGGTCGCGGAACCGGTGAAAGAGGTCTTTGGCGTGACGAAGGACTCGGTCGCCGAGGACTCGAGCTTCGCCGTGCGCGTGGGCAACACGCTCATGACCGAGCAGGAAAAGACCTTTACCGACCCCGCGCAGGTGAAGACGCTCGCGCCGGTCGCCGAGAAAAAGCCCGCCGTGAAGGTGTCGTCACCGCCGCGCCTGCGCACGAGCGACGCGCCGCAGTACCCGCCCATGGCCCGCGAGTCGGGCCGCGAGGGCCGCGTGGTGCTGCGTGTGTTGATCGACGAGCGCGGTCGCGTGAAAGAGCTGAAGGTCATCAGCGAGGACCCGTCCGACATGGGCTTCGGCGACGCCGCCATGGCCGCCGTCCGCAACTGGATCTACGCCCCGCCCGACACCGACAGCGAGGTCTGGTTCTTCCAGCCCGTGCGCTTCAGCCTGGAGAATTGACGGGCGCGGCCCGCGCGTTAGGGTTTCGCGGCGAGGCGCGACCCCAAAAACTTCGCCGCGTCCGGAATCTGGCGCGAGACGAACATCAGCGAGTGCGCGCCGGGACGCACGGGGTCGGCGGGCTCGACCCTCGCGCCGAGTTGACGCGCGCGCGCGGCGAAGCGCCCGATGTGGTGCTGGAAGAAGTACACATCCTTGTCGCCGGCGACGATGTAGAACGCCCGCCCGTTCAGGTCGAGGCCGCCCGGCGCGAGTAGGTCGGGCGGGTTCGTCTCGCGCAGGCGCTCCCACACGGGCCGGTCCTCGTTCCACACGGGACCGGGGCGTGCGTCGCTGTCGAAGACCGGCCAGAACGCCCACCGATCGGTGAAGCGCCCGATGCGCCCCGCGCGAAGGATCACGCGGTCGGGTCGGTCCTCTTCGATCGGGCGGTAGCGGGCTTCGTCGTAGGGCGCGAGCCGTTCGCCGTCGATGGCGTAGCGCGTGTCAAGCGCCGGCGAGATCGCGACGACCGTGCGCGCGAGCCGCGCCTCGCGCAGCGCCAGCGAGACCGCAATGTATCCGCCGACCGAGTAGCCCATCAGCACCGTGCCGTCGGCGTCGGTGCGCACGGGGTAGCGTTCGCGCACGAAGGGGATGACGCCCCCCAAGAGGTCTTCCGAGAATCGCCCGAGGTTGGAATCGACGCCCCAGTGGCCGAGCCGCTCGTCGAGCGGCGTCGCCGGGTCGTCGGTCCCGGTGCCGCCGATCGACACGTCGGGGATCGCCACCACCGAGGGCGGCAGCGTGCCGCGCGCCATTTCGTCGGCGAGCGGCCTCAGCGTCGTCGCGAGCATGTGCACCGGCGTGTCGAGGTAACCGTGAAAAAGCAGAATGAGCGGGGCGTCGGCCTTCGTCGCGTCGATCGCGTCCGGCGTGTAAACGATCAGGTTGCGCTCGCGACCCAGAACGACGCTCGCATACGGCGGCTTCGTCTCGACGCGCGCGCCGGGGATCTCCCAATTCGCGGCGTAGACGTCGAGACGGCCGGGCAGGTCGTGCGTGTAGGGGGTCGGCGCGAAGACGAGCTTGTGCGCGTGCTCGGGTCCACGCAGCGGCCCGCGCATCGGCCGGGTACACACCCGGGCGAATGCGCCGAGCAGCAGCACGAGCACACATATATATAGGAGTCGCCTTCGCCGCGGTCGCGAAGGCTCGGGTGCGGGCTGTGCCAGTTCGGTTTCGCCGCTCTCCCGGTCCGTATCCGTCATGCGGCCCTTCCGATCAGGGCGCGAGTCGGCCCATCAGGCGCGGGAACGGAATCGTCTCGCGCACGTGGTGCAGTCCGCAGATCCACGAAACGGTGCGCTCGATGCCGAGGCCGAACCCCGCGTGGGGGATCGAGCCGTATTTGCGCACGTCGAGGTACCAGCCGAACGCCTCGCGCGGCAGGCCGTGCGCGTCGATCTTCGCGACGAGCGTGTCGTAGTCGTCCTCGCGCTGGCCGCCGCCGACGATCTCGCCGTAACCCTCGGGGGCGATCACGTCCACGCACAACGCGCGCTCGGGCCGCGCCGGGTCGTTCTTCATGTAGAAGGCTTTCACCGCGGTCGGGTAGCGGTGGACCATGGCGGGCCGGTCGAAGTTGCGCGAGAGCGCCGTCTCGTGCTCCGCGCCCAGATCGTCGCCGATCGTGAAGGGCACTTCGTATTCGGACTGCGTGCGCAGGATGATCTCGGCGGCCTCGTCGTAGCTGATGCGCGGAAACGGCTTTTGCACGCGGCGCAGCGGCTCGATGTCGCGCTCGACGGCCGCGAGTTCCTCGGCGCAACGGTCGAGCACGCGGCCGACGACAAAGACCAGAAAGTCCTCGGCGAGATCCATGTCGCCGTCGAGATCCATGTAGGCGACCTCGGGCTCGACCATCCAGAACTCGGTCAGGTGGCGGCGCGTCTTGCTCTTTTCGGCGCGGAAGGTCGGCCCGAAGCAATAGACCTTGCCGAAGGCCTGGCAGGTCGGCTCGTTGTAGAGCTGGCCCGACTGCGACAGATACGCCGGCTCGCCGAAGTAGTCGGTGGAAAACAGCGTCGTCGTGCCCTCGCACGCGTTATTCGTCAGGATCGGCGCGTCCACGAGCGTGAAGCCGTTGTCGTCGAAGTAGTCGCGCACCGCCTTGATGATCTGGTGGCGGATGCGCACGATCGCGTGCTGGCGCTTCGAACGCAGCCACAGGTGGCGGTTGTTCATCAGGAAATCGACGCCGTGCTCCTTCTTCGCGATCGGGTACTCGTCGGCGCAGGCGTGCACGACACGAAAACCGGTGACGTCGAGCTCGAAGCCGATGGGCGAGCGCTTGTCCTCTTTCACCTTGCCGGTGACGACCAGCGACGACTCCTGCGGCAGGCGGTCGGCGGCGAGAAAAGTCTCTTCGTCGAAGTTGCCCTTGAACATGACGCACTGGATGGTCTGCGTGCCGTCGCGCACCTGCAGGAAGTGGAGCTTGCCGCTGCTGCGCTTGTTGTAGAGCCAGCCGCGCAGCTCGACCTCCTCGCCCAGGTGGGTGGCGATGTCGCGGATGTAGACGTGCGGGGCCATGGCCAACTCCTCGGCGCCGATTTCAGGTGGTGCGCAAAACGCGGATGCCCAGGTCCTCGAGCGCGCTGTTGGGCACGACCGATGGCGAGGCGGTCATGAGGCACGACGCGCGGGCCGTTTTGGGAAACGCGATGACGTCGCGGATGTTGGTCGTGCCCGCGAGCAGCATGATGAGCCGATCGAAGCCGAGCGCGATGCCGCCGTGGGGTGGCGTGCCGTAGGCGAGGGCGTCGAGCAGGAAGCCGAATTTCTCTCGCGCCTCGTCTTCGCCGATGCCCAGCGTCTTGAACATCAACGCCTGCACGTCGCGGCGATGGATTCGGATGGACCCTCCGCCCAGCTCGTAGCCGTTCCACACCAGGTCGTAGGCGTTCGCCAGCACGCGGCCGGGGTCGGTTTCCATCAGCGGGATGTCGTCTTCGCGCGGGCTGGTGAAGGGATGGTGCATCGCGTAGAAGCGCCCGTCCTCTTCGCTCCATTCCAGCAGCGGGAAGTCGACGACCCAGAACAGGTCGTTTTTCGCGTCGTCGATCAGGTTCAGGTCGCGGCCGAGCTTGAGACGCAGCGCGCCCAGCGCGTCGTAGGCGACCTTGGGCTTTCCCGCCACGATCAGGAACGCGTCGCCGTCCTTGGCGCCGAAGGCGTCGATCATCGCGCGGCCCTCGGTCTCGGAGAGGAACTTGGACGATCCGCCGGTCCACACGCCGCCCTCGAGCTTGCCCCAGAAGAGCCCCTGCGCGCCGAAGACCTGCGCGTGCGCGGCGAGCTCGTCCATCTGCTTGCGCGAATAAGAACCGACCGGCGCGCAGATGCCGCGAATCGTGCCGCCCGCGTCGAGGACGCCGCGGAACACGCGGAACTCGGAATTCGCGAAGACGCCGGTCAGGTCGCGCAGCTCCAGGCCGAAGCGCCGATCGGGTTTGTCCGATCCGAAGCGGTCCATCGCCTCGCGATAGGGCATGCGTTCGAAGGGCAGGCTGATCTCCACGCCCTTCACCTCGCGGAAGATCGTCGCCATCATCCCTTCGATGTGGACGAACAGGTCGTCGCGCGACAGAAAGCTCGTCTCGATGTCGATCTGCGTGAACTCGGGTTGCCGGTCGGCGCGCAGGTCCTCGTCGCGGAAGCACTTCACGATCTGGAAGTAGCGATCGTAGCCCGCGACCATCAGGAGCTGCTTGAAAAGCTGCGGGCTCTGCGGCAGCGCGTAGAAAGAGCCCGGGCTCACGCGCGAGGGCACGAGGTAGTCGCGCGCGCCCTCGGGGGTGCTCTTGGTCAGCACCGGCGTCTCGACCTCCAGAAACCCCGCGTCGGACAGATGGTTGCGCGCGAGCCGCGCGACCTGGTGGCGCAGCATCAGCATGCGCTGCAAACGGGTGCGTCGCAGGTCGAGGTAGCGGTAGCGCAGGCGCAGGTCTTCGCTCGCGTCCACGTCGTCGACGATCACGAAGGGCGGCACGGCGGCCTCGTTGAGAATCTCGAAGTCGTTCGCGGCGACCTCGATGTCGCCCGTCCCGATGGCTTCGTTGCGCGTGCCTTCGGGGCGGACGCGCACGCGCCCGCGAATCGAGACGACGAACTCGGCGCGCAGCGCCTTCGCCTGCTCCATCAAATCGTCGCCAACCGAAGCGGGGTCGATGACGACCTGCACGATGCCCTCTCGATCGCGCAGATCGACGAAGATGATCTGGCCGAGATCGCGACGCCGCGCGACCCATCCGAAGAGCACGACGTCCGCGTCCGCGTTCGCCGCGCGCAGCGCTCCGCACATGTGCGTGCGCGTCCATTGCCGCTTGCCGATAGCCATGAGGTTTTCTCCGAAAATTCACGCCCGCGCCCGATTGACGGGCCTGTCATTGAAGCGAGCGGATTATATCGGGGCGCGTCGGAGCGTCAAGGAACACGGGATGCGCGCGAGGTACCATGACGATCCGGCGCGCCCGTGTCATGACGCTCGAGAGAGGTTCACTCGGCGGATCTCATGACACGCGCGTCCTTCATGTGCGCGGTTCGGATCGCCGCGAGCGGCCTCGGAGGCTATCCCGGCGAAAAAAAAGGACAAACTAGGGCTCGAACGAAAAAAAACATTTGACACAAGATGTAGTAGGTTGTAGGGTGCGTCGATAAGGAGATGCCCTGATTCGGATGCGTGGCCAGAACCTGAACGGTCGGCTGAACACCAGATTGCATCGACCTGATTTGCACGGGGGCGAAACGCAAACGCTTCACCGTTTCACGCCTCCCGCCACGACGCGCGCACCGATGTCCTCCATCGCGACGCGGTCGAAATCTCGGGACGACATTCGCGGACGTGTCGCGCGACGCGCGACGGAGCGAATCGACGGATACAGACAGGCGGTACCGGGAACTCAACCGAGCGGCGACGATACGCGCGCCGCGAATGAGGACAACAAGATCGACGGCACGGCATAGAGACGCGACGCGCACGCGCACGCGGAAACGAAGTCGGGCCGTTGCCGGAAAGCGAGTCCAAGGTTGGGCGTGGGCGGCGTAGGAAACCGTCCGCGCCTGGATGGCGGAATTGGCAGACGCGCGGGACTTAAAATCCCGTAACCGAAAGGTTGTGCGGGTTCGACCCCCGCTCCAGGCAGTCTGCATGTTCAACCCTGACCCTGTAAGGAGGTTCGAGATGGCCGAAGTGAAGAAAGCTGCTCCGAAGAAGGCCGCCGTGAAGAAGCCGGCCGCGAAGAAGGCCGCCGTGAAGAAGCCGGCCGCGAAGAAGGCGGCGCCGAAGAAGGCCGCCGCGAAGAAGCCGGCCGCGAAGAAGCCGGCCGCCAAGAAGCCGGCCGCCAAGAAGCCGGCCGCCAAGAAAGCGCCGGCCAAAAAGGCGCCCGCAAAAAAGGCGCCTGCCAAAAAGGCGGCGCCGAAAAAAGACGAATCCAAGGCGTCACCTCTTTCGCCGGCTCCTGTCAGTCCCGCGGCCAAGAAGCCGGCCATCACCAGTTCTTTGGCCGCGGATGACCGTGAACGCGTCGGAAGCGCCGGGACGGAGCGCGCGGCGGCAGCGGCATCGCCCGCGGCCGCGCGCCGTACCGATCTGCGACTGGCCCCGTCGCCGGTGGAGAGCTTCGCGCAATTCACCACGTTCCCGTTCAACATCCAGGGGACAACGCCGGACGGTCGCGTTTATTACGGCACCGGAACGATCCTGATCAGCAGCGATCGCCACACGCGCCGCGCCTCCTACACGGTCACTTTCGACACGATCACCTACCGCGGCACCGCCCTGCTGCGGGGCAGTCTCGACGAGAAGAACCTGGTGATCGTTTTGGACTATCACGAGAGACCTTTTCACAAGGGCATGGTGGTTTCGATCCATGAACAGGATCCCAAAACCGGCAAACTCAAGGGCCGGCTGCTGTTTCAAGGGCGGCAGGAGATCGGAGAAGAGACCATCACGCTGACATGACGGCGCGGGGATCACTCCCCGCCCGTCCCCATCGAGATCAGATCGATCCTGAAACCCCGAAAGGGGTTTTTCTTTTTTATTCGGCTTTCGGAAAGGATTGCGCGGATCGATACGGCCTGGGGCGGCTGCGCCTCATGAAGCTCAGTTGTGGTGCGGGCGCCCTCGCCCGCGACGGAACAACACCCGCGTCAGTACAGCGCGTCCGCGCCGCCTTCGGAGGGCGTGGGCTTTTTGCCCGAGGCCTCGTCCTGCGCCTTTTTCATGATCTCTTTCGCAAGACGAAGATAGGCCTGAGCGATCTCGGCGTCAGGATCCTGCATGATGATCGGCTTGCCCACGGCGAACGACGCGGAAAACTCCTCGCTGCGCGGGATGACGTTGCGGAACACGACTTCCTCGGGGAAGGTCGCCCACACCTGTCGCGCGACCTCGCGGCTGATGCGGTAGTTCTCGTCGTACATCGTGAGCAGCAGGCCCTCGATGATGAGGTCGGGGTTCACACTGCGGCGCACCTTGCGGATGATCTTGAGGATCTGCGTGAGGGTCTTGAGCGAGAGCGGCTCGGGCTGCATCGGCACGAGCACCGAGTCCGCGGCCGAGAGCGCGTAGATCGTCAGATCGCCCATGCCCGGCGGGCAGTCGATGAGGATGAAGTCGCAACTGTTGCGAACGGCGGCGATGTACTTCTTCAGCAGCGGCGCGCTGCCCTTCTGGCGCACGAACTTTTCGAACTCGTCGGTCAGCGTGCCCTTGCCGTAGGGGATGACCTTGAGCGTGGGCAGCGACGTCGGGTGGATGATGTCGCGCAAGCGCGCGCGACCCATGAAGACGTCGTAGATCCCGCTCATCATTTGCGCACGCGACAGCCCGAGGCCGAAGCCCACCGCGTTCTGTTCATCCAGGTCGATAACGAGCGTGCGCTGGCGCAGCGTCGCCATCGACGCGGCGATGTTGATCGTCGTCGTCGTCTTGCCGACGCCGCCCTTTTGCGATGCGATCGCGATGACCTTGCCCATCGAAGCCACACCCGTGTGCTCGCGGCGCGACCCGAGGCGCGCGCCGACGGTTCGGAATTGAAGGCCCGCTCATGCTAGCGGCGCGCCCGCCCGTGCGTCAAGGCGCGGCGACATCAGGTTTTGCGGTCCTTCTTCAATCCGGCGGAGATTCGGCGTTCGGCCACGAACGCCCTCGGCCGTGCGACGCGCGCCCGTTCGCCGGAAGCACCGCGCCGCCGATCAACCGCCGACGCGGTCGCGCAGCGCCTTGAGCACGCTCTTGAGGCTCTGGTTCGTCAGAAAATTCTGGATGATCTTGGGCACGGACATGCCCGTGTCCACGTCGATGACGTAGGCGACGATCGTGCCCTCGCCGTGCGGCTTGAAGACCCACGCGCCCACCGAATCCGACACGTTCTTTTTGGGCTTCGCGTCGTCGAGGCGCCACTGGATCGTGCCGTCGGGATTGACCTTGTGGATCGTCGTGTACTGGATCTCGTTGCCCATGATCGAGAGCATGAACTCGACATCGACGCGCTCGGCCGTCTTGTTCGTGACCTTCGTGGTCTTCACGTTGGGCATCCAGCTCGGGTAGGTGCCGAAATCGTGGACCGCCGCCTGGATCTTGTCGGGCTTGGCTTTGATGTAGACGAATCCGATGCCGCGGCCCTTGTCGCCCTTCGTCGCGTCACTGGACAGCACCGTGTCCTTCACGATCTCGCCGTCCTCGAGCTTCTTGATGTTCTCGGGCGTCAGGTATTTGTCCAGGCTCGGCACCGGCACGAAGTCCGCCGCCGCCCACGCCGTAGCCGCCACGATTCCCGCCGTCCCCACCGCGACCAGCGTCGCGATGATCGCCGTTCCCAGCCTCGTCTTCATGCGCCCACTCCTTCGATGATGGGAAGAGACATGGGATTAGCATGGCCCGTCGCGCATTGTCCACGTGGCGCGCGGCGGTTTGCCCCGGGCCGCCGGAGATATCGCGCCTCGCGAGATTCGTGGTCGTGACATGCGCGATTATCTTGAGTTATTATGGGTTTCAATTTTTCGGAGAGATCGGCGTAGATGAAGGATCGATTTCGATCGGTATCTCTATGAAACGCGCGTGGTCGAGTCCGAAGACCGTGCTTGCGACGGCGTTCGCCTTTGCGATGATCGCCACTTTGTTCGGTTGCGCGCGCGAGAAGGCGACGTCGGTTGACGCCGCCGGCCACGAGACCTTCCGCACCCTCGCCGATGCGCTCGAGAAGCGCGGCGAGGGCGACCGCGTCAAGCTCTTCGAGATCCATAACGAGGTGCGCGAGGCGGTGGACGCGTCGGCCAATGCAACGCTGCGCTTTTTCGCGACCGTCGAACCGGATTCGGAGCTGCGTTTCGCGCACGCCGTCGCCGACCGCGACTGGAGCCGCGCCACGACCTCGGTCGCGTTCGCCGTCTTCGTTCGCGAGGACGACGGGAGCATGAAGCGCATCTATCGATCCGAGCAACGGCTCGATCACAACCTGCAGGAACCGTGGGACGAGGCGCGCGTCGGGCTCGACGCCTACGCGGGACGCACGGTCGAAATCGTGCTTCAGGCGTCGCTGCGTCGCGAGAGCGCCGAAGTCCCGACAACGCCGTATGAAGGGCGCCCGGTTTGGTCGCACGTGCGCGTGGTGACGCGCAAACCGACGGCCGCCAAGGGCTCCAACGTTCTGTGGATCACGCTCGATACGACGCGCGCCGATCACATCTCCGCTTACGGCTATGGCCGGCCCACGTCGCCGACCATCGACGCCCTCGCCGCGCGCGGTACGCTCTACGAGAGCGCGTTCAGCAACGCGCCGTGGACGCGGCCCTCGGTGACGTCGATGATGATGTCGCAGTATCCGCACAAGATTTCTTCCAAGACGCGATTCAACGACAACTTCACCATCGACACGCAGTGGCCGTCTCTGCCGGGCGAACTGCGTCGATTGGGGTACACGACCGCGGCGTTCATCAACGCGCCCACGATGGACTTCAATTTCGGGTTTGGCCGCGGCTTCAACGTGTACGAGCAGACCGGCAACGACACCTTCGCGGTGCAGCATCTCGCGCAGTGGATGGAGAGGCGCGACAAGGCGCGGCCCTATTTCGTGTACTTCCATTTGCTCGCCGCGCACGCGGTCTATGAGTACGTCGAGGGTGTGACGGGCTGGTCTTATCCGACTCCGGACCGCTCGCGCGACCTGGGCGGGCGCTTTCCCGGCGCGAACGAGATTCGCGACAACCCGCCGAACGCGGAGGAACTGGCGGAACTCGTCGCGCTTTACGATGGTGAGATTCTGGCCGCGGACAGGCGCGTCGGCGAGGTGGTGGAGATCCTGCGTCGCGACGGCGAGCTCGACCAAACGTACATCGTCGTCACGGCGGACCACGGCGAGGAGTTTGGCGAGCACGGCGGATGGGAGCACGGCCACGCGCTCTACGACGAGCAGATCAGGGTTCCGCTCGTGATCGTGAAGCCGGGGCAAAACGAAGGCCGGCGCGATTCGCGCGTCGTGGCGCTCGTCGATGTCGCGCCTTCGCTCATGCATGCACTGGGATTCACGCCGCCCGATTCCTTCGTCGGTCGAGACCTTTTCGCCGAAAGCGGATTTGTCGATCGGCCGGTTCTTTCCGAAAACATCCTCGTGGGGCCGCATCGCAGCACGCTGCGCACCGCCGACATGAAGTACATCTTCCCGCTCGGCGACGGCGAGGAGGAAATCTTCGATCCAAAGACCGATCCCGGCGAAATGAAAAATCTCGCGAGCGAAAACGGTTGGCTCGCCAAGGCCCGCCAGACGCACGCGACATTTTACGGCGGGCTCAAGGGTGATGCGCGCGAGCGGGTCACGCGGCTGCGTTTCATGGGCCGCGCGCCGCACACCTGGAAGATGGTCTACAAATCCGATCGCCGCTGCGAGCCGGTCTTCATCTCGGCGCACGCCACCGAACTCGTCTGGAATGAAGACGACGCGCACCAGTCGGGCGCCGTCGAGTTCAAGACGACCCCGGACAAACCGATCGAAATCCGGTTGCCGATTTCCGACGCCAACAAAGCGATGTCGGTGGAGATCGAGGTCGACGGACGCAAAGTGAACAATCGCGAGATCGTCGTCGCCGGACCGGGCACGATGGAGCCCACACGGGCGCTCGCCGACCTGACGAATCGCGAGGCGGGCCAGCGCCTGTCGGTGGCGATCCCGCCCGAGACCGTCGCCACGATGGAGCTGGTCGTGACGGCCGCGATCTGGGACGCGGCGGTTCCGCAGCAGCTCTTCGATCAGGCCGCGCTGCTCGAACGCCTCAAGTCGCTGGGCTACATCCAATAGAGCCGTCGCCGCTCACCAAGGCACGTTGAAGCCGACCCACGTCGCGAGTTGCAACGGTCGATCGGTGATCGTCTGCGCCCCGAGCGCGAGTTCCAGCACCCGCCACCGCCCCCGCGCGCCGAGCTCGCCGAACGCCCCGGCGCTGTGCGTCGTCCCCTCGTCGCCCTCGCGAACCGATTTGACGCGCGTGCCGTCGGTGTCGCGCCGGCTCGACGTGGTGGAAGAATCGAGATACAGCCCGCCCGCGATCATCGGTGCGATTTCCCACTCGCGCCGCCCGCCGCGGATCAGATCGTCGCGCGACGTCGGCTTGCGTTCCAGCGAACCGAATCCGAACGGGAAATGCGCCTCGGCGCCGATGAGCGAGCCCGCGTCGGTCCGCCATTCGCGCGTGCGTGTTTCGCCGAGTGTGGTTTGCGCCGTCTCGTCCTTCACGAGCGCCTCGGGCCGGCCGAACATCTCGACCGTCATGCCGACCTGAAGCCACGTGAGGCCGCCGGGGTGCCCGAATCCCGCGAGGCGAAGGCTCCAGCCCCAGTCGTTGGCGTCGTCCCAAACGGGGCCCGCGCCCGCCGCGATGGCAAAGGGATACGCGTCGTCCGCCCGCGCCGAATGAACGGCGATCAGCAGCGCAACGAGCGCCGCCTGTGCGATGAACCTACGGGCGCGCATCGTATCGCAGCAGCCTCTCGGTGAAACCGGGGCGCAGCAAGTCGGGCACGTCGGCGGTCGGCGAAAACCCGAGTCGTTCGTAGAACCTGACCGCGCGCGGGTTGTGCAGCGCCACCGATGTCCAAAGCTGGCGCTCGGCCCGGTGCGCCGCCTGCTGCAACCGCGCGACGGCGAACCCGCCGAGCCCCGTGCCCTGATGCGCGGGCGCGATGGCGAGCAGCTCCAGAAACGGCCCGACGAGCCACGGGAAACGCACCGCCATGTAGCCCGCCGTCGAAACGTCGCCCGAATCGTCCTCGCGCAACAGCGCAAAGCGATAGAGCGCCGTGTCCCGTCGCGTCATGTATTTTTCGAGCCAACCCGCCGGATATCCCAGACTCGCCCACGGCTCGATCGGTTCGATGGCGGCGAAGGCATCCGCATGACGCAGCGGTGCAAAGCGCGCGATGCGAAAAGGCGAACCGCCGTCGTCCGCGTCACGGGCCAGCAGGCGCAGGTTCTTTCGCATGTCGCGCACCGGTTTCGTCATGCCCTCATCTCGTTCGACGATATCGCAGCGTATCGCCGGGACGGCTTACGAAGCAACGCGCGTCGATCTCCGGCTCGCCCGTCGCGAGCAGCTCGCCGATGGTGGCGAACGCATAGCCTTGCGCACGAAGCTCCGGAATCGCGATCGCCAGCGCCTCGGCGGTGCGTCGCCCGCGTCCGTTGGCGTGCAGCACGACGATCGAACCCGGCCGCGCGCGTTCGATGATTGCCCGGGCGATCGCGCGCGCGCCGATGCCGGGGGCGGGATCGCCGGGCGCGACATCCCACTGGATCGCCGTGAGCCCCGCGTCGCTCAGGGCGGCCTGCGCCTCGTCGTCGCAGTCGCCGAAGGGGTAGCGGAAAAATTTCAGCGGCCCCATCGCCGCGCCGGCGGCGCAGGACCGCGCGAAAAGATCGGCCCGCACCCGCCGCGCCTCGGCGGTGGCCGCGTCGATCTCGCGCCGCAAGTCGTCGCCCGCGAGCACGGCGAGGTTTCGGTGGCTCCAGCCGTGCTGGCCGAGTTCGAAGAGCGGGTCGGCGAGCAGTTGCGCCGCGCGCTCCGGGTGCGTGCGCAGCCAGTGGCCGCCGGCGAAGAACGTGGCCTTGACGCCCTGCGCGCGCAGAAGATCGACGATACGCCCGTCGTATCCCGCGATCTCGCGCGAGGTTTCGCAAAGATCAAAGGTCAGCGCGACGCGGCGGTCCCCCTCGGCCAAACGCACGCGACGCACCACGCCGCGCGGGCCGGGCGTCGCCGTGGCGGGGCCGACGTCGCCACTTGGCTCGATCGCGTCTGTCACGCGCAAGGCGCGTTCCTCGCCCGGCTTCGCCGCGAGTTGTTCGGCTGTCCAGCAAGACGCGGGAGGATCGGCGTGTGCGATCGACGCGATCGCGACGCACGTCGCCAGCACGATCATCGGGATGCGTAGCACCGAATTCGTCATGGGCGGACGCATGATAGCGCCCTCGCGGGCGGTTCACGAGAGGTGGGTGGGTTCAGGGCGAGTTCTGTGGATTGACAGCCCGTCCGTTCTCTGTTCGGATTCCACACCGCCGGGACGGAAAGAACGATGAAAACACCGATGGCGATCGGACGGCGCGACGCGCGGCCATTCGCGCTTCGCATCTTGTGGCCGATCGCGTTACTGATGGCGATGGCGGCCTTTGGTTGCGGCGGCGGCGACTCTTCGAACGCGTCGACGCCGGGCAATGCCGACGACGACGCGTTCGGCGACGACGATGCGTCCGGTAACGACGATGCTACGGACGACGACGCCGATGACGACACTTGGCCCCCGCTGCCCGACGACGACGCCGACGATGATGCGTCGGACGACGACACGGGCGATGACGATTCGGCGGATGATGACGTCGACGACGACACGGCCGACGACGATTCCACCGACGACGACACCGCTGACGACTTGCCGATGCCGCCGGACGATGGCCAACTCTATGTCGCGGCGGGGCGGGCGATCATTTCGCCGACCCTGGAGAACCATCCGAGCCCATGGTACGTGGGCGGGTCGAGCATCCGCATCGCGACGGCGGTGCACGACGACCTGACCGCATCGGTCCTCATCTTTGCGAAGGGCAACCTGCACGCGGTACTGGTGAGCGTCGATCTCGTCGGCTTTCCGTCGCCGCGCACTCAGATCGTCAAGGATGCCCTCGCCGTTCGCGGTCTCGCTCCCGATCACATTTTCATCTCGGCCACGCACACGCACGAAGCGCCGGATACGCTCGGCATCTGGGGCCCCGATCCCTTCACGACGGGGCGCGACGAGACGTACGCGCAGTTCCTGACCGACACGATCACACAGCTCGTGATCGACACATGGGACGACCTCGCGCCGGCCTCGGTGCAGGCCGGGCGCGCGACGATCAACGAGCCGGGCTCGAACCATCCGGGACTTATTCGGGATTCCCGAAGGCCGTATCTGCCCTATCCCGATGTCGCCGCCGCTCGCTTCATCGCGGGCGACGATTCGACCGTGGCCACGCTGGTGAACTGGCACAACCACCCCGAGGTCACGATGAGCGCGATGGAGTTTTCCGCCGACTTCCCGCAATGGACGCGACAGCGGATGGAGACGCTCTTCGGCGGCACATCCGTGTACCTCTCGGGCGCGGTCGGCGGGCTCGGCACGCCGCTCAACGTGGATGTGCCGGCCTACGACGAGGCGGGAAACCGTCTCGACGACGGCGGCGGAAACCCCGTCTGGCTCAACGATCAGAGCTGGCAGAAGTCGTGGTCGCTCGGGTTCGCGCTCGCCGATTGGGCCGCGCTCGCGCTGGACGGCGAACCGGTGGACGCGAGCCCGGCGCTCGACGTCGCCGCGACCACGATCCGCATCCCCGTGCGCAACCCGCTGCACGTCGCGGCGTTCCTGACCGGGCTCGTCGATCGCCCGACGAACCTGGATCGCGACCATTTCTGGGAATGCGGAATCGTGGGCTGCATCCCCGAGGTCATCGGGCGGATCCGCGTCGGACCGGTCACGATCGTCACCGCGCCGGGCGAGACCTTTCCCGAGACGCTCATGGGCCGAAACGAATCGAGCTTCGATTACGGACCGGATTGGGGTGTTTTCACCTTCGAGGCGATGACGGGCTACGAGGAGTCCCTGGACGACACGATCCCGATGCACGCGGGCCTGTGCAACGACGAACTGGGCTACATCGTGCCCTTCGCCGACATGCACGAGTTCGATCACCCCGATTTTTACGAGGAGATCTACTGCGTGGGATGGGAGGTCGAGGGCATCTATCGCGACGCCGTGGTGAACGGGCTGTTGTAGGTCAGCCCCCGCGCCCGGCGCGCAACTCCCCCGGCGCGAAATACGCCGACAGCTTGGATTGCAGCGATTCGAGCGTGAACGGTTTGCCCAAAAACGCCCCGTCGTCGGGCGCGATGCCGTACGACGTCACCACCTCGAGCGGGTAGCCCGAAACGTACAGCACGCGCAGTTCCGGCATCGCCGGGCGAAGTTTTTCGTACAGCTCGCGACCGTTCATGTAAGGCATCACCACATCGGTCATCAGCAGGTCGATCGACCGCAACCCCCCCGCTCCGAGGCCGAGGACCTCCACGCCCGACGCCGCCTCGGTCACACAGAACCCCAGCGACTTGAGCATCAGCGAGGTCAAGCGGCGCAAGCCGTCCTCGTCCTCCACCAGCAGAATCCGGCCGCCGGACCGAACGTCGCGAATCTGGATCTCGGGTTCGGGCGCTTCGCGATGCGTCGCGACGGGCCAGTGGATGACGAAGGTGGTCCCGACGCCCAGGCGCGACGTCACGTCGATCATGCCCCGGCTCTGCGCCACGAGTCCGTAAACCGTCGCGAGCCCGAGCCCCGTCCCCTCACCGACGTCCTTCGTCGTGAAAAACGGCTCGAAGATCTTGTCCAAATGCTCGGGGGCGATGCCCGTGCCGGAGTCGGCCACGCGCAATCGGACGTATTCGCCCGGCACGAAGTTCGGCATCGCGACGCCGACGGGGGCGTCGAGGCGCACGCGCCCGGTCTCGACGCGGATCCGCCCGCCGCGCGGCAGGGCGTCGCGCGCGTTCACCGCGAGGTTGATGACGATCTGGTCGAGGTGGATGGGATCGATGAGTATCCCCGCGTCGACCGCCGCGAGCGCGGTTTCGAGCTGGATGTCATCGCCGATCAGTCGGCGCACCATAAGCGCGGCGTCCTCGATCGCCGAATCGACCTCCAGCACGCGGGGGTTCGCGTTCTCGCGCCGGCTGAAGGCGAGAAGGCGGCGAGAGAGCGCCGCGGCGCGATCCGCCGTCCGGCGAATCTCGTCGACATACTCGCGCACTCCACCGGCGAGCTCGGAATCGCGCAGCAGCAGATCGGCATAGCCGCGCACCGTGGTGATGAGGTTGTTGAAGTCGTGCGCAACTCCGCCCGCGAGTCGACCGACGGAATCGAGCTTCTGAGACTGGACGTACAGCGCGCGCAATCCCTCCTGTTCGCGCTCCAGACGGCGGACTTCGGTAATGTCCTGAAAGACGCCGCGAAGTCGCAGCGGTTTCCCGCGCTCGTCGCGCACCACCTCGGTCCAGTGACGGACGACGATTTCGCGCCCGGTTGCCGTGACGAGGCGGTGCTCCATGGTCCACGGCTCCTCCGACGCCAACGACACGCCGATCATTTTTTTCAACGATTCGCGGTCCTCGTCGTGCACAAAACGCATGAAGGGGCGCAAGCCCGGAGTGACCGCGCCGATCTCCAGGTCGAGCAGGCGATAGATCTCGTCCGACCACCAGACCAGATCCGTATCGGGAATCCAGTCCCAATTGCCGAGCTTGGCAATGCGTTGCGCGTTGTCGAGGCTCTCCTTCACGCGGGCGAGCGCCGCCTCGGCGCGTTTGCGCTCGGTGATATTGACCGCGACACCCATCGTGCCGATCACGTTTCCTTCCATGTCGCGCAGCGGTTCATGACGGCTCTCGTACGTGTAGGGACCGAATTCTCCGATCGACGAGAACGACTCTCCCGCCAGACAGCGGTGGGCGCTGGAGACGGCGGCGGGAACGTCGGCATACAGATTGAACAACGAGCGGCCGACGACCTGTCCCGGGGCGAGGCCGATCGAACGCAGTTCGCGTCCCTCGGAAAGCGTGAAGACTCCGTCTTTATCCGTCGCCCACAGCACCACGGGCGCCGCGTCGAGCACGAGTTGCAGGCGCTCGCGGCTCGCGCGAAGTTCTTCCGTGGTCCGCAATGTTTGCGTGAGATCGAAAACGGTCATCATGACCATCGACGGCTCGCCGGCCGCGTCGTCGATCGCCGCGGCGAACAGTTGAGCGGGGAAAGCGCCGCCGTCGGCGCGTCGGGCGCGGATCTCGCCGGTCCATCCCTCGCCGCGCGCGACGCGCTCGGCGATTTCGGCGGGGGTCGGGGCGTTCTCCCACAAAGTCGGCGCCGGATCGGCCAGTGCGGATCGCTCGTCGGGCATGCCCCACAGATCGCAGAACGCGCGATTGACCTCGATGACGCGACCGTCGAGATCGGTGAACAGGATCGCGGTGGGGCTCGACTCGAACGCCTCGCGATATCGCCTGGGGGCCTCGTCGCGGAATCTTCGAAGTCGCCAGAGCACTACTGCGGTGTCGGGCCGTTCTCCGGCGACCAGCCGCGAATTCGCGCTCCAACTGCCATTGAGGCGCGGCGGGTTGCGGCACAGAACCCCGGACCATTCGCCGCTCTCGACGATGGCTCGCCACACCGGGTCCCACGATCGATCGGCTCCCCGCCGTACGAATGCGGTGTCGATGGTCGTGGTCGCCGCGGGGCTGTCGCAAACGCGGCGGAAGCGCTCATTCCAGACGAGGATGCGACCTTTGGCATCGGTCGCGAAGGACGGCTCGTCGAACAGTTCCAGAAACTGCGTCAGGGGCGGCTTCACGTCCGAAATCGTCGCACGCATCGCATTTGCCCCCTACGCAACGGAATTCACGATCATACGTGCCATCAAGACGCGCAATTTTGCGCATCATGATTAAATATAGCAGTATCTGAATGAAGATATGGAAAATATGATATTAAACAGGTTGGGTCTTTTTTCGGAGCGAATCGAAACGCCGCTTCCAATTTTCGGAGACTGATCGGGGCGTTGAGAAATCGACTTGAAAACCGGCGAAAGGGATCGAAAGTGGACGGACTTCAGTTCACGGCGCCGAGGCGCTGGTTTTCCTCGTTGAAGAAGATCGACAGGTTGTCGGTGCCCGCGTTCGAGACGTAAACCACGTCGAACTCGGGATCGAGGAAGTAGGGCGTGGCGATGACGTCGTCGGGCACGAGGCCCACGCGGATCGGCTCGATGCCGACATTCGTCTCGAAATAGAACGTGTCCAGATCCGACGCGCGCTGGTTGTCGTCTCGGATGAAGAAGCCGAGCGCGCCGTCGTCGGTGACGTAATACTGGTTGCTCATCGCGCGCGCGACCTGCAGGCCCGAGCGCGTGCCCCGCACCGTCCAGTCGCCGTCGAACTGTTGAAAGACGACCTCCCACTGCTCGGTCAGCACGCGGCAGTCCTTGACGTCGATGCGCTCGAGGCGGGTGTCCGAGGTCGGCCACTCGTCGTCGAAGAACACGCGTCCACCCCACGAGTTGCAGATGCGCCGCGACGAGGGGTCGTAGACGTAAACATATCCGTCGTCGCCCGCGACGTAGATCCAATCCCCGCGGCCCGAACGCGCGATGCCGTTGGTGGACGCCTGAAGGCGCACGTCGTCGGTGATGACGCGAACGGGATTCAGGCCGATCACCTGAAGCCGGGGCGGGTCGTTGTTGAGAACGTAGAGTTCGTCGCCGTCGTCGCTCGTCACCATGCGCCCGAGCGTGCCGCCCAGTTCGAGGGTCATGTCGATCAGCAGTGTGAAGTCGTCGCCGTCAATGATATAGAGCCGCCCTTCGGCGCCCGTGACGAACACGAGGTTGCCCGTGGGCGTGACGGCGATGTTCGTCGGGCTTTCGGGCAGGGGGATTTCGTCGAACGCTTCGCCGCTATCGGCATCGAGCACGACGACGCGGTTGTTGTCGGGATCGGTGACGAAGACGGGCACGACGGGCGCGTCGGGATCGGGAAAGCTCGGAATCACGATCTCGCCCGCGCGCACGACGGTGTCGAGTTCCTTCACCGCGATCTCGTAACGCAGAAACTTGTTACCGACCTCGTCGAACACCACTTTCACGTCGAAGATGTCGGGGCGGCGTCCCGCCCAGCCCGAGACCACGCGCACCGCGTCTTCCCACGCGTCGGTGACGAAGAGCCGGTCGCCGGCTGGGGCGAGCGCGATCCGGTGCGGCGCGCGACCGACGCGGATAACGTCGTAGTCGTTCACGTCGTCGGTGTGCGCCGAGAGCACCTGATAGCTGTGCGCGTTGATGACGCTGATCGTGCCGCCCTGGCTGTTGGCGACGAAAAGAAAGTGCCCGTAAGGATCGAGAAAATTCGGCGCGACGGCCATGCTCGTCGGCCCGGCAAAACGGTTCTGCTCGTCGACGACTCCCCGCCCGCCGCCGCCGCATGCCGCCAGCCACGCGTTCACCGCGACCAGCAGCGCCACGCCCAGCCGCCGCGTCGTACGGGTCATGGAATGACCCATATGTACTCCTTGCTGCGGGCGTCGATGAGGCTGACGTTGTGCGTGTAGAAGTTGGTCACGAGGGCGTAATAGTGGCCGGGGTCTCGCGGGTTTTCCTCGGTGAAGGCGATATCCGACGGGCCGCCGCCGACCGTGATGACGTCGAGGATCGCCCGCGAGCGCGTGTCGAAGATGTAGATGTTGTTCGCGCTGAAGTTGCTGACCCACACCTCGCTCCCGTCGGGCGTGACGCGCACGGCGGTGGGTTTCAGGTCGAGGGGCAGCAGATCGACGATGGCGTCCTCGGGGTGCGTCGGCAGCTTCGAGGTATCGACGACCAACAGCGCCTCGGGCTGGCGCGCCGCGATGAACGCCCAGCGCCCGTCGGGCGTGAAGTCGATGCCGCGCGTATCCACGCCGATGCCAGTGCGTCGGCTGCCGGTTTCGAGTGCCGTGTTGATGCGGTTCGTCACCGTGTCGAAGAGCACCACCGATTGCAGGCCGCGATTCGTGATGTAGGCGTAACGCCCGCCGGGCGGGATGCGGATCTCGTTGATGCCCCACTGGAGCTGTTCGTTTTTCACGAGCGTTCTGCTCGGCACGTCCACGATCGACAGATCGCCCGACCCGAGGTTGGCGACGTAGAGCGTCTCGTCGTCGGGGGAGAGCGTGAGGGCGTAGGGCTCGCGGCCGACCTTGATGCCCTGATCGCCATCGCGGTCGGGGTCGAGGTCCTGAATTTCCGGAAGCGCCGGATCGGAAAGATCGACGACGAGCACGGAGTTTTTTCGCCGATTCGCGAGGTAGCCGGTCGAGCGATCCGCGGAGAGCACCATCTGGCCGATGAAGGGCGGTGTGACGACGCGCGCGACGATGCCGTCCTTGCGGTTGACGAGGCTGCGCGGGATATCGACGATCGTGATCGCGCCCTCTTTTTCGTCGGAGAGGTCGAAGTTGGCGCTCGTGATGTAGGCGTAGTCGCCGTTCACGGTGACGCCGACGGGCGAGTCGAATACGCCGCCCTGGCCGGAAAACTCCGCCGGCGGCGAGCCGCACGCCGCGCAAAGCGCGACCGCCGCGACGGCGAGCGCCGCGAACGCCATTTGTTGCCGGAAGATCAACGCACTCCCCGAAAAAGACGCCGGAGTATAGGGAGGCGGGAAAAGGGCTGTCAACAAACGGAAGGGGGTCGCGGGAGGTGCGTCTCCGACTCCGGTCGATTCGGAATTTCGCCCGTGTTGCGTTAGAATCGGGCGTTCTCAAGGACAAGGGGGGTGCGGTCATGTTCGACGATCTGCTCGACAAACTCCGGCGCGAATACCTGCACGTCGAGACGAATCCCGATCTCGATGACGATCAAAAGATCGAACGCATCATTCTATCGACGTGCGCGGGTTGCGCGGCGCTTTCGGCAATGCCGCTGCCGCTGGCAGATCTGCTGATCCTCGCACCGATTCAGGGTTACATGGGCTGGCGGATCGCGCACGTGCGCGGCGTGGATCTCTCGAAGCAGGAGGCCGTCGAAACCGCCAAAGAGATCCTCGGCACGGTGGGTTTGGGTCTCGCCGCGCGTCAAGCCGTCATCACGGCCACACGGATCCTGCCCGGCATTGGCTCGGTCATGTCGATCCCGCTCGTGTTCGGCGCGACCTACGGCATCGGGCGCGTGATGGATCTGTATTTCGTCGAACGCAAGGCCGGCCGGCGCGTGCCCGAGGAGGCGCTGCGCAAAGCCTACCGCGAGGCGCGCGGGATCGGCGAGAAACTCGGGCGGCGGTTCGAGAAGGCGAAAAAAGGCGCGGCGCCGGGCTCGGTCACCGAGACATTCCTGAAAGAGAAGGACGCCTTTGTCGCGAAGATGCGCGAGGCATTCGACGCGGCCTACGCCGAGTTCAAGACGGCGGTGGAAGAACTGAAACCCGAGCCCGCCACGAGCAAAACGCCGTCGGAGCCGAAACGGCCCACGACGAAGAAACCACCCGTCAAGCCCAGAGCGCCGAAACGATCGCCGGCGAAGGCGCGGGGCAACAATGTGCCGAAGGCGCCGCGTACCAAGGCGACAACCGCCGCGAAGAAGCCGCCCGCGGCGACACGAAAACCGCGCGCCCGCAAACCGAAGTCGGTGTGAGCGCGGCCGATTTCGACGAAGTCGCCGCCGACGATCTGCTGGAAATCACGCAGGGCGATCCGTCCGATCCCGAGCCCAAGGTGCCGCCGTTGCAGGACGAATGCGCGCTCGTCAGCTATCCGGAGCCCGAATGGCCTTCGGCGGATGACGACGCGGACGACGACACGACGGACGATGACGATGGCGGTGACGACGATTCAACCGACGACGAATCGGGTGACGACTCGGCCGCGTCGGATGACGATGACGACGACGGGTGCGGTTGCTGACGCTCGAGCCGATTCAGTTCTTCAGTTGTTCGTCGAAGAACAAAACGATGCCCGCCGGGCCGTTGGGGTAGCCGTAGGGAACGTGCAGAACCGGCACCGACGAGGTGGAGAAGTCGTTGATGAGCGGGTGATAGGGATACAGCGCCGGCACCACGCCATCGTAGTAGAGACCGTTGGGATCTCCGGCCCACGTGTGCGTGTGATCCGAAACGTAGGCCGCGAAGCGCGGCTCGATGCGGATCGTCACGTTACTGTTCGCGCTGCCGCCCGAGTGACCGATCAGGCCGATGCGATCCGCCTTCACGACAGGCAGCGAACGCAGAAGCTTGTGGCACACGAGCGTCTCGTAGATCCGCATATCGGCGAGCGCGAATCCCTGCCGCAGGAACGCGCGCGACATCTCGTCCTCGTGCTCGTCGGCGTCGTCCACGCGGAACGTTGGGATCAGCACGACGTAGCCGTGTCGCGCGTAGTATGAACCGTAGTAGAAATCGCGAAACGCCTTCGCGTTGTCGCCATGACCGTGGGCGGCGACGATCGCGGGAAACGGACCGGTTCCGTGCGGCACGAGGAGCAGCGCCTCGAAGGTGCCGATGAGCGGGCCGGAAATGAATAGGCGATACTCGGCATAGAACTTGTTGCGCGTGCTTTGCACGTATGTCGCCACGTGCGTTCGTGCGTCGAGGCCTTCGACGAGCTCGCGGATGTTGAGCGCGTCGAGCAGCCGATCGCGCAGTTCGGCCTCCGACAATGGCGAGGTCAGCACCTCGGCGGTTCCATTCCACGTCTTACGGACGGCCTTCTCGACCCTCGTCCACTGCGTTGGACGGGGTTCGTCCACCGGACGCAGGAGAAATAGTCGATAGCCCTGCTCGCAGTCCTTCCACATCCGGCATGAGATATTCACGCCGGGCTGGAATACGTGCGTCATGTTGACTTTTTGATCCGGCACGTCGCCGGTCGGCGTATCCCAGTCCTGCGAACCTTGCCCTGCGATCGCACTGCTCGCCACGAGCGCCGCGCTCACGGTCAGAACGCAGACGATCAACGCGCGCGCCATCGAAGTTCTCATCGGCGAACCCATCCCAAAATTCATTCCGTCACGGCGAAACTTCTTGCCCCGAGTCGTCGTGCGAGGCCGCAACCGAGCGCGCGCCTCTCCACGGCACACTAATCGGTCCGCGGGAAATTTCAAGATCAAATAACAGTTCTACGACCGGTTACAAAAATCGGTCAGATTTGAAGCGCTATTTTACGTTTTCACTGAGAGGTCATTAAATCATCTGCATTATCATGCATTTATGCTTGATGCGCAACTTCCATTTCCAGAATCTCTGTGCTGACCGATGGCGACATGACGTCCTGGCGGCGCAAGTGACTGAGCTTCGGAGGTCTGACGGTGGAGAAATTGAAGTCGACGTGACGATGGCGTTTTTCGGTCCGCGCAGCTCGTCGACACCACTGTCTGGCGCGACTGGCGGGACGCGGCGGCGCGACGCGCATCCGCTTATTTGACGCTCGGCGAAAAATGGCTAAGGTCGCTCTTTCGCCAACCGCCGGGTGCCATGGATCGTAAGCTCTCGCATGCGCAGGATCTGCGCCTGTTTTCGACGCGCGCGTCGGCGATCGCCTTCGCGGCGCTTATGGCGCTGCTCGCCGCCGCGCCCTTCGTGCTGCCCGGCTGGCGGATCTTCGCGCTCAACCAGATCGCCATCCACATCGTGCTCGCGGTCGGGCTCAATCTGCTCGTCGGCACGACGGGTCTCATCTCGCTCGGCCACGCGGCGTTTCTCGCCATCGGGGCCTACACCAGCGTGGTGCTCGTCGGCGCGGGCGTGCCGTTCGTCTTTGCGCTGGTCGCGGCGGGCGCCGTGTCGGGCGCGCTGGGATTCGTCGTCGGTCTGCCCGCTCTACGTCTGGAGGGTCCGTACCTGACCATCGCCACGATGGGTTTCGGCATCGCGACGCAGCAGATCCTCGGCTACTGGGAGTCGCTGACCGGCGGGCATATGGGGCTGCACACGCCGCCGATTTCCATCGCGGGCGTGGCGCTCGCCACCGACGCCGCGCGCTACGCCGTCATCATGCCGGTCACGGTGCTGTGCGTGATCGCGGGGTACAATCTGCAGCGTTCGCGCGTCGGGCGCGCGCTCGGCGCGATCCGCGACAGCGACGTGGCTGCGCAGGCGTCGGGCGTCGATCTGACGGCGTACAAGACGCGCGCGTTCGCGATCTCGACGTTTTTCGCGGGCATCGCGGGTTCGCTTTACGCGCACAACGCGGGGTTCATCGCCCCGGAGAACTTCGATCTGTTCCTCTCGATCAAGATGCTCGCGATGGTCGTGGTGGGTGGGCTCGGTTCGGTGCTCGGCTCGGTGCTCGGGCCGTCGCTGCTGGTCGGGATCGAGCTCGCGTTCTCGGGGGCGAAATCGTATTCGGCCATCATCGTCGGCGCGGTGATGATCGCGGTGGTGCTTTTCGAGCCGGCGGGGCTTCGCGGACGTTGGCTCACGATCAAACGCTACTGGAAGACCTGGCCGTTTTAGGAGGCGCGACGCGTGCTGGCGCAGTTGGTCGTCAACGGAATCGCGATGGGCAGCGTGTACGGGCTGATCGGCCTGTCGCTCGTGCTCGTCTACAAAACGACCGAGGTCATCAACTTCGCGCAGAGCGCCCTCGCCATGACGGCCACCTTCGTGGCGTGGGCGCTGGTCACGCAAATCGGCTGGCCGTTTTGGCCATCGGCCGCGGCGGCGGTCGTCGTGGGCGCCGGGCTCGGCATGCTCACGCAGTTCGCGCTGCTGCGCCGCGCCAAGGAGCCGAACCTGCTCGGCCTCGTGATCCTCACGCTTGGGCTCGAACTCGTGCTTGGATCGGTGGTGGGCGTGGTCGCGGGCACCGACACCAAGGCGCTTCCCTCGCCGGTCTCCGACACGGAGGTCTTCGAGATCACGTCCACGCTCGTCGTGAGTCGTCTGAACGCCCTGATCGTCGCGGTGTCGCTGGTGACGATGGGCGCGCTCGCGGCGTTCTTCCGATTCACGCGCACGGGCACCGCGATGAAGGCGGTGTCGCAAAATCCCGAGGCCGCGCGGATCATGGGCATCCGCGTCAACCGCATCCACATGCTCGCGTGGGGGCTCGCGTGCGGGCTCGGCGCGCTGTCGGGGGTGCTGATCGCGCCGGTCACGCTGGTCGATCCCAACATGATGGTCGCGCCGCTGCTCAAGGCGTTTGCGGCGGCGGTGCTGGGCGGCCTGACGAGCCTGCCGGGCGCGGCGGTGGGCGGATGGATTCTCGGCATCGTCGAGAACCTCGTGGGCGGCTACATCTCGCCGCAGTTCAAGTCCACGGTGGCGTTCGCGGTCATCATTCTCATGCTCACGCTTCGTCCGAGCGGGCTGTTCGGACACCATCGACGCAAGAAGGTCTGATTTTTCGCCGGTAGAATGGATAGGAGGAGGCAACCCATGCGCGCTCGAATCACGGTCATCCTGATGGCGCTCGCCCTCGCGGCGATCGCGTGCAAACCCCCGGCGCACGAAGCGCCCCCGCCCGCGCCGTCCGCGCCCGACGCCGCCGCGCAAGTAGCGCCCGCGACGCCGACCGCCGCGCCGAGCGGCATCACCGACACCGAAATCCGCATCGGCACCTGGGCGCCGATGAGCGGTCCGGCGTCGGCGTACGGCATCGTCGCGCGCTCGATGCAGGCGTATTTCGACATGGTGAACGAGGCGGGCGGCATCCACGGACGCAAGATCGTTTTGCTCGCGCGCGACGACGGCTATCAGCCCTCGCGCACCGTGAGCGCGGTGAAGGAGATGATCGAAAAAGACGGCGTCTTCGCGTTCGTCGGCGGCGTGGGCACCGCGCCGGGCATGGCGGTGAAGGACACGATCGAGGCCGCGGGCAAGGTGTGGGTCGGCCCGGCGACGGGTTCGTCGGCGTGGGCGAGCCCGCCCTCGAAGCTGCGTTTCGCCGTGTATCCGACCTACCGGGTCGAGGCGAAGACGCTCGTCACCTATGCGGCCACGAACCTGAAGAAGACGAAGTTCGCGATCTTCTATCAGAACGACGCCTTCGGTCAGGAAGGCGTTGCGACCGTGAAGGCGACGCTCGCGGGCCTCGGCCTCGGCGAGGCCGCGATGGTCTCGCACGAACTGACCGACACCGACCTGTCGTCGCAAGCGCTCAAGCTCAAATCGAGCGGGGCCGAGGCGGTGGTGTTGTGGTCCACGACCAAGTTCGCCGCGACCTTCGTGAAGGAGTGCGCCAAGATCAAGTTCGCGCCGCAGTTCCTCTCCACGTCCACCGTCACCGACCCGATCATGTTCCAGCTCGCGGGCGATTCGTGGAACGGCACCATCCTCGCCGACTGGATGCCGCTGCCCGAGGACGCCGCGCCCGGCGTGCAGAAGTACCGCGACCAGATGGCGAAACAGAGCCCGCCGCTCACCCTCGGCAATTACACGATGGTCGCCTTCGCGCTGGCCGAGCCGCTGGTCGAGGGACTGCGTCGCGCGGGTCCCGACCTGACGACGGACAAGCTGGTGGCCGCGCTGGAATCGCTCCAGAACTGGAACGGCGACTACGCGCAACGCATCACCTTCGGGCCGAACGACCGGCAGGGCATCGATCAGGTGTTTTTGGCGCAGGCCCGCGAGGGCAAGCTGGCGCAGCTCGCCGACTGGCAGGCCCCCTGACGTGACGATCCTGCGCGTCGAAAACCTTTCGATCCGATTCGGCGGTCTCGCCGCGCTGCGCGACGTGAGCTTCGCGGTGGAGCGCGGCGAGATCTTCGCCATCCTCGGGCCGAATGGCGCGGGCAAGACGACGCTCTTCAACTGCGTGAACGGGATCTACAAGCCGGGGGAGGGGCGGGTGTATTTCGAGGACGCCGACGTGACGGGCATCCGCCCCGACCGCGCGGCGCGCCTCGGCATCGCGCGCACCTTCCAGAATATCGAGCTCTTCACGCACATGACCACGATGGACAACCTGCTGCTCGGCCGGCACCTGGCGATGAAGGCGCTCACGTGGCGCTGCGCGGTCTTCGGCCCCGGCGCGCGACGCGAGGAAATCGCCGCGCGCGAACACGCCGAGCGCATCATCGACTTTCTCGACCTGCACGCCGCGCGCGATTTGCCCGTGGGCATGCTGCCCTACGGCACGCGCAAGCTGGTCGAAATGGCGCGGGCGCTGGCGCTCGGCCCGCGGCTGCTGCTGCTCGACGAGCCCGCCGCCGGCATGAACCACGAGGAGCGTTCGGAGCTGCTCTGGCGCATCCGCGACATCCGCGACGACCTGGGCGTCACGCTGCTGCTGGTCGAGCACGACATGAACCTCGTCATGGCCCTCGCCGACCGCGTGCTGGTGCTCGACCACGGCGAGGCCATCGCGTCGGGTCCGCCCGCGGCCATTGCCGAGGACCCCGAGGTCGCGCGCGCCTACCTGGGCGAGGCGACGGAGCGATCGGCGTGAGCCTGCTCGCCCTCGCCAACGTCGAGACGAACTACGGCAAGATCGCCGCGCTGCGCGGGGTGTCGCTCGAGGTGCGCGCGGGCGAGATCGTCGCGCTGCTGGGCGCGAACGGCGCGGGCAAATCGACGACGCTGCGCACGATCCTCGGCCTCATCGACGACCAGCCCGAGAAGGGCACGATCCACTTCGACGGCGAACGCATCGACGGGCGCGACCCCGAGGACATCGTGCGCCGCGGCATCGCGCTCGTTCCCGAGGGCCGTCAGGTCTTCCCCGATCTCGGCGTGCACGAAAACCTGACGATGGGCGCGTACGCGCGATCGGGCCGCGCCGAGGTCGCCCGCGACATGGAGCGCGTCTATACGATTTTTCCGCGCCTCGCCGAGCGCCGCGCGCAGGACGCGGGCACGCTCTCGGGCGGCGAGCAGCAGATGCTGGCCATCGGCCGCGGGCTGATGGCCGCGCCGCGCCTGCTGATGCTCGACGAGCCGTCTCTCGGTCTCGCGCCGATCCTCGTCGCCGAAATCGACCGCGTGATCGCCGACCTCAATCGCGAGGGGCTGACGATCCTGCTCGTCGAGCAAAACGCCAACATGGCCCTCGCCCTCGCGGGTCGCGCCTACGTGCTGGAGTCGGGCCGCGTGGTGCTGGCGGGCGAGTCGGCGGCGCTGCGCGAAAACTCCGACATCAAGGAGTTCTACCTGGGCAAACCGCACGCCGTCGCGCCCGAGGACGCCCGCCGCTACAAACGCAAGAAGCGCTGGCAGTAAATCCCGTCGCGCTCAGTCGAGCCGGCGGATCATCTCGATCGTTGCGCGCACGGCCAGGTCCAGCGAGCCCTCGTCGATGTTTTCGGGCGTGTCCGTGTGCCAGTGGTAGTTGGGCGGATAGTCGTCCTCGTCGAGACCGATGAGCGAGATGGCCTTGATCCCCGCGTGGACGAAGGGCAGGGCGTCGGACGCGCCCGAGCGAATCGTGTAGGGGATGAAGCGCTCGAAGCCGGGTCGGCGCGCCACGTGCCGGGCCGCGGCGACGAGCTCGGGATCAAAGGGGTACACGCACAAAAGCCCCTCGCCGAGACAGTAGCGGATGTCGCCGCCGCCCACGCCGTCGAGGTTGATCGCGTAAGTGCGTTCGCGATCGACGCCCGCGAAGATTGTTTTCACCGTCGTCCCCGAGCCCATCACCATCGTTTCCTCGGAGCCGAACGACAATACGACGAGCTTCGTATCGGGCGGCAGATTATCACGCAGCCTTCGCGCAATTTCGATCGACGCGGCGACGCCCGACGCATTGTCGTTCGCGCCGCCCGCGAAACCCTTGCGCCACATCGTCATGTGCCCGAAGGCCGCGATGGCGCAAACGACATATCCCGCCAGCTCGAATCCCCGCGTGAACACGCACGTGTGACCCAGCGCGCGCAGCACCGCCGACAACAGCACCAGGCTCATACCGCCGAAGATCAGCACGTACTGCGGCATCGGAGTGCCGAGCTTTTGCTTCCAGAAACGCTGCTGCGCCTTGAGCTTGGCAGGCTCGAAGATCCACTTCGAGGTCTGGCCCGCGTCGTGATGACCCGAGAGGATGATCGTGCGCTTGGCGTTCTCGGGGCCGACGCGGCCGATCACGTGGCGCGATGTCCCCTTTCGCGTCAGGCGGCGCAACCAATACCAACGCAGCGTCGCGTCGCCGTAGAAACTCAGCATCACGAAGACGAGGCCGCCGATCGACAGAATCGGGCAGCATCGCGCGAGAAGGCCAAAACCGATGGCCAGCACGAAGTGCAGCGCGTAGGCGACGTGAAAATCCGGGCGGACCGTGAAGTCGTGAAAGCCCGGCGCGAAGCCCTCTTTTTCCATCACGTCGTAAACGAAGGCCGACGCCGCGCGCTCCGATTCGGTACACGCGCCGCGCTGCGGATGGGCGTAGATCCCGCGGATGATGTCGAGCATCGTGATGCGCGCGTTGTCGAGCATGGTCATGATCGCGCTCCCCCGAGCAGAGCGCGCACCTTACGCCGCGCGCGCCGCGCGGACAAGGAGATCCAGCCGGCAAATCGGCACCGTTGCCGCCGATTTCGACTTTGACATCGACTTCTCCCGATGCCATAAACGGACCGGCCCGTTGCCCGCCAACCTCCACGAGGACCGCCATGCTGCTCAATCCCGCGAAGCTCACGCGCCCCTACCCCGACGCCCGCTCGGCCGAGATCATGCGCAAGACCGTCGAGTTTTTCGAGAAAAAGGGAAAGGCGCGCATCAAGCAGGACGACCGCGAGCACACGTGGTACGCCGACTTCCTGCAATTTGTGAAGGCGAATCGCATCTTCGCCGACCTGCTCACGCCCGCGCCCTACGGCGGCCCCGACAGCCGTTGGGACACGTGGCGCAACTGCGAGTTCAACGAAATCCTGGGCTTCTACGGCCTTGCCTATTGGTACACGTGGCAGGTGTCGATCCTCGGCCTCGGCCCGATCTGGATGTCGCCAAACGAAACGGCGAAAAAACGCGCGGCGGCGGCGCTCGCCGATGGCGGAGTCTTCGGGTTCGGCCTGTCCGAAAAGGAACATGGCGCGGACGTGTACTCCACCGACATGATGCTCAAGCCGCTGGGCGAGGGCACGTACCTGGCCGAGGGCGACAAGTACTACATCGGCAACGGCAACGAGGCCGCGATGGTGTCGGTCTTCGGCAAGATCGCCGGCACGAAGGACTACACCTTCTTCGCCGTCGACTCGCAGCACCCCAAATACGAGTGCGTGCAGAATGTGTGCGCGAGCCAGAATTATGTCTCGGAGTTCCGGCTGCACGACTACCCGATCAACGACGACGACATCCTCTCGCGCGGGCCCGAGGCGTGGGACTCGGCGCTCAACACGGTCAACATCGGCAAGTACAACCTGGGCTGGGCGTCGATCGGCATGTGCACCCATTCGCTCTACGAAGCGATGCGCCACGCGGCGAACCGTCGGCTTTACGGCATGGCGGTCACCGACTTCCCGCACGTGAAGCAGATGTTCGTCGATGCCTACGCGCGGCTTGTCGCCATGAAGCTCTTCGCGCTTCGCGCCGCGGACTACATGCGCACCGCGTCGGCCGAGGACCGGCGCTATCTGCTCTACAACCCGATCGTGAAGATGAAGGTGACCACGCAGGGCGAAGAGGTAATGAACCTGATGTGGGACGTGATCGCCGCCAAGGGCTTCGAGAAGAGCACGTTCTTCGAGATGGCCGCCCGCGACATCCGCGCGTTGCCCAAGCTCGAGGGCACGGTGCACGTCAACATCGCGCTCATCGTCAAGTTCATGCCCAACTACTTCTTCGCGCCCGGCGAGTTCCCCGAGATCGGCCGCGTCGACGAAGCGCGCAACGACGACTTCCTGTTTCGGCAGGGTCCGACGAAGGGCCTGGGCAAGATCCGCTTCCACGACTACCACGCGGCATACGCGCTCTACGACACGCCGAACCTCGCCGTGTTTTGCGAGCAGATCGAGGTGTTCCGCGAGTTCCTGATGACCGCGACGCCCGACGCCGACCAGCAAAAAGACATCGACTTCCTGCTGGCCATCGGCGAAATCTTCACGCTCGTGGCCTACGGGCAACTGGTTTTGGAAAACGCGAAGATCTACGGCATCGACGCCGATCACGTCGATCGGATTTTCGACTTCATGGTGCGCGACTTCTCGCGCTTCGCGCTCGCGGTGCACGGCAAGCCGTCCTCCACCGAGGCGCAGATGGCGCTGTGCATGCGGATGATCCGCAAACCGGCGGTCGATGCCGAGCGCTACGCGCGCATCTGGGAGAACGCGGTGTATCCGCTCAAGGACGCGTACGAGCTGAAGGACTGACGGGCACGCGAGTCGGGCCGCCGCGAACCGCCGGATGTTGCAAATCTGCATTTGAAATGCATAATTGCACATACGGAGATTCGCCATGACACCGGCCTACCGACCTCGCGCGCTGGAGCCGATGCTGAAAAAAGCGGCGCGGGAGTTCCCCGCCGTCGTGCTGACCGGCCCGCGCCAGTCCGGCAAGACGACGCTGCTGCGCCACGTGTTCGGCGGGCGATGCGATTACGTATCGCTCGAAACGCCCGACGTGCGCGCCGCGGCGCTCGCCGACCCGCGAGGATTTCTCGCGGCGCATCGTACCCCGCTGATTCTGGACGAGGTGCAGCACGCGCCGGAGCTGTTGCCGTACATCAAGGAGCGGATCGACGAGGATCGCGACCGGCGCGGGCGCTATCTGCTGACCGGCTCGCAGAACCTGCTGCTCATGGAGCGCGTGGCGGAATCGCTGGCCGGGCGCGCGGCCATTCTTCGCCTGCTCCCGTTTTCGCGCGGCGAAGCGGCCGGGCGCCCGACGGATCCCTTGCCGTGGGAAACGCGGCGTGCCCGCGAGCGCGCCGCCATCGCCCCACGCACGCTTTGGAAGGAACTCGTGCGCGGAGCTTTTCCCGAGCTCGTCGCGAATCGGAGGCGCGACGCGGCGCTTTGGCATTCGAGCTACGTGCAGACCTACATCGAGCGCGACGTGCGCCTGCTGCGTCAGGTGGGCGATCTCGGGTTGTTTCAGAACTTCCTGCGCGTGATCGCCGCCCGCAGCGCGAGCCTGCTCAACCTCGCGGACGTGGCGCGGGACATCGGCGTCGCGCTGAACACCGCCAAGACGTGGCTGTCCATCCTCGAAACATCGTTTCTGATCGTCGTCGTGCGTCCGTACTTTGCCAACATCGGCAAGCGGCTCGTGAAAACGCCCAAGGTGTATTTCACCGACACCGGGACGCTCTGCCGTCTCGTCGGGCTGCGCGACGCCGAGCACGCCGCATCTGGACCGATGGCCGGCGCGATCTTCGAGACGGCGGTGTTTTCGGAAATTCTCAAGAGCCTGACGCATCGCGGAATCGACGGACGCATCTGGTTCTGGCGCACATCGACGGGACGCGAGGTCGATTTCGTCGTCGAGACCGGGCGGGGACTCGTGCCGATCGAGGTCAAGACTTCGGCAACGCCCAGGCCCGAAATGGCCGCGGGAATCCGCGCGTTTCGCGACGACCTCGGCGACGCCGCACTCCCCGGCTACGTCGTGCACACGGGTTCGGTGCGTCTGCCGCTCGCCCCTGGCGTCACGGCGCTGCCGTTCGGCGATCTGTGACGCGCACGGCGCTGCGCCACCCACAACTCACTTCACGCACACCGCCTGGCCGTCGATCCAGATTTCGTGATCGGCGTCGTAGGGAAAAGTGTGCGCGCCGAGGCCGCCCGGTCCGCTCGCGGCGAGGCGCTCGACGAACGACGTGACCGCGTCGAACCGCTTCTGTCGATCGAGCACCTTCGCGCGCAACAACGGCATGTTCGGCCACGCCGACTCCGCCACAACGGAACGCACACCACGCTCCTGAAGGCGCCGGAGCGGATCGGCGCCGGACAGGATGTCCTCGTCGAGATGCGCCAGGTACTCCCGCGTGATGAACAAATAGACGTCGCGCTCCCGCGCGAGAGCCCGGCGGGGGTTGACGGCGAATAGCGTCCGCATCGCGAATTTGCGCGCGGGCGAGGAATCCGGATCGACATTCGCCAACCCCGGATCGACGGACTCGAGTTGGCGCGTCAGCCAGACGGCCTCCGTCGCCACCGCGTCGCGAAAGGCCGCGTCGTACTTCGTGCGCGAGCGCCGCGACTTCGCGATCGCATCGAGGGTTGCCACATCCAGGCGCGGCGCAGAGGCCAGCAGCGCGAGATCCGCGATGCCATCCATCGCCGTCGCCATGAGCACGTGGATGAGAATCGGCGTGCCGACGACACCCTCGGTCGCGCGCGCCAGCCGCTCGATCCTCTTCGCCGCGCCGGGCGTATCGCCGGCCCGCGCGTCGAGAATCGCGAGCGCGCCCTCCCAGCGCATCCATTCTCGGACCGGCGTGTAGTTGATCACGTCCGCTTCCGGCGTCGCGAGTTGGCGCAGCACGAATCCGTCATCGACGATCGCCGCCATCGCGTCGGACAGCACTCGCGCATCGGCCAGAAACGGCGTCGTGGCGGGGCCGAAATCGTCCGGCAGGATGGGGCAGTCGGTCTCGACGCGCAGGGGCGACGTTGCGGCCTCGATGCGGGGCGTCCACCGCGCGAGCAGCGCGTCGATCGCCGCGCGGTCCTCGGGCGTCAGCGCGGCCATACGATCGACGATCTTCGCGTAGTCGGCGAGCGCGGCGTCGGCCTCGGCGGGCGTGATCGGCGGACGGCGCACCCAGGGGACCGCGAAACCCGCGGCCACGACGGCGAGCGCGGCGGCGATACCGAGAATGACAAACAACGCGACGCGAAACCGCTTCGAGGCGCTCATGACGTACCTCCACGAGCGACGTGTGACACTCCCAACGGGGCCGCCTCGTCCGCAAGGTGAAGCCTAGAACTCCCGCCGGCCTTTCATCGCGAGGCCGAGCGTGACCGCGTCGGCGTACTCGACCTCGCTGCCGACGGGCACGCCGTGCGCGATGCGCGTCACGCGCACCGGCATTTCGTGCAGCACCTCGGCGATGTAGTGCGCCGTCGACTCGCCCTCTTTGTTGGGATTCGTGGCGAGCACGATTTCGGTCACTTCGCCGCTTTTCACGCGCTCGACCAGCTCCGCCAGACGCAGCGCCTCGGGGCCGATGTCGTCGAGCGGCGAGAGCGTGCCGTGCAGCACGTGATAAACGCCGCGGTATTGGCCCGTCTTTTCGAAGGCGGCCACGTCGGGCGGCTGCTCGACCACGCACACCGTGGCGTGGTCGCGATTCGGGTCGCGGCAGATCTCGCACGGCTGGATGTCGGTGAGCTGGAAGCACCGCTCGCACAGCGCGATGCGTTCCTTGACGCCCGTGATCGCCCCGGCGAGCCGACGCGCGTCCTCGGCATTCATCTTGAGGATGTGATAGGCGAGGCGCGTCGCCGTCTTTTCGCCGATACCCGGCAGCCGCGCGAGCTGCTCCACCAATTCCCGAATCGGTCCCGCGAATCCGCTCATGCCCATTCCGCCCGCGTGAAGGTTTTCGTCACGGCGTCGTGACGAACGCGTACTCGATCTCGTAGACGCCCTGCGGCAATCCGTCCATCTCCGACTCGATCCGAAGCGTCACGTCGTGCCCCGCCGCCGGCGCGGTGAACGCCACCGTCGCCCCGGCCTGATTGCCGTGCTCGATCGACAGCTCGGTCTCGTCCGACGCAAGCTCCACGCTCGCCGTTTCGTCGGTTACGGTCCAGCGCAGCGTCTGGTCGCGACCCGGCAGAAACGAGTCGTTGAACACGGCGAGTTTGCGCGACACACCCGACCCCGCCGCGATGTCGACGGGCCCCTGCGTGCCATCGGCGTTCGTCGGCACGCGCGTGTAATCCACGTCGATCGCCGCGATCGGATGATACGAGTCGCGGATGATTTCGAGCAGGTGGTCCTTTTGCTCCTGCGTGAAGAGCGAGTGATACCACGGGCCGACGGGGTGCTCCGACCCGTCGGGCCGGTAGATATGCCACGTCCAGTTGAGCTTGTAGGGGCGAATGTCGGAATAACCCAGATAGCGCAGCGCGCGCACCGCGATGCCTTGCATGGCCTTTTGCTGATCGGGGGTGTGCGGGCTGTCGATGGGGCGGCGCACGTCCATCGTCTCGCCCACGCCGGTGGGCACGTCGTCGAATTTGTACGGCTCGAAGTTGGCGATCGCGTCGTCGTACCACTCGTTGTCGGGCGTGATCGTCAGATTCGGCCCGGCGGGGTAGTGCCAGTTGATCGTCTCGGGAGTCATCCCGAAGAAGTTGCGGAAGAACGACGTGTCGCCGTCCCAGTTGATCGGGCGCGGCGTGGTCGGGCCGTCGGGACGCACGATCGTATCCGCCGCGCGCGCGGGCACGCCCAACGAATATGCCTGCTGCGGCGAGAGCGGGAAGGCGTACATGAACATCTCGTTTTCCACCGACCACATCACGATCGACGGATGGTTGCGCAGCCGACGCGCCCACTCGCCGATCCAAATCCACGAGTTCTCGACGTAGAGCGGTTTCCAGAAAAACGGCGGCATGATGTCGATGCGCGCGTAGACGGGCGACTCGGGAATCACGAGCAGGCCCGCCTCGTCGAGCATGTCGTACACGCAGTCCGGCGGCGGCGCTTGATGAAAGCGAACGACGTTGAAATACAGATCCTTGATGCGTTCGATGGTCGCGGGCGCGGTGTCGCAATCCCAATACTGCGGACCCCAGTAGCGCGGGCGCGAAGCTTGATCGTCGATCGAGTCGCCGATCAGGTTCATCGTCTCGCCGTTCAGTTTGTATCGGCCCCCCTCGATCCACACCTCGCGAAAGCCGAACCGGTCCTCGCGCAGGTCGATAGGCGCGCCGTATTCGTCGACCAGCAGCGTGCGCCACGTGTAAAGGTGCGGATCGGTCGGCCACCACCACCGCGCATCTGCGAAGGGCGCGACGATGACCACCTCGCGCGCTTCTCCGGCAGGTATTGCGACGCGCGTCGCGGGCGATTCCATCGCGAGCACGCCGTCCGCATCCATCGCGCGGCCCAACACCCACACGCTCGTTTGCACGGCGCGCGTGTTGCGGATCGTCGCCTGGATCGTCAGATCCTCGCGGCGCGTCGAGGGCACGAGGAAGACGTCTTCGATGACGATCTCGGGACGCAGTTGCAGCGTGACCGATCGATATAGCCCGGTGATACTGTTGTGGGCGTAGTACCCTGCGGGCCAGCGCGTCATGCCGTCGGGGCCGAGCAGCGCGTGGCCGTCCTCCAGCTCGACGCGCAGTTCGTTTTCGCCCTCGTGCGCGACGGCCGATGCGTCGAAGGTCGCGGGGCGATACGCGCCGACCGTTTCGCCCACGGGCGCGTCGTTCCACCAGACCTCGCCCGCGTGGTGGATCGCCTCGAAAACCGCTTGCACCACCGGCCAGGGTTTGTCGAGCGTCACCGCGCGGCGATAGGTGCCACGTTTGATTGCGCGGTCTTCCCAGTTTTGGCCTTCGATGATCGACACGTGCTCGTCGGGCGTGCCCGCGAGGTATTCGGGGCAGGTGAACGCTTCCCACCCGTCCCACTCGTCGATGGCTTCCCAGTGGCAGGGGACGCCGACCTCGCGCTCGGCATAACCCTCGGGCGTGAACAGCCACGTTCCATCGAGTGAAATGTCCTCGCGAAGGGGCTGCGTGGGCTCGACCCACGGCGGAGCGGGCTCGGTGTCGTCGTCCGCCGAATCGTCGTCCACGTCATCGTCGATGCCCGAGTCGTCGTCCGCGTCGTCGTCGCCAATGTCGTCGTCGTCCGTGTCGTCGTCGCCGACGCTCGAATCGTCATCCGCGCCGTCAGGTTCCGAGCTATTCGACGTATCACCCCCGCACGAGCACGACGCCGCGAACACGGCGAGGGCAAGACAAATCAGAATGACCGGCAGGCGGCCAAGAAGCACCGCCGGTGACGGTGCCAGAGGCTCGTTGGAGAACGTCATACCGGCATGATGTCGGCCCCGGGTGGCCGTCGTCAACCGACCAAACGCCCGTCGCCGTCGGTGCCGGCTTCGCCGAAAACCAACAACCAACAACCAAAAACCAAAAAACCGCCCGCGTTCACTTCCCCGGCGGCGGGGTGTAGGTCTGCACGCGGTTGTTCACGGCGTTCAGGGTGAGCAGGTAGTCGTACATCGCGCCCAGATCCTGCTCCGTCATGCCCGCGTAAAGCGTCCAAGGCATGAGGGTCTGCGGGTCGTTCGGACCGACGGGGCGATTTTTCGCGTCGTCGCTCTCGAACGCCTTGAACCGCGCGACGAACTGCTCGCGCGTCAACTGGCCGATGCCGGTTTCTTTGTCGGGCGTGATGTTGGCCGTGCGCATGATCGCGCCCGTCGGCATCTTGAATTCGGCGCCGCCGGCGAAGTCCATGCCGGGAAGGGGCTTGCCGTGATCCGACGGCGTATGGCACTCGGCGCAGGCACCGACGGTGACCAGGTACTTGCCGTAGGCGATCGTGTCCGCGGGATTGGGCTTCGGCAGCGGAGCGGGCGGCTGAGGAATCGTGCGCACGATGAGGTTCATCGGAAAGTCGATGTGGCCTTCGGGCACCGCGTTGTCGATCGGCGCGATCGTTCGCAGGTACGAGATGACCGCGGTGAGGTCGTCGTTGTCGAGGAAGCGGTAAGCCATGTAGGGCATCAGGGGGAAGATCGCCTTGCCGTCGCGGTTGACGCCGGTGGTGATGACGCGCGCGATCTGCTCGTCGGTCCACGAACCAATCCCCGCGGGCGTGATGTTGCGCGCGTGGATCTCGCCCGGCAGACCCATCGACGCGTCGAAGACATCGCCGCCCTTGCCGAATGTGCCGGGCGTGATGGGCGCGGAGTATTTCGTCCAGTCGCGCGTCGAATGACAGTCCATGCACGAGAGCACGGTGTTCGCGAGGTAGCGACCACGTTCGACGACCACGGGGTCGCTGGACGCTTTCACCGGCGCGACGTCGTAGACGCGCGGAAACGACCAAAAGAACCACCCGACCGCGCCCGCGATGAGAATCGCCATCGCGACGAGCGCATACCCAAGCCCACGCACAAACGACATGGCATCCTCCGCAAATCCACGTGGCACATTATGAAAACCTCCAAGAACTAACCGGTGGTTCTGAAAAAATCTTTAATGACGATTACAAAACGGCGTTATGTCTTGAATTTCGCGCGTTTCAGAATGGAAGAGCAGTGAGGTTCACACCGAATGGGCTCGGGCTCTTGCGCCGTGTTTTGCGCGCTCAGCCCGGTCGCAGCCGCACCATCAGCGGGTTGGCGTAGTCCGCGTGCTTCACGAAGACGCCCGCCCCGCCCTTGCCGCCCGTCTCGGGGCGTTTGATCTCGGCGAACATGCCGCGCGCGATCGCCTCGAAGAGCCCGATGCGCGCGATTTCTTCAAGCATCTCGATCGCGCGGCCCAGCACCTCGCCCGCCCGCGTCGCGATTTCGCCATCCGCGCGCAGTTCCAGCGAATCCGCCATGCCCCGCGTCGCGGCGAACGCGTACTTCGCGTTTCGGATCGCGAGCGCCCGGTCCTGAAGATAGGGCGTGTGCATCGCCTCGGTCAGCATGCCGAGGAGCTGGATGCCCTGGCCGGTCAACGCGCCGACGAGGTTGAAGTACGCGTTCATCTGATAGCCGCGGAAAATGTCGCCGGTCATGTGCTTGGTGGGCGGCATGTACTTGAGCGGGTGCTCGGGAAACACGGCGCGCAGCAGCAGCGCGTGCGCGATCTCGGTCGTCAACGAGCCGGGACGTTCGGGGTCGATCTCGAACGCGTGGCCGAGCCCCATCAGTCGCTCGGGCATCCCCGCGAGCTTCGCGAAACGCTCGTTGAGCAGGCACGACGCGAGCACGGTGTGCGCCGCGTCCACGGCGTCGGCGGTGGTCAGATAGTTGTCCTCGCCGGTGTTGATGATGATGTCGGCGCGTGCGGAAATGAGCCGCGACGCGTATTGATCGACGAAGGTGCGGTGCGGATTGATATCGCGAAACAGGATGCCGTACATGCAGTCGTTGAGCATCATGTCGAGACGCTCGACGGCACCCAGCGCCGCGATCTCGGGCATGCACAGCCCCGACGCGTAGTTGACGAGGCGGATGTAGCGGCCGACCTCGCGCGACGTGTCATCGAGCGCCGCGCGCATGAGGCGGAAGTTTTCGCGCGTGGCGTAGGTGCCGCCGAAACCCTCGGTGGTCGCGCCGTGCGGCACGTAGTCGAGCAGCGACTGGCCCGTGCTGCGGATCACCGCGACGATGTCCGCGCCCTGGCGCGCGGCCATGACGGCCTGCGTGATGTCTTCGTAAATGTTGCCCGTCGCGACGATGACGTAGAGCCACGGCCAAGGCGGATCGCCCGCGCCCTCGCGCAGGGCGCGTCGCCGCGCCGCCGCGTCGTCGATGTCGCGCAGCGCCGCGTCCGTCAGCCGGTCGGCCACGGGCCGCCACGTGTCGTAGGGCGCGTCGGCGTATGCCGCGATGTCGATTGTCCCCGCCGCGATCGCCTCGCCGAGGCGGCCGATCTCCCATCCCGTCTCGCTCATCGCCGCCGCCACGGGGCGGCACGCGCCGCGATCGAGCACACCGCGCAGCCGGTCGATCACCACGTTGGGCAGCGGCACGCCCGCGCCGTCCACGCCGTCCATGCCCCACAGGCGCAGCGTCGCGCGCTCCACGGCGTCGGTGGTGCGTTCGTCGATGAAGGATTGCACGCCGGCGGCGATCCGCGCGGCAAGATCGCGGGCGCGCGCCGGAATTTCGGGCGGGATCGAAAGACGCATGTGGGCCTCGCGGCGGCCATCGGCCGCCGGAACGAACGCGCCGGGTCAGGCTTTGGCGAAACGCTTGACGATCTCGGCGTACTTGGGCCACTCGGACGCGAACATGTCGGCGACGCGCTTGGAAATCACCTTGCCGACCAGCGGCACGCTCACGTCGATGTCGGCGACGAGCACGATGTCCGACGCCGCGCCCTTGGGCACGACCGTATACGAACCCTCGATCTTCACGCGCTTGGCGAACTCGTTGGTGCCCGACCAGCTCCACGTGCACCGGCGCGCTTTGATATCCCACTTCACCGAGATGAAGTTCTGCTCGGTGCGCGTTTTGTCGGTGCCGGTGACGGTGCGGTAGTAGGTGACCGTCGTGATGTCGTAGTGGTGCTCGGTATCGGTCTTCTTCGCGTCCTTGATGTCGACCGACAGGCTCTCGCGCGACTTTTCGTCTTCCTCGATCAGCTTTGGGTTTCGCATCGCCGCGCACACCTCGTCGGGCGCCGCGGGAATCGTGAACGACTTCTCCACCCGTGCCATGCCCCATTCCCCCTTCGCGTTCATTCGCGATGCCGCGAATCTAGCAGTGGCGGCCCGTGCGTGCCAAGGGCGGCGTGGCGGCGGTTCCGATCGCTTCCCGGGCGACGGGTGGCGAAAATGGCCGTTGAGATCTTCATGCAAACTCCCGATAAATACATCGGGATGGCATGGATTTCGATCGCATCCGGAACTCACCCGCAGTGCGGGCGAGTCGTGGCCTCTCTCGACGGGGAACCGATGGTGAAACCATGAAAATACTCTTGGCCGAAGACGACTTTGTTTGTCGAATTCTGCTGATCGAGTTCCTGCGCCCCTTCGGCCCGGCGCACGTCGCGGTGACGGGCCGCGAAGCGATTCACGCGGTTCGCATGTCACTGAAGGCCCAAGAACCGTACGATCTTGTCTGCCTGGACATCGGCATGCCGGACGGGGATGGTCTCACGGCTCTTGAGACCATTCGTCAGGCCGAAAACACGGCGGGCGTTGCGCGGGAGAACGGCGCGAAGATTCTGATGGTTTCCGCGCTTTCGGATCGCCGCCGTGTTCTTGCCTCCATCAACGATGGCTGCGACGGCTTCATCGTCAAACCCGTGGACAAGGCACGACTGCTCAGGGAACTGGTGCGACTTGGTCTCATCGACGCCCCGGCCTCGAATCAAACCGGCGCGGAGACTCCTGCCGGTGCCACTGACGACGATTCCGAACCTCGTTGAAAACCCCCGAAAAACTTGACAACCGGGGCGATTTCCCGATCATGGGCGCGCCTTGCGCGGGGGATATTTCGAGGGCGTGGGGGTCGTTAGCTCAGTTGGTAGAGCAACGGACTTTTAATCCGTAGGTCCCGGGTTCGAGCCCCGGACGACTCATGTAGAGGCTCGCGCCCCGGGGGCGCGGTGCCATTTGTCCGGCGGACGCCGGGTCCGCCGGAAACGACTCACCTTCCTGGATCGTTTGGGGGACCGAAATGGCGGCGACACAAGCGGAGGCAGCGGCCGGCCGGCTGAGCGACTCCGAGGCGCGGCGGCTCACCGAGATCGCGAAGCGCGTCCGCGAAAAGATCATTCACGTCACCGAAAAGAGCGGCGGCGGGCATCTGGGCGGCAGCTTCTCCCAGACCGACATCCTTGTCGCGCTCTACCACAAATACATGCGCGTCGATCCGAAAAATCCCAAGTGGGAGGAGCGCGACCGCTTCGTACTCTCCAAGGGACATGGCGGCATCGGCCACGCCACGCTGCTGGGCGACATGGGCTTTTTCGACGAGAAGAAACTCGAAAAGTTCAACAAGACCGAGTCGATCTTCGGTATGCACCTCGACCGCCACAAGGTGCCGGGCGTGGACGCCTCGACCGGCTCGTTGGCGCACGGATTCGCCATCGGTCTTGGCTTCGCCCACGGCGCGCGGCTGACCGGGCGGAAGTGGCACACCTACATCGTCATCTCCGACGGCGAGCTGCACGAGGGCACCACGTGGGAGGCGTTCCTGTCGGGCGCGCAGTTCAAGATCACCAACGCCACGGTGTTCGTCGATTTCAACAAGCTCACCATCGACGGCTTCACCTCGCAGATCATGAACCTCGAGCCGATCGACAAGAAGATCGAGGCCTTCGGTTGGTACGTGCAGCGCATCGACGGCCACGACTTCACGCAGCTGTGCGCGGCCATCGAAAACGCCGCCGCCGAAACCGAACGCCCGTCGTGCATCATCTGCGACACCGTCAAGGGCAAGGGCGTCGATTTCATGGAAAATCAGCCCAAGTGGCACTACGGCGGACTCGACAACGAACTCGCGGCCAAGGCCCTCGCGGCCCTGCAAAAAGGCTGAGGAGACACTCCATGGCAATCGGACTCACCTGGAACATCGACGATGCCGACCATATGACGCAGGGCGAGATCTACGGCGAGGTGCTCACCCGCCTGGGATCGGAAAATCCCAAGATCGTCGCGCTCACCGCGGACCTGGCCGGCTCGACCAAGATCGGCACCTTTCAGAAGAAGCACGCCGACCGTTTCTTCAACTTCGGCATCATGGAGACGAACATGATGGGCTGGGCCTCGGGCCTCGCCGAATCGGGGCTCATCCCCGTCGTCTCCACCTTCGCCGCGTTCGCCGCGCTGCGCTGCGCCGAGCACGTGCGCACCGACATCTGCTACAACAAGCGCAACGTCAAAATCATCGCCACGCACTCGGGCACCAGCTTCGGCCCGGCGGGCACCACGCACCACTGCACCGAGGATCTCGCCGTGATGCGCGCCATCGCGGGCATGACGGTCATCGTGCCGGCCGACGCCTTCGAGACGGCCAAGGCCACCGCCGCGGTCATCGATCACGACGGCCCGTGCTACGTGCGCATCGGCCGCAGCTTCGAGCCTCCGCTGTGGAAGAACCTCGACTTCGACTGGGAGATCGGCAAGGCGATCCAGCTTCGCGAGGGCACCGACTGCACGGTCATCGCGTGCGGCCCGTCCGTGCTGGAAGCGTGCGACGCGTCGGACCGCGCCCGGGCGCGGGGCCTCGCCGTGCGCGTGCTGGACATGCACACGATCAAGCCGATCGACCGCGACGCGATCATGAGCGCGCTGATGGACACGCGCCGCATCATCACCGCCGAGGACCACAATGTGCTGGGCGGACTGGGCAGCGCGGTCGCCGAGATCATCGCCGAGTCGGGCAAGGGATGCGTTTTGCGCCGCTTGGGCATGCAGGACCGTTTCAGCCCCCACGGCTCGCCCGAGGATTTGCAGCATATGCACAAGATCGACGCCGACGGCATCGAGGAGACGATCGCCGAGGTCATGAAGGCCGACTTCGAGGCCGACGAGAACTGGGAAGACGAGGTGTAGATCCCTCACCCCGGCTTGCTTCTCACGCCTCCCCTCTCCCATCGGATGGGAGAGGGGCCGGGGGTGAGGGGACTTCGGGGACCAAAGACCCTCGACCAAAGACCGGCAAACAGCGGAGCCATCCATGGACGCCGACCGTATGAAATCGACCCTGTACCTGCGCTGCGCGCTTCCGCTCGCCAAGGTGCTGCGCACCGAGCACACGCAGGTCTTCGACAAGCTCTATTACAAGATGAACGCGGTGGTGCAGTTCTGCGTGAAGGGCGACGACGAACTGGGCACGCGCCTCGTCTTTTACAACGGCGCGCTCGACGTGGAGTTCGGCGTCAACCGACGCGACGCCACCCTCGTCTTCGAGTTCGCCACGCACGACGGGCTCAACGGCTTTTTCGCGGGCAAGATGGGCGGCGCATACCTGCCGAAGATCACGCCGCTCTACCGGCTCGACATCGTGCTGCGCGTGCTGCCGCTGCTGCTCGAGCTCAAGATCCTCGACCCCAACAACATCCCCAAGACGCCGTACTGGCAGGGTCTGAAGGTCAAGATGGTGCTCTACATGATCACCGCCGCGCTCTCGCAACTCAACCGGGCGGGTCATGAGGAGATGCGCCACTGGACACAGTTGCAGCCCGAGCGCATCTACCAGTGGACGGTGGAGAACGGCGGGCCCGCGGCCTACCTGCGCGTCAAGGCCGGCAAGACGAAATCGGGCCGCGGCCAGTACGGGCGCCGTCGCCCCTTCGTGCACATGATCTTTCCCGACATCGAAGGCGCGTTCAAGGTGCTGACCAATCAGGCGCCGCTCGTCGAGGCGGTGGCCAAGGGCTACGTGCGCACCGAGGGCGCGATGGAATACTCCAAGGACGTCGGCACCTTCATGCAGACGATCGAGACGATGCTGCGCTGAGGGTTGTTGGTTTCTGGTTTTTGGGTTTTGGTTGTTGGTTGTTGGTTGTTGGTCTCTGGCTGCCCGTCCAACTGCGACCGGGAGACCTTCGGGTGCACGCGGCGGGGCGTCCTCGACGACGTTGAGAAAAACTTTTGTGCGAGGAAACGACATCTGTGATAAGCTGAATCCAATCGGGCTTTCCCGGGTTGATCGACATAAAACCGCTGGAAAGTTTGGCGCATGGGATCGCATCGAACCGGTTGGATTCACGGCTGTCTGGCGTTCGGGCCTCTCATCGCGGCGGCGTTGATCGTCATTCTATTGGGCGCGTCATGCGGCGACGACGATGACGACGACGATGATGACGATTACTGCACGACCATCGAGGAGTGCGTTGACAGCCCCGCGCTGGGTTTGTGGGAGTTCGAAGGCTACGATCTCGTCGGCGAAGAGGATTGCGAGGCTCAGGGGATTCACATCTCGGTCCCGAAGGTCGGTTTGACCGCGGACTGGATTTGGGTTGTCGCCGAGTTGAGAGTGACCTTTGATAACGGCGGTCCGTATTTCCTCCGGTCTCTCGGGGCGGACCACATCGAGTGCTACGAGACGGTCGATGGGACGCACGACGCGACGTTTGCGGCATCACTCCATGTCGCCTGCCAAGATGAGTTTCTGGTCGTGCTCCACATCGCGCCGGGGCCGCAATCCTGCACCGACGTCGGTCCTTTCGTCTGCGCCTTCAACGTGACGGGGCTCGAATGGCCGAATGTCTTCGAGTGCAACTGGACTCCCTCATGAGAAAACTGTTTGTCCTTGGATTCGTTTGGGCCGCCGTCGCGTGTGCGACGATGGCGATAGGGATCGGAATTGCCGGATGCGGGGACGACGCCATGGACGACGACGAGGACGATTCGAGCGGCTCGACCTGCGAACCTCTGGTCGAGTGCTCCTCGATGCCGCCCATGACGGATTCGCTCGATGTTCAGGATTACGAGGTGCTCACCCAGAGCGTCGATCACTGCTCCGATCTCGGAATCGACGTCACCGTGCTGGACGCGCAGTTCACATCCGACCGGACGCGGCTCGAAGCGCGCGTTCGTTTTTCGGTGACGGGCGGCGGACCCTACTACATCGAAACGGGCGATCGCCGATTCGGGCACTGCTATCTCGAGGCGGCGGACCAGACCGAGGCCGTGGTGATCGTCGACGAACGGTATTGCAGCGCGACGATCTCGATCAGCATTTACGATGGGACGGACGCGTTCGAGTGCGGCGAATATGTGCCGCCGGTCTGCGGGATCTCGATCTCGTCGTTGCCCTGGCCTCCCGACGATCCCTGCCCGGAGCCCGCGCCGTGATGTCGAACTTCCCCATGCCACGCGCGTTCCGACTCGCTCCATGGGCGGCATGCGTCATGTTTCTCCTCGCGGCGTTCGCGGGATGCTCGGAGAAAAACGGGGACGAAAGCGACGACTCGTGCCCCTGGCACCGGGCCGAATGCGCGCCGCTCGGCAACGAGTTGACGGATTACTATCCCGAGACGACTGTGACGCACGGTCCGGCCGACACTTGTCTGTCGATGGGGCTTCGCGTCGAGGTGGTCGCCGCGCGCGCGGATCCCGATGGAACGGTGGGCGAAGCCCGCGTGCGGGTCGCTCCGGTATTTGGCGATCGGTATTTGATGCACGTCTTCGACGGCCAGTCCGCCGACTCGTGCCTGGTGCAAATTGACGGCGAGGACGTGTTCACGCTCCAGAGCCGAAGCGTCGACTCCGGCCCCGTCGCCGCGACGTTCACGTTGAGTTTCTACCTGGGCAAGTTGAGCGACGGGTGCGTCGTGGATGCGGCGACCGGTGACGGCATCGAGCGACAGGACGCGTATGCGTGCAGCTTCAAATTCGACGTGGAGATTCCGCCCGGGTAACGTCGTTCCCCCGCCGAGCTTGACGCTCGGCGGGCCGCGCCGTATTTTTCCGCCACGTCGTTTCCCTCGAAAACTTGCCGGTTTGCCTCGAATCGAGGAGGGGTCGTGGACGACACGCGGGCCGACGAAGTGCGCCTTTTCGCCGCGCGAAGCGCCGACGTGTTGCGCGCCTTTTTCGACGCGTGCGCGCCGGATGTCGTGCGCGTCGCCGATCTCGTCTCGCTCTCGCTCGCGGCGGGCGGCAAGGCGCTGTTCTTCGGCAACGGCGGCAGCGCGGCCGACGCGCAGCACCTCGCGGCCGAGCTGACCGGGCGCTACCTGCGCGAGCGCGCGCCGCTGGCGGCCGTCGCGCTCACCACCGACACCTCGGCGCTCACCGCCATCGCCAACGACTACGGCTTCGAGCGCGTCTTCGAGCGTCCGCTCCGAGCGCTGGGCCGCGCGGGCGACGTGGCGATCGGCATCTCCACCAGCGGCAACAGCGCCAATGTGATCGCCGCCCTCGAGGCCGCGCGCGAGATGGGGCTTTCGACCGTCGGCCTCACCGGGCGCGGCGGCGGGCGCATGACGGCGCTGTGCGACATGTGCTTCGTGGTTCCAAGCGACGAGACGCCGATCATCCAACAGGCGCACATCACACTCGGTCACCTGATCTGCGACCTCGTCGAGCAGGCCGCGGGGCGCGCTCGATGACCGGCGAATTCGACTTTTCGCGTCTTCGACGCAAGTCCATCGGCGATCGCAAGAGCCTCGTCGAGGCCGAGCAGCTCGGTCGCCCGCACGTGTCGGGGCGCAGCTTCGCCGACTGGTTCGACGCCCTGCCCGACCAGCTCGCCGCGCGCGACCTGCGCCGCGTGGTCGACGCCATTGTCGATGCGCGCCGCGCGGGGCGACCCGTGATGCTGGGCATGGGTGCGCACGTGGTGAAGGTCGGGCTCACCCCCGTCGTCATCGATCTCATCGACCGCGGCCTCGTCACCTCCGTCTCATACAACGGCGCGGTGCTGGTGCATGACTACGAACTCGCCACCGTGGGGCGCACCAGCGAGGACGTCGCCGAGGCGCTCGCCGACGGCAGTTTTGGCATCACGCTCGAAACCGGACGCGATTTCGCCCGCTTCGTCGACGACGGCGCGCGCAACGGATGGGGCCTCGCCGAGTCGGTGGGGCGCGGGCTCGTCACCATGGACGCCCCCCACGCTGCGACCTGCCTGACGGCGGCGTGCGTGGCGCGGGATGTGCCCGTCACGGCGCACGTGGCGATCGGCACCGACGTCACGCACCTCGCGCCCGAGCTCGACTTCGCGAAGCTCGGAGCGCTGGCGGGCCGCGATTTTTCGCGGTTCATCGCTTTGGTGGCCAATCTCGATGGCGGCGTGTACCTGAATTTGGGATCGGCGGTCGTGATGCCCGAGGTGTTTCTGAAGGCCGTTTCGGCGGCGCGAAACACCGGCGCGGCGCTTGCACGGATCACGACGGTCAACATGGATTTCCTGCGTCACTACCGTCCGATCACGAATGTGGTGACGCGGCCGACGGCATCCGGCGGATGGGGCTGCCACCTGACCGGCCACCACGAAATTCTGTTTCCGCTGCTGGCGGCTGCGGTGGTGGAAAAATGGGAAAAGAGGACATAGAATCCCATGATCCGCTTGGGGAATTTGCGTAAACGACGGTTGCAGACGGGGATGCTGGAGAGGCCACTGGCCTTCGTCACGACATGACCAAACGCGTTCTGGTCGGAGAGAGCAACTACGCCGAGTTCGAGGTGCTGAGCGACCTGCTCACGGCGAAGGGGCTCAAGGTCACGTGGCTCAAGAATGGGCGCGACGTGGTGGCGCAGTACGCCCAGATCCGCCCCCATCTGATGATCCTCGACGCCCTGCTGCCCGGCATGACGGGCCTCAAGGTCACGCAGGCGATCAAAAACGGCGCGACGGGCAACGACGTGCGCGTCATCTTGATGTCGAGCGTTTACAAGCAGTTCAAGCAGCAATACGAGCAGCGCACCAAATACGGGGTCGATGCCTACACGGACAAACCCGTGAACGTCGCCGAGATCGAGCGGCTCATCGACGAGCTGCTCGGCGAGATTGGCGATGAACCGGCGTTCGAACCAAGCGCGGTCGACGTGTTCGCCGAGCCGGTCGAACCGGCGGCGAGCGCGCCGAGGCCGGCGGTCGAAACGCCCCGCGAGATCGTGCCGCCACCCGCCGTGCGCGAACAGGTGCGCCCCGCCGAGGAGCCGAGCCGGCGCGGATTCGTCGAAGGGTCGCTGGCCGATACGCCGTTCCCCAAGCTGCTGTTCACGCTCTTCAAGTACAAGCGCACCGGCGCGCTGCGCGTCGATCGCGAAAAGGTCAGCAAGGTCGTCTACTTCCGCGACGGCGTACCGGTCTTCGTCACCAGCAATCAGAGCAACGACAGCCTGGGTCGCTTTCTCGTGGCGCGGCATTTCATCAACGTCGCGCAGTTCAATTCGTCGCTCGAAAAGATGATCGACTCGGGCAAAGGCCACGGCGAGGTGCTGCTCGGCATGGGCGCGATCTCGCCTCACGACCTGTATCGCGGTTTGCAGGAGCACATCTTCGACAAGGTGCTCTCGGTCTTTTCGTGGGATTACGGCCAGTACCGATTCCGGCCCGGGCGCTTCGATCTCGACCAGAACATCGCCGTGCGGATCGACCCGCTGCGTCTCATCTATCAGGGCGTGCGCCGGTTCTATCCGCTCACGCGCCTCGAAGGCTTCTTCAACGACTACAAGAACCGCCGCCTGCTCTCCAAAGCCGATGGGCAGGCGCTCGCGTCGGCCTCGGGGCTCCTGCCGTCGGAGATGAAGTTCACCACGCTCATCAACGGCAAACGTTCGGTGGGGCAGATCGTCGCACGCAGCAACCTGTCGCTCACCGAGACCTTCCAGGTCCTTTACGTGCTCATCCTCGTCGAGGCGATCCGTTTTCGCGGTGATCCCGAGTTCGGCTCGCGCACGCCCCAGACGCAAAAAGCGTTCGAGAAGGACCGCCGCGACCGGCGCGCCGAGATGCGCGAGGAAGACACGCGGCGGCGCAAATACGCGACCGAAGTGGAGCGGGCCCACGCCGCGCTCGACCGGCAGACGCACTACGAGCGCTTTGCCCTTCGCAAGGACGCGACCAC
>CAZPJD010000164.1:0-6968 GCA_964586775.1 uncultured bacterium | reverse complement strand
TCTGTCCCATGAAGGGCCGCGACCATTTCAACCATCAAACGTGGCAGGACGGGCGCAACGTGGTCCGATATGTCCACCGGGACGAGGTGCCCGACCTTCAACGCGCCATCGACGGCTACAACCGGTTCATGGAACTGGCTCGGAAGTACGCCGACGAAATCATTCGTCACTCGCGGCGGGAACGGGAGAGGAACGCGAAAAAGACGAAAACAGCCGCCACGAGAGGGAACAGGTCCGGCAAGACCCGGATTTAGATGCGTTTGCCCTGTGCCGCACGGCACTCGTCAGTTCACGATCAACTCGATTCGAATGAGATCCCGCGCCGCGAGGTTGAGGGGGATTCGGTAGATCCCTTGCGCCCCCGGTGAAATGGGCACGGTTGCGCCGGGTTCGCTGCCGGGGCGCGCGACACGCACACCCACCGGCGTGGTGAGCCCGTATCGTTCGCCCTTGAAGACCAGCGAGGTCGCGATGGCTTCGTCGCCCGCGTTGGCGACGAAGAGCGCGACGCGCTTGGGATCGCCGGGCGCGGCGAAGGCCGAGACGATCACCGGCTGCGCCTGCCAGTCGCCGCGGTGCTCGTGGGCGGGTCCGGCGATGGACGAATAGAAATCGTAGCTGAACGTGGCGGGCGGCGGCACGGGGTCGAGCGCGGGCGGCGGCAGCATGCGGCCCGCCGTCAGCCACGGGTTGCCGAGCGCGAGACGCAGCTCGACGCACCGGCGCAGGAACTCGACCTTTTCTGGGTCGGCCTCCTTCAGGTTGTCCTTCGTCCAGCCGCGATGGCCCGGTCGGTCGATCCACCCCGTCAGATAGGAACACGGGTATCCGCCGGGGCACGACACGGCCTCGGGGCGAATGGTGGCGAAGATCTCCGGCTGCTCGTTGTAGTAAATCAGTTCGAGCAGTCCGCCGCTGATGTAGTTGTACGCGGCGACCCAATACCACGCGTCGCCGATCGCATCCGAAATCTGCACCTTACCGCCGACGCGCACGGGCCCGAAGGCGTGCGTGACGTATTCCATGAGCGGAATCTGGCGCGCCCAGCCTTCCATGAGCAGGCGGTTGAGTTTGACGAACTTGGGGGCGTCGGCGGGCGACTTGCCATCGGAGTTGCGGAAGGGCCCATCGCCCGGCGCGCCGAGGTGGTAGTAATCGACGAAGTCGACGAAGGGCTCGGTGACGTTTTCGATGCCGAACCCGAAGTCGGGATCGACCTGCACCGCGCGCTCGAAGATGCGGCGTTCGGACTGCGTGATGAACCGGCCCCAACCCATCTGCGGGTGGTCGTGCGAAAATCCTCCAAGCCGGTCGAAGCAATACTGGCCGAGCAGCGTGACGGGGATGTCATAGTAGAGGCCGTCCATCACGCGTTCGGCCGCGAGGTCGCCCTCGTGCTCCAGCAGATTGCGCCGCCACTCGATGAAATCGCGCGTCTTGGATGTGGCGGGGCATATGGTGTGAACATCGCCGTCCACACCTTCCATGTCGAAGGTCAAGGGATCGATCTTTCCCGAGTAACCGACGATGGCATTTTCGATCCACGGCGCGCCGAAGTCGCCGCTCGACGCGGGCGTGCCCTGCCAGCCTGTCCAACCGGGGAAACCCGTGTGCATGAAGATGTCGAACGTGAAAGGATAAACGAGGTCGCCGCGCGCGCGGACCTGGCGCATGGCCTGCGTGAAACCCGGACGGAAGGGGATCCAGTACTTTTTGTTCCACCCCGCCTGATAGAAGGCGTAGTCGTAGCCGCCGAAGTCCGTTCCGCTCGGGGCGAAGTCCCAGCCCATGGTGAAGAGCACGCCGTCGCCCGGCACGAAACCGGTGAATAGCTCGTGAAACACGCGCGTCCATTCGGACTGATCGACCTTGGACGACAGACCGAAGACGCCGACGCCCATCTTTTCGAAGATGCGCCGGCGCGACTCGGGCCGTTTCTCGACGAGATTTTGCGCAAAGGGCTGCGTCTCGGCCCATCGCCGGTAGATCTCGCCGGCCGCGGCCCAATCGCCGTAGGGCATCGTCTCGAGGCGCACGGGACGATCGATCGTGAACTCGCCGGGTTCGTTTCCGCGCGGGCCATCGATCGCCCAGTTCATGGCGGTGACGGCCAGCGTGGGGACGCCGTTTGGCGCGGCGGGACGCGAGTGAAGCAGGCGGAAGAGGCGCTCGGTCCACAGCTCGTCGCGGGCATAGAGCGCGAATCCGCCGCCCGCCGCCTGCGAGTAATACGCGACCAGCGGCAGCATGGCCTCATGGCCCGAGGGATACTGAATGTCTCCCAGATAGAAATCGTCGACCTGATACATTCTCTTGAGGGCCGCGAGGGGGTTGCGGATCTCGATACCGCTCTCGATCGGCGCGGCGAAGCGGTCGGCCTCACCGCCGGGGGAGAGCGGCGCGAGCCCCGCAAACTGTGGGTAAGTGGCGGAGAAGATCATCGCGCCGGGGACCTTGGCGCCAAACCGGAACTCGGCCCAGCCTTCCGTCGCGGGCAGGTCGATCGTCGCCACGAACTCCCAACCGCGCTCGTCCTTCCACGCGATCGTCACGGTCGTGCCGCCGGGGTAACGGGCCTTTTCGAGCTTTTTGATTTCGGGATTCGCGAAGAGCGCCAAACCCTTGCGAGAACCGTATTCGACCGGCTTGTAACCGGTCTCGGGATCGCCTTCGAGAAGCTGGATGGAAAAGGGCGTGAGGCCGAGCAGGTTGGCCGAGGTGTCGAGGAGCGAGATCGACTTTTTCAGATCGTGAACGGAAACGATGTGCCCGGATGGGGGATCGATCGCGATTTCGATCGCCCCGTTCCCGAAGACCAGCGCATCGGACGGGACAACGCGGCTGCCGGGGTTGAGGCCGGGCTTGCCGACGCGGCGCTGCGCCTGTTTCCAGAGCGCGCCGGGCGTCGGTGGCTGTTGCCCGCCGTCGTCGTGGCAGTTCATGCACCAGACCGAGACCGCCAGCATCAGGATTGGCAGAATCCAGAGTTTCTTTTTGGGATGGGATAACTTCATTCGGTCGTCCGCGCGTGAAGCCCCAATGTTAGTCGATGTTCCGACGCGCCACAACGTAATAGGAGAGCGCGTCTCGACACGAATCGGCGCAACGCGGGTGAAAATGAAGGAAAATACGCGCGATTAGTGCAGCAAAATGCGGGCCGCGGCGTTTTGGGGGATCAGGCGGTTGTGCGCGTACCGAAAGACGGCCGAACCCGAAGGCGGAAGCGCGCCGGGCAGGTCGCGGTAATGCACGGACACGATCGTTTGCGAACCGCTCTCGCAGATCAGGATCTCGTGGGAACGGCCCGTCGACATCCCGGTTCGTTCGAGAACCGCCTCATCGGTGCGCGAGCGAAGGGCGGACAGCCCCGCGAGGGCCGCGAATTCCGACGCCGTCGGCCCACACAGATCCACGCCGCGCGGGATCTCGATCGGGTAAGACGGAATGCGGTCGTGACGAACGGAGGCCGCGCCGAGCACGGCGGTCATGACGACCAGCGCGATCGTCGTGTGAAAGACCCATTTGACCGAGCAACGCATGGCGGCCTCACTGGTAGCGGCGCATCAGGCTCACGACGATGCCCTGAACGCCCACGCGGTCGGATTCGTAGACCTGCGGCTCGAACGCCGGATTGGCGGGGATGAGCGTGACGTATCCGTTGTGCCGCTGGAGTTTTTTCACGGTGGTCTCGGCATCGTCCACGATCGCGACCACCACCTGGCCGTTCTCGGCGTTCGCCTGGCGGCGGACGATCAGGATGTCGCCGTCGTGGATGCCCTCGTCGATCATCGAATCGCCCTCGACACGCAGCGCGAAGTGTTCGCCGTGACGCAGGAAGTTTTCGGGCATGGCCACGGTGTCCAGGTCGTCGCGAGTCTCGACGGCGGGGATGGGCAGACCGGCTGCGATATTGCCGAGAATCGGCACCTCGACCACCGCCGCGAGGTCCATGTGCGCGGGGCGGATGGATCGGCTGCGGTTCCAGTCCTTGGCCAGCACGTCCATTTTTTCGAGGGCGGTGATGTGCTGGTGCACCGTCGCCACGCTGGACAGGCCGAAGTGCGCGGCGATCTCGCGCATGCTGGGAGCGTAGCCCTTTGTGGCCAGATGCTCGCGGATGTAGTCGAGGATCTGTTTCTGCCGTTTCGTGAAGCGCATGTGGGACCTCCTCCAACGGTTCATGTCGATCGCGGCGCCCGAACCGGTTTCGAGAGGCTTTCCTCGTCGCCGGTCGATGGCGAATTTTTCAAGATCCCTCATCCCACCCCCCGCTCACGGACGCCGGTCGGCACCGGGGGAAGGCGCAAACCGAGGGGAGACGTCCGTTCGGGTATGTTCGTTTTCTGTTCGCGATGGTAAACCGAACAGAAGGCGAATGTCAATCCGAAAATGGGGATTCGCGGGGGGATTACGACCCTATCTGTCGTATGGGAGCCGAGCGCGTGAAGAAACGATCAGGGCAGGAAGACGAAAACGCCGAACTTGAAGCCGAATTCGCGGCTGTTTTCGTCCACGTTCTCGGTCTCGACGCGCGACACCTCGTTGCCGCTCGAGTCGCCGGTGACCCTGGAGGTCTCATCCTCGCCGCCCAGCGTGTAACCGCGATAGTACAGCGCGGGCGCGAGGCCCACCTGCCCGTTCGCGAGTTGGATGTTGGCGCCGGCCTCGAGCTCGTACGCGGGGAAACCCGAGTAGCTGTCCGACGTGGCGAGGCCGACCTCCGGCTCCGTCTCGACCGTGTGCAAATTGTAACCGAGCGTGAGCCCGCCGTAGGGATCGACGATGCCGTCCAGCGGGAAGAACCAGAGCGTCTGCAGGCCGATCATCGCGTCGGTCGTCGTTTCGATGGTGTCGCTGTCGTCGAGGCTCCGGTCGTAGTCGTATTCGAGCGCGATGCCGATCTCCCACGTCCGCACCGGGAAGTAGCCGATCTTCGTGCCGAGGCCGAAACGCGTGTGATCGGTGTCGGTGTTGCCCGAATTCTCGCGATCGACGGCGACGTTTTCGAAACCGAAATTCGCGCGCGTGGATCCCGAAAGGAACCACGTGCCGGATTCGTAGACGTGATCCGGGTCCGCCGCCGGAGCCGAAGCCGGAATCGCGAGCGCCAATACCGCCAAGGCCGCCAGAGCCACAACGAACCGTCGGAACATCGTCATGAAAAACCTCTTCCCAAAATCCAAGGCAATTATGGCCGAAAAGTCAATCGGCCCGGAGAAACCCCCGGGCCGACTGCGAAGCTGCGATGCGTTGGCCTACCAGAAGAAGTTGAAGCCGACCATGAAGCCGATGTCCATGTTCGACATGCTGTTGTCGGTGTCCGCCGTGGTGGAGGCGCCGCCCGCCGGCTCGGTCTCGACCGAGGTCGTCCCCGACATGCTGGCGTAGGAGATGTAGAGCGACGGATCGATCGCGAAGTTCTTGGTCACGAAGAACGCGATGCCCGCGCGCGGCATGATGATGAAGCCCGAGCCGTCGGTCGTCGTGGTCGTCGTGTCGACATCGTTGCCCGCCGGGGTCTCGTCGACCATCTCGGTGTTGGCCATGCCGTACTGCAGCGCGATGCCCACGTAGGGGGCCGAGAAGCCGCGGCCGCTGAAGTAGTAGTTGAGCTGAACGCCGAGGCCGAACAGGTAGCCGCTGCTCGTGTCTTCGGACTCGGTGCCGCCGTCGGGCTCGGTCGTGGTCGTGTCGCTGTTGTACATGAGCGACAGAACCGGGCCGATCTCAAAACCGTCGGACACGAAATAGCCGCCCTGAATCGTGTTGATCGAACCCGGGAAATAGGTCCCGTAGGGGTTCGTCAGGCCGATGCCCGTCTGGAAGCCGGCATACAGCGTACCCTTGTCGATGTTCTTGTCGTCCTTGGCGGCGAACGCGCTCGTCGCCATCAGCAGCACCAATCCGGTCACCATCAGGATCCGCAGCGCTTTGGTCATGGTCCTTCTCCTCTGGATGTGGAACACGAATAAACCACCGCCTCTTCGAGCCCGAGCGGTCTGGAATTCGGCGTTGGTTGACCTCGAAAATATCCCGTTGCGACAAAATGTCAAGCACTTTTTTAAGGATTGCGGTCGAACGTCTTGAAAAAGCTACGTTTTGACCTCCGACGCAGACGGGTCACTTGGACGCCAAGATCGTCTCGGCATTCGAGAACTCGAGACCTCGTCTCGCACCCACACCCAGAAGGTAATCACGTCCGGCCCTATGGCAAGCCAAGAACGCACGTTTTTTCGACGTGTCTGAGCGAAAGGCGCCTTTTTTCCAGGGCGCGCATACCCTCTCTCGGTTCGGGCTTGCGTTTCGCCCGCAAATCGCCATCGTCGGCGTGGGACCCTCGCATTCGAAGGGATCCGGTAACGTTTTCGGGCTTGGCGTCGTTTTATCGGTAGGAATCGGGAACCGCGCGGACCCCAAGGAGACGCAACGCATGAACCCGAAAACGACCCGCACGCGCGACGCTCGCGCGAAAACCTGGACGATGGCGACTTTTTGCGCCATCGCGATCAGCGCCGCGGTCGCATCCGTGTTTTTTGTCCGGCCAACTGCCACCGCGCAGGCGACGGAGATGGTCGCGCCGAGCGCGAAGCTGACCGAACTGAAATCGAAACGGCTGGGGAGCGTTTCCATGAGCGACAAGGTGACCAAGAGCGCGGACGAGTGGAAGAGGCAGCTCGCGCCGGACCAGTTCCACGTGCTGCGCGAAAAGGGTACGGAACGCGCCTTCACCGGCAAGTATCACGACAACCACGCCGAAGGCGTTTACGTCTGCGCCGGGTGCAAGAATCCGCTCTTTTCGTCGGAGACGAAGTTCGACTCCGGCACGGGCTGGCCGAGTTTTTGGCAGCCGATCGAGCCCGGGCGCGTCGAGAACCATCAGGATCGAACGTTTTTCATGGTGCGCACCGAGGTCGTGTGCGCGCGCTGCGGCGGGCATCTCGGGCACGTCTTCGACGACGGTCCCAAGC
>CAZPJD010000163.1:0-5307 GCA_964586775.1 uncultured bacterium | reverse complement strand
CCTCGGTGAGGCGGCCGTAGCAGGTGGTGTGCGTGACGTGCAGATTCCACGGGCGAAGGTTGATCTTCTCGCCGACGAAGTGGTAGCGCGCGCGCGCGGCCTCGAACTCGAACTCGTAGCGGATCTTCTGCTCCGAAAAATACATCAGTGACAACGCGCCCTCGACGCCGATGTTTTCGCACAGCCCGTCGATCGTGACCGTTCCGCGCAGCGGTGAACGCATAAAGTCCGCGGTCTTGGGATTCGCCCAGCGCGACAGGTCGTCCGTGCCCCACGTGACGCGAAACTCCATGAAGCGCCGCCCCGGCGGACCGAAACCCGGCTCGAACTCGTGTTCGCCGGTCATGACCTCGTCGATCTCGAAGCCGACGCGCTTTTTCCTCCACGCGTTTTTCACGCGCCCCATCAGATCCGACATGGCAACGCCTCCTCCCCGATTCACGCGGCGCGCGCCGCGCCCTTCGCGTCCGCGCTCTGGTCCGCGCTTTTGGCCAGCAGCCACGTGGCGATGCGCGTGATCGCGCCGGGCGCCAGCGGCAGCGCGCGCACATGCAGCATCACGCGGTTGAGCATGCTGACCATCTCGACGCGCTTGCCGCGCGTCACGGCCTTGAAGATCATCCGCGCCACGGTCTCGGGCCGGTGCGAGTAGTACGGCACGAGCTTCATCGACAGGCGCTGCATGGTCGTTTCGGTCTTCACATCGCTGTAAAAACCCGTGTTGACCATGAACGGGTACACGGTCGTGACGCGCACCCCGTATTTGGCGACCTCGTACGAGAGTAGTTCCGACACCGCACCGATCGCGAGCTTGATCGCCGCGTAGGCGCCCCACGTGGGCAGGCGGAAGAACGCCTGACCGCTCGAAACGTTGACGATGCGCCCCGCGCCGCGCGCGCGCATGTGCGGAAGAAACGCCTCGATGTGGTGGATCGGCCCCCAGAAGTTGATGGCGAGCAACCGCTCCCACTGCGCGTGGTCGGTTTCGGCGATCTCGCCCGAGTAACCGACCCCGGCGTTGTTGATGAGCACGTCGAGCCCGCCGAGTTCGTCGATGACCCATGCGGCGAGCGACGCAACCGCCGCGCGGTCGGACACGTCCATCGCGCGGGTCTCGACGCGCGCGCCCGATGCGCGAAGCTCCTTCGCCGCCGCGTCGAGCGCCGCCGCGTTGAGGTCGGTGAGCACGAGTTCGTACCCTGCCCGCGCGAACTCGCGCGCGGTGCAAAGCCCGATGCCGGCAGCGCCGCCGGTGATGAGCACGCGGCCCTTGGAGGTCTTGCCCGTCATGGTCACCGTCCTTTCCCGGTCGGGACCTTGCCCACCAGGCCGTTGAACGCGAAATCGACGATCTCGCGGATCACGTCCGCCCCGGGGCGATCCGCCATTGCGCGCGATCCCCACAGCTCGATGTACCGAAGCCCCATCCCCACGATCGCCTGCGCCACCACCGCGCTGTCGCACGGCCGCGCGAAGCCGCTCGCGATCGCGTGGTCGAGGTAGAAGCGCGCGAGCGAGGCGAACTGCGCGATGCCCGCGTCGATGACCGCCGCCATGTCGGCGTCGATCGTCGGTCCCTCGCGCAAAAAAACGAGAATCAGCTCGCGGTGCGCCTCGGCCATCTCGGCGATGCGCTGGATCGCCGACAGCGAAGCGTCGCGGTACTCGCGCGCATTGGCCGGCAGACGGGCGCTCATGTCGGCGAACTGCGCGACGCTGCTCTCGAAGACGTCGGTCATGAGCGTCTCGAATATTTCGCGCTTGCTGTCGAAGAACCGGTAGAACGTGCCTTGACCGACGCCCGCCTCGGCGACGATGTCCGAGATGAGCGCGCGGTGATACCCCTTGGAGACGAAAACGCGCCCCGCCGCGTCGAGCAATGTCTGGCGCGTGCGGTCTTTGCGTTCCTGATCGCTGAGGATTCGTTTCGTTGTGGGCATGGTTCGCCTCGGAATTAAATCAGACGGACTCGTCCGTCCGTATCGTTTTCACCGTAATTCAGACGCCCGCGTGTGTCAATATCGAATCGAGGCCCGACTTTGCGCATCGCATCGCGCCGGGAATTCGACCTGTGCGGTGATCGGTCTCACCGGAACCGACTATGACGAGGGATTCCGGCATGATCCGGGTCGTGAAATGGACGTTCGCCCTGTGCTAGGATGTCGGCGTCATGAGCGAAATGCATGCGAAGCCGTTCCGGCAGGTCGCCCTGCTGTTTTCCGGGGGCATCGATTCGGCGATGTCGGCGGTGAAGCTCGCCGAGATCTATGACCGCGTCCACCTCGTCAGCTACGAGAACGGTTTCGGGCACTACAAACTCGGCCGCACTAAAAAACGCTATCGCGAGATCGCACGGCGTTTCCCCGAGGGCCGCTTCACGCACTCCCTCATGAGCACTCGCGAGCTGTTCGAGCCGCTCATGAAGGAAGCGACGACGGTGAACTACCAGAAGACCAAGTCGGGCTTCGTGTGGTGCATGAGCTGCAAGCTCGCGATGCACACGCGCACGATCGCGTACTGCGTGGAGAACGGCATCGACCGCGTGGCCGACGGCTCGTCGTCCTCGACGACGGAGATGGTCGAGCAGGCGCCGTTTTCCATCAACAGTGTGCGCCGTTTTTACGAGGAGTACGGCATCGGTTTCGAGACGCCGGTCTATAACCGCACCCGCGAGGAATCGATCAACGAACTGCGTTCGATGGGTTTCAAGATGGGCATCCGCATCGGTGACCGATTCCTCGGTATCCAGCCCAAATGCAAAGCGGGCGAGCTGTATTACCTGCCCTACCTCCTCATGGGCACCTACCCGGACCACAAGGAAGAGGAGGTCGTCGAGTTCATCGACGACAAGCTGCACTTCGCACGGGCATGGATCCGCGATTACTGCGCAACGCGCGGACTGGCGATCCCCGGCTCCGGCGCGATGATGAGTCCCGCGCGGGAGGCGACGGCATGAGCGTCTGGAGCGCGCTGACCGAGCGGTTCAATCCGCCGACCGAAAAGAAGCGATGCTGCCACACGGCGGTCTCGGGTCTCGTGATGGATCACCCCACCACGCGCACCCTGCTGCCGCCGGCGCTGCGCCGCTCGCTCGGCCTTTTCATTCTCGTCTCGGCGCACGTCTTCACGACGTGCTGGCTCGCGATCATGAGCGTCTTCCGCCCGCGATACCGCCATGTGCTGCGTTTCCAGCGGCAGTATTTTCGCGACGTGCTCGCACGCGAGCTGCATCCGCCCGAACCCGCCTGCGCCGCCATGACCCAGCCGCGAAGTTCGACGCGGTAACAGGATTTCGGAAGCGTTCGACCGAGCCGAGCCGAAGCGCGACGCTCCGCTACACAAGGACCGCGCCGAACGTTAGAGTGCGCCCATGCCCTCCCCCATCGGCGAACGCGAAACCTTTGACGGCATCGTCGCGCTGCCCGCGTACAACGAAGCTGTCGCACTGCCCGGCCTGATCGAGGCCATCGCCGCCATTCTGCCGCCGCGCTGCGCGATCCTCGTCGTCGATGACGGCAGCGCCGACGATACGGCCTCGATCGCGGAACGAATGGCGTCGCGATTTCCCGTCGTGCTCGTGCGTCACGGACGCAATCGCGGGCTTTCCGCCGCCGTGCGAACGATTCTGCGTGAGTGCGTCGCTCGCGTCTCGGCCGACGGCTGGTTTGCCGTGATGGACGCCGACGCGACGCACGACCCGCGACAGGTGATCGAGCAGATGGACGAGGCGGCACGCACCGAGGCCGACGTCGTCGTGTGCAGCCGCTTCGTTCCGGGGGCGTCGGTGGTGGGCGTGCCGTGGTGGCGCGGCGGATTCACGGCGGCGTCGCGTTGGTTCTACCGGCTGCTGGTTGGGCCGCTGCCCGCGCGCGATCTGTCGTGTGGCTATCGCTGGTATCGCGCGGCGTGCGTGCGCCGCGCGTTCGAGACCTGGGGCGACGACCTCGTCACCACGCAGAGCTTCGGCGTGATGGTCGAGCTGATCACCAAGCTCGCGTGGTCGGGCTCGAAGGTCGCCGAGATCCCCATCCGACTGCGTTACGACCAAAAACACGGCCTGTCGCACATGCGACTCGGCCCGACGACGGGCGACTTTCTCTCGCTGCTGTGGCGGCTTCGCGAAGAACGCGCGCGCGGCGTTCACGCTCCGGCACGATGACGGCGACGCGGCGGTTCCTGCTCGCGTTCGCGCTGCTCGCGCTCGTGTATTTTTCTTCGCGCGCGCCCTACTTCGCGCATCCCGTCATCGGCGAGGAGGGTCTCTTCGCCAACCTGCTGCTCGATTCGCCGCCTTATCCGCGCTTCATTCTCGCGGGCTATGTCGCGGGCGAGCCCGTCACGCTGAATTTCAATCACCCGATTGCGCCGTACCTGTGGCTGCGCGCGGCGGGATCGAGTCTGCGCACGGCGATCGCCGAGGGCGCGCGGGCGACCGAGCTGATCGGCGCGATCCGGCTGCACTTTTCGCTCTATCTGTTCCTCGTGCTGGCGGGCGCGCTGGCCTTCGCCACGCGCGACCGCGACGATGCGGGGATTCGCGCGGGGGTGATCCTCGCCCTTGCCGCGAGCCCGCTCGCGATTGCGTCGTCGGTCCAGCTCTACCTCGACGGCAGCGTGGGCGCGTTCGTGACGGGGCTCGCGGGGCTCGCACTCGTCGCGTCGATGGACGATTCGTGGAGCGGGCACCGGGTTCGCGGCGCGGCGGCGGCGGCCGGCGGCGTGCTCGTCGGCCTCGCGCGTCCCGAGTGGTGCGTCGTGTATCTGGTCGCGGCGGGCGCGGCGTGGTTCGTGGGCGCTTGGAAAAAGAGCGAAGGCGCGCCGCGGTTTCCGCTCGCGGCGGCGCTGGTGGGCGCGGCGATCGGCCTCGTCGCGGGCTTCGCCGCGAGCCCCGAAAACTTCATGAACCACCTGACGAACTCGGCGGCCATTTTAGGCGGCGAGCGCACCGCGCCCTTCGACCTTGCGAATCCCGATGCGCGACGCATCGTGCTGTTCCGGCTATGGGCGGTCGCGCCGGCGCTCACCATGCTCACACTCGGCTCGGTCGCGTTCCTGCGACGTCCGCGCGTCGGGGCGCTCGCGCCGCTGCTGTTCGCGGGCGGGCTTTTCGCCGGCTACGTGTCGGGCCTGTTCAACGACCTGTTCGATTACCGCTACTACGCACCGGCGCTCGCGGCGTCGGCGGCGGCGTGGGCCGTGTGCTCGCGCGGCGGGCTCGGGCGAGCGGGGCGCGTCGCGGCGCTCGTCGCCATCGGTGCGATGCTCATCCTCGCGACGCAGTTCCACCGCCATGCCGCGCCGGGGCGG
>CAZPJD010000162.1:0-2825 GCA_964586775.1 uncultured bacterium | reverse complement strand
TGCACGTACTGCGGCGGTCCGCTCAACAACGGCCATCGGCTGCGTCGGCGAAGCGCCGACCACGTGATCGAGGAGATGCGCCGACTGAAGGCCGAGTACGGCGTGACGATGGTCAGCATCGTCGACGACAACTTCACCATGAATCCGACGCACGCGCGCGAGGTGTTGACGAAGCTGATCAACAGCGATCTCGGGCTCGCATGGCGAGCGCCCAACGGCATTCGCCTCGACACCCTCGATCGCGAACTGGTGGAGTTGATGGAGCGCTCGGGTTGCAAGGAACTCTATCTCGGGGTGGAGTCGGGATCACCCACCGTTCTGGACGACATGAAGCGCCGCGTGACGGTCGAAACCTATCGGGAGAAAGTGGATCTGCTGGCGCGGCATTCGCCCATTCGCCTGCTCGGGTTTTTCATGCTCGGCTATCCCACCGAAACCGAAGTGGACGCGAAAATGACGGTCGACCTCGCGTGCGAACTGCCCATCCACCGCGCGGCGTTCTTCTTTTTCACCCCGCACCCGGGGACCGAAATCTACGACGAAATGCGCGCGCGCAATGAGATCGGCGACGACATTTGGGATTCGCTATTCTACGACAAGCCCACACTGGGCAGCCGCCACATCCCGCTTCGCAGATTGCGGACGATTCAGCGGCGCGCGTATCTGCGGTTCTATCTGCGTCCGCGCATCGTAGGACACCTCATGACGCTCGCACGCGGGCCGCGGCAGTTCGCGCGGCTCGCAAGAAAGATCGCCGGCACGGCGCTGGGGGTGTGATCGTGCGCGTGCTGCTCGTCGATCCCACCGAGCCCGAGCGGCCCAGTTACGTTGTGATTCCCAATGTCGGTTTGGGATTCCTCGCCACGGCCCTGCGCGACGCCGGCCACGAGGTACGCATCGCGGATTGCCGCCTGGAATCGTGGTCGCCCGAGGAATTGCCCGACCGGCTCGGTGGTTCGGGGTACGACGCCGTCGGGATCACGCTGTTCTCCACGCAGATTCGCGCGGCCGAACGCGCGGCGCGGGCACTGCGTCGCGCGTATCCCAACGCGCTGTTCGCCGCGGGCGGACCGCACCCCAGCTTCGAATCCGCAGACACGCTCCGGCGACTGCCCGAGGTTGACTACGCGGTCGCCGGGGAGGGCGAGATTCCGTTCGTGCGTCTGCTGGATGAACGGTCGAATCCCGAAGCCATCGCCGGCGTCGCGTGGCGCAAGAACGAAACGGCGCGATCCACACCGCCCGATCGCATCCCCGAAGCCGAACTCACCGCCCTTCCCGCTTGGGATCTGCTGCGCCCCGATCGCTACCCCCTGGCGCCCAACGGCATCTTCAGCCGTGGTCGCCGAGTGGCCCCGGTGATCGCGACGCGAGGATGCCCGTACCGATGCACGTTCTGCGGCGCGCGCAAATCGATGGGTCCGAAGGTGCGCAAACGGCCGGCGGCGCGTGTCGTGGACGAGGTCGAATGGCTTCGGCGGGACTTCGGCGTCGACGAGGTCCACTTCATGGACGACAACTTTTCGATGCACGCGGGATATGTGCGAGAGTTCTGCGAAACACTGCTGCGCCGCGGCGCGCGCATGGCGTGGGCGTGCCCCAATGGGCTTCGACTCGACACCCTCGACGCCGACCTGCTACGGCTCATGGAGCAGGCCGGGTGTTACTCGATGGCGGTCGGCATCGAGAGCGGGTCCGACGAAACGCTCGCGTCCATCGAAAAACACCTCGACACGAAGACGATCCGGCGACAGATCGAACTCATCAAGCGCGAGACGCGCATCCGGGTCACGGGCTTTTTCATCGTCGGACTTCCCGGCGAAACCGAGGCCGATATCGAAAACACCATTCGGTTCTCGCGCGAACTGCCGCTCGACCGCGCGAATTTCTTCAATTACAGCCCTTTTCCCGGCAGCTCGATCTACGAGTCGCTCAAGGAGTCCGGCGAGCTCAACCGGATCGATCCGTCGGACCTCTACATCCATCACGTCGTGTATTCGCCCGACCAGTTGTCGATCGCCAGGCTGCGGCGGCTTCAGCGGCGCGCGCATTTGGCTTTCTATCTTCGACCGCGAATCCTGCTCGGCCTCGCACGCGAGATCCGAAGCTGGTTCCAGCTCCGCATCCTGGCGACGCGGGCGCTGAAACTGTTGCTGGGCTGATTACGCCGTCTCGGGGAGCGGGCGCGGGCGTCCGCCGAACGGGCGTCGCCACTTTTTCCAGAGGATGATCGGCATGAACCGCAGATAGCGGGCGATCGTGCGTCGTTGGAGGATCGTGTTGCGGGGCCGACCGATGCCGCGCACGAGCGCGATGCCGTAGATGAGCGCCGTCACGGGGCCGAATCCGACGAAGGGCAGAAAACGCAGTCGGTCGCCGCGAAGAAACCATCTGGCGAGCGGCTTGGCCGCGGTGATGAGGAAAAACAGCAGCGGAAAAACGGCGAGTCGCGGATCGAATCGCGATCCTCCGAAAAACGCCGTCTCGGCCTCGCCGTTCTCGAGCGCCGCGATCGTCTTTTCGTCGATCATGCCCCGCGCGAACGCCATCGACGTAATGTCGATCTTGGGGAAATAGAGCAGCCAATACGCGTTGATGCGCCAGGGCGTGTGATCGAGATAAAAGTTCGCGAGGTTTCGCAGGTCGTCTGGCGTATGCCCGGGAAGGTTGACGATGTTGTCGGTGGAAAGCCGGATTCCGTGCCGGCGAAACGTGTCGATCGCGTTCGCGACCTGCTCCACGGTCTCGTTGCGCAGCAGCACATTGCGTTTGATGTCGGCATTCACCGTCTCGACGCCCATCTGCGCCTCGACGCACCCCGATGC
>CAZPJD010000161.1:0-3473 GCA_964586775.1 uncultured bacterium | reverse complement strand
GTTCCACCGCCATGCCGCGCCGGGGCGGCTCTCGATCACGATGGGCCCCGGTCTTCCGCTCTCGGGATATTTTCCCGACCGTGCCGAACGCGTGCGCCGATCCCTCGAAGAAGACTGCGTGCCCGAACTGCCCGCGTGGTCGAAGTTCGAGTTTCCCGACACGGATTTTCTGATCCCGAGCCTTGCGTATCCAGACGCCGAACGCATCGCTGTCGAACACGGCAGGCGGCTATGCACGAGGTAGCGCAAGGCGCGCGCCGCTTTACATCACATCGCCGTTTCGTGCCGCGTCGGTGGCGCGGGAGTACGCCGTCCAGGCGGCGATGATGTGGCAGATCCAGCCGAGGAATCCGCCGCTGCCGATCCACAGCCCGGGCGTGACGATGAACCAGAAGATCGCCCGCCAGAAGTCGCCGTTGTAGAGCTGGCCGACCCCCGGCAAAAAGAACGACAGCACCGCCGCGAGCCCCGCCTTGTCCTTCGTTTCCATCCGCGCCCTCCCGTCGTTTCCGGTCAGATCACGCACCCCACGGCCGCGTCCAGGAAGTCGCGGTCCTCGATTTCGAATGTTCCGTCGCGGTCGAGGTCGATGCCGTCGCACCAGTCGTTGCCCGCGTCGCACGCCGCGCCGGTGCCCCACACGGCCCACCGCTCCACCATCGCCTGTTGGTCGTCCGCGTCCACGTCCGTGTCGCCGTCGAGGTCGGCCACCGCGCAGCCGACGCGCGCCCACGAGCAGTCGAGGGTTTCTGGATTCCGCGTGCACAGGGCGGCCTCGAACCACAGATGGAAGCTGCCGTACCACTGGTGGCGCGGATTCTCGGCCGGTCCCCACTCGCCGTCGGGGCCGATGCGCTCGTATCCCTCGCCCGCTCGCCGCACGGGATACGTGTAGCCGAAGCGATCGCGGTAGCGCTGAATGACGGGCGCTTCCTCGCCGGGCAGCGCGGCCTCAACGCTCGCCGCGATCTGGTCATCGGTGATGAGCGGCCACGGCGCGGTGTCGCCCCAAGACAGCGGCGACTCGAGCCACGTCACCATCTGCTCGCCGCGATACCAGCCGTCGAAATCGGACATCGGTCCGGGGAGGTCGAACATGCGCGCGTACATGGCCGCGATGTACATCATCTCGCGGCCCTGCTCGATCGACGCGGCCAGCGATCCCGGACCGCGCGCGGCGTCGTAGCGGGCGACGAAGTCCGCATCGACGCCGAGGCCGTAGACGATCTCGGCGAAGAGGCGCTGGATCTCGATCAGGTGCCACAGCGTTTGGCGCGACTGCTCGTAAAGCTCGCCGTCGCCGTGAAGTTGCGCGTATTCGGCCAACCCCACCGCGCCGAGTTCGAGTTCCTTGAAGTCGTCCATCATGCCACCGAACAGATCGGGGAACAGATCGGGGAAGACGGCGGCCAGATCGCGCAGCACGTCGGGCAGCGGCGTACCGAAGATCTCGAGCGCGAGGATCTCGCCCCAGGTCAACCCGATGAAGGCATCGTCCACCGAATGGCAATCCCAAACCGGCAGCGGCAGATCGATGCCGATCTGGTGGAAGAGATCGATCAGCCAGTCACGCTCGATGGCGCCGGGCAGCGGCACCGGCGGCACGGGCGACGACAGACCCGGCGTCGAGATCGCCTTGGCGAGATAGGCCATGGGGCACGAGCTGATGCTGCCCAGATCCTGCCAACTCGACAGGCCATCGGGCCCGACCTCGCCCGCGGGGCTGAGCGTGTCGTAATCGAAGCGCTCGTCCACGGTCATCTGGATGTTGCCGTTCGCCACCGTGGTGTCGCCCACGCGGCGCGCGGCATCCGCGGCCTTGGTCGCGGCGGCGGCGAGATCGGCGGGCAGGCCGCGCGTGGCCTCGGCCTCGAACGCGGCGATGTAGCCCATCACGTAGTCGGTCATGTTGTCGCGCGAGTTGTGGTTGCCCCACCACGCGCCGATCCAGTCGCCCTTTTGCGTGTGCATCCACGACGAACAGCAATTGCTGATGCGCAGGTAGTTCGGCAGTTCCTCAAAGACCATCGTGATCGAAAACTCGGTGACTTCGTTGACCGGCTTGAAGTTGAAGTAATACTCCTCGGGGTCTTCGCGATAGGTGACGACGATGCCGTCGTAAAACGTGTCGAGGATTTCCTGCTCCAGCGCTGGATCGTTGGGATCGGGCAGGCCGATCGGCGCGCCGTCGCGGGTGCGCGTCACCGTGTCCGTCACGCCGTCCATCACGCGCGTCCAGCCGGGCAGCGCCTCGCGCACGGTGAGGCCGGGGTGGCCGGTGACGGCCTCGTAAAACGCGAGGCCCTCGAACATGCGGATCAGCGTGAGTTCCAGATCGCGCCCGCCGATCGCCTGATAGAGTTTCCACGCGCCCCAGGTGGACATGCCGATGGGGTTGTTGTCGTTCGGCCCGGGCACAACCTCGTAGGCGTTGCCGGTGCGCGCGACGAAGTTTTTGCCGATCGACGCGGCGAAGACCGCGTCGCCCGAGAGCGCGAAGCGGTTGAAGGCGAGCGCGATGCGCGACGCGCGTTCGCGGTAGAAGAGTTTGAAGGCGTCGGCCTTGGCATTGGGGTTCGGATCATTCGGCGGCAGCGTGTCGTCGTCGCCCGTGTCGTCATCCACGTCGTCATCCGCGTCGTCGTCGCCGGCGTCGTCGTCTCCGTGATCCGGCAGGGGCGGCCACGTGTCGTCGTCCGCCGCAATCGCGTCGTCATCGGTCGCGTTGTCATCGCTTGGAATGGGCGGGTTCGCGGAGTTCTCGTCCGCCGATTCGTCGAACGCGCATCCCGCGAACGCCACGACGAGAACGAAGCCCATCAGACACACCATGACTCGGGATGCTTTCATATGACGCACCTGCCTTCTCGAATCACCACCCGCGCGGATTCCGTTCTGTCGCGACTCACACCAGAGATGCCCCACGCTCGATGCATCGCTCGCCCTCGTTGCGCGCGTTGTTCACGTAATTCGACACCTCGAAGGCTTCCATCGCGTCCTCGTCGAAGGGCGCGAGCAGATCCGCCACATCGTCCGCCTTTTGAATCGACGGGTCGAGCCATCGGCCCACATCGCGGCGGCGCAGGATCACGGGCATGCGCTCGTGCAGCGGCGCCATGAGCGCGTTGGCCGATGTGGTCAGGATCGCGCACGACTCGAGCTCGACGCCGTCGGGCGAGCTCCAGTGCTCCCACACGCCCGCGAACGTCATCGGCGAACCGTCGCGAAGACGGATGCACCACGGTTGCTTGGCCGAGCCGCGCTTTTGCCATTCGTAAAAGTGCGTCGCCGGGACGAGGCAGCGGCGATACTTCATCGCCGCGCGAAACGACGGCTTTTGGGCGGCGGTTTCGGCGCGCGCGTTGATCATTCGCGCCGCCATCGACGGATCCTTCGACCACGACGGCACGAGCCCCCACAGCGCCGCGGCGACGCGGCGACGACCATCGTCTCCGTTGCGAACGGTGAGAATG
>CAZPJD010000160.1:0-2342 GCA_964586775.1 uncultured bacterium | reverse complement strand
GCTTCGCCGATTGGCGCTGAATATGCTGAAAAGCGAAACATCCGATCCCAAAATGAGCCTACGAAGAAAAAGGCTCGCGGTCGGATGGAACGGAGACTATTTGAAAATGGTCCTGGGAGTTTTTTAGATGCGTTTACCCTGCCGTGCGGCACTACTCCGCTTGACAGGGGCGCGGCCATCGCTCATGCACTCTTCATGCGCCAGATGCTTTTCACAGCTTCGATTCTTTGCGTGGTAACGGCCTTATCGTTTGCCGCGGACGAGACCGAGGACGACCTCGTGGGTGTGCTCGCGAAGGCGCGGGCCGAGACGGTGGAGCTCGCCCTGCTGCCGCCCGTTCCCGAGTCGAACCATGCATCGGTCGATTCCTTCGTCGAGCGGATGCGCACGACGGAGCGCGACAGGACGGCCGAGGCGCTGGCGCGTTATGGCGAGTGGCGCGAGCGCGTGCTCGCGGGGCTGCGGCGCAACCGCATGCCCGAGGATCTGCTCGCGCTCGCGTTCGTCGAGAGCCACTACAAGGTGCGTGCGACGAGCCCCAGCGACGCGGGCGGCTTTTGGCAGATTCTGCCCGCGACGGCGCGGCTGTTTGGGCTGCGTCGCGACGCCTTTGTCGATGAGCGCTACGATCCGGACGCCGCCACCGATTTCGCAGCCGACTATCTGCGCGCGCTCCACGCGCAGTTCGGCGACTGGCATCTGGCGATCGCCGCGTACAACCTCGGGCGCGGCGACCTGACGCGTTTGCTGGAGACCGGCGCACCGCGCGACTTTTTCGCGCTGCGCGACGCGGGCAAGCTGCGGCCCGAGACGGCGGACTACGTGCCGCGCATCTTGGCGGCGCGAAGAATCATGACCGATCCGAAGCGATACGGCTTCGACAAGATCGAGTTCGCGCCCGATGCAACCACGGGCCTCGTGGTTCGCCCGCTGACCGATCTGCGCCTGATGGAGTCGCTCGCCGGCGTGCCGGGCGGCACGCTGGCAGAGATCAACCCCGGCCTGCGCGGCGACTACGCGCCCCCCGACCCCGGCGGATACCGCATCGTCGTCCCCACAGGTCACCTCGCGGTGCTCGACGAGGTCAACATAAAGGAGCGGGCGGTCGCCGATTGGAATTCGCTCCGGCGTATTCGTCGCGTCGAGATCGCGGTGAAGAAGGGCATGACGCTCTACTCGATCGGGCGCGACTACGACACGAGCCTTTCGAGCCTGCGTCGGTGGAACGACTTTGCGCCGGAAAAGGTGATTGCGAAGGGCGACCGCGTGATCGTCTACATCCGCGACGACTTCCGACCGCCGCCGGAAAAGCCGTGAACGCCGCGCGAAACGCACTGAACGCCGTGCGAAACGCACTTGGCGATTGACCCCACGGGGTGGATTTGGTACCACACCCCGGTTTCCGAAAATCTCCAAATTCGACTCGAGGAGGGAGCCTGATGCGGATGAACGCGGCTTATCGGCGGATCTTCGCGGCGGTGGCGCTCGTAGCGCTGGCTGCCGTTCCGGCCCTGGCCGACCACGATGACGAAGAGGCCATCATGGGCGTCAAGGGCGGCTACAACTTTCCGGGCATGATGCTCTCCAGCTACGAGGAGATGCCCGACCTGTCCATCTACCACGTCGCCGCATATGGCGGTTACGACTTCGGCATCTTCTCGGTTACGGGCACGTTCTGGCACTACTTCGTCAACGTCGAAGACGGCGTCTGGCGGCTCGACGGCCAGAGCCCAATCGACCAGGCGTACATCGACGCGGGCGGCAACGGGGCCATCGCGATCACGGCCGACATCTTCTTCGACATCGAGGTGGCGAAGGACAAGGTGTTCTTCAATCCCGGCATCGGCATCGGACCCATGTTTGCTTACGGCCAGTTCGAGCAGTACGACTATCAGTCCTCGGTGACGAACGTGCCTGAACAGGACTTGACCGAGGATCAGGTCTCGATCGATCCCGACAGCAAGAGCGATCCGCTGCCGTCGGTATTGCCGCATGTCCATATCGACCTCGACTGGAAGTTTTTGCTCGGCGACAATTGGTTTGCCACGGTAAATATGGGACTCCAGACGACAGGACTCGGCGTGGGCGCGGGCGCGGGTTACCACTTCTAGACACCGGATCTCGCCGATCCATCCCCAAAAACCTCGCGGGGCCGGACCGACGTCCGGCCCCGTTTCCCAGCGGTGAACGACGGGTTATTTTACGGCTCGGCCCTTCGTGCTCGAATTTCGCGTTCTGGCCGGAACGAGAAATTTCGGTTGACTCCTAGAAATTTTTCGGTTAATGGGAATCCGCGTGAGTTCACTCACAACCGTGGCAAACGGTCGTTCGGCAAGGGGTGC
>CAZPJD010000159.1:0-10255 GCA_964586775.1 uncultured bacterium | reverse complement strand
CGGCTGGACCATGGGCATCACGCACCACGCCCATGGCGTCGAAAACGTCCACTGGATCGCGAACCTCGCGCTGATGCGCGGCATGATCGGCCGCCCGCACGCGGGGCTGCTGCCGATCCGCGGGCACAGCAACGTGCAGGGCATCGGCACGATGGGTGTGACGCCCGCGCTGCGCCGCGCGGTGTACGATCGATTCCGCGAACACGGCCTCACGCCGCCCGACGCGCCGGGCCTCGACACGATGGGGTGCGTCGAAGCGGCGTCGCGCGGCGAGATGCGCGCGGCGGTGTGCCTGGGCGGCAACCTCTACGGCTCGAATCCGGATGCCGACTTCGCGCGGTGCGCGATGGCGAAGATCGGGCTCGTCGCGTACCTGAACACCTCGCTCAACACCGGCCACGCGCACGGCCTTGGCGAGACGACGATCATCCTGCCTGTCGCGGCGCGCGACGAGGAGACGCAGCCGACCACGCAGGAATCGATGTTCAACTTCGTGCGCCTGTCCGACGGCGGCCCGCGCCGCTTCGACGGCCCGCGCGGCGAGGTCGAGATCGTCGCCGACCTCGCGCACCGCGTGATGGGCGACCGCTCGCCGATCTCGTTCGCCGATCTCGCCGATCACGCGAATATCCGCGCGTGGATCGCGAAGCTGATTCCCGGCATGGAGCCCGTGGCGGACATCGACCTCACGCGCGCCGAGTTCACGATCCCGGGCCGCGTGCTGCACGCGCCGACCTTCGCCACGCCCACCGGCCGCGCGCGCTTTCACGCGCACACGGTTCCCGCCGCGCCGCACGCGAACGGCCGCATCCGGCTGATGAGCGTGCGCAGCGAGGGGCAGTTCAACACGGTGGTTTACGAGGACGAGGACATCTATCGCGGACAGGAGCGGCGCGACGTGATCCTCATGAACGCGGGCGATCTGGAGCGCCTCGGCATCGCGCCCGATGCGCGCGTGTGCGTGACGAGCGACACCGGCGAGATGCGCGGCCTCGTCGCGCGGACCTTCGATATTCGCGCGGGCAACGCGCTCGTCTACTACCCCGAATGCAACGTGCTGATCGGCCGCGCGGTCGATCCCGCGAGCCGCACCCCCGCCTTCAAGTCCACCTGGGTGAGCGTCGCGCCGATGTGACGCCGGCTAGGTTTAGCGCGAACGATCGCCGACAACGGCCTCGAAAATCTCCGCCAGCTTTCGCGCCGTGACGCGCTCTTCGTAGTCCTTCGCGCGCGCGCGGCCCGCTTCGCCGGCCCGCGCGGCTTCGTCGCGGTGTTCCAGATAAAACCGGATCGACTCGGCCATCGCGTCGGCGTTTCCCGCGGGAACAAGCCGCCCCGGTGCGACGCCGCCGCGCGTCCAGAGGGAGCCGTCGTCGCTTCGGAAGATCTCCGCCGCGCCGCCCACATCGGTGGCGACGACCGGCACACCCGCCGCCATCGCCTCGACGATCACGCGACCAAACGCCTCGACCACGCCTTGCTCGGCGCGATCGTATTTCGAGCTGTGCGCCAGAACGTCCGCGGCCCCGAGCAGCCGCGGCACGTCGGAGCGGATGCCCGCGACGACAAAGCGATCCCCCGCGCCGACCTCGCGCGCGATCGCCGTCACGCGCTCGCGCCACGAGGGCGATTCCTCGCCGCCCGCCTGCACCAGCCACGCGCCGGGCACGGCGCCCATCGCGCGCGCGAGCACGTCGTGGCCCTTCCATTCGATGAGCCGCGCGAGCGAGAGCACCACCGGCGCGTCCGGCGGCACGCCGAGTTCGGCCAGCACCGATCGGTCGCGTGCCACGGCGTAGCGCGCGGGGTCGATGCCGTTCTCGGCGATCGCGTAGCGTTCGGCGGGCACGCTCGGCATCTGCCGAACGAGACATTCGCGCACCGCCCGCGACACGCACACCACCCGCTCGGCCTGCGCCGCGAACGCCGCCTCGGTGCGCCCGAAAAGGCGGATCATCTGCGCGGCGAGGGTGAAGCGGATTGCGCGCGCGACCAGCGCATCGCCGAAAACCTTGTTGGGAAGGTTCAGGTTGTTGATGTGCACCAGATCGGGCGGACCTTCGCCGAGGATGCGCAGAAATTCGGGAACGAGCGCCGAGGCAAGGCGGCGATAGGCAAGAAACGAAAACGGACGATTGAGCGGGCCGGGCAGCACGGGCTCGGCGAGCGCGCCGGTGTGGCGGAAGACATCGCGGAAGCCCGGCCACGCGAGCGTGCGTGCGGGCACGTCGGCGGGCAGCAGGCCGTCGAACAATTCCGGGTTTGACGCGACGAGCCGAAACCGCGCGCCCGACGCGGCGAGCACGCGGATCTGCGCGGCAAGGTGATGAACCGATCCGCCCATCGCCGGGCTGTTGTCGATCGCGAGGATCTTCATACCGACCGCCGGATGAGGGCGAGATCGGCCCGGCGCACGAGTCCGACCGCGAGCGCGGCGGGGACGTAAACGACGACGCCGACGGCGATCGCGACGGCGACGCCCCAGGGCCGCGCGAACCACACGGCGACGCCCATCACCGCCGCCGCGACGACGCCCCGCGCCGCGTCGGCGCCAACGCGGAGCGGTCCGAGCGCGCGACGCAGCGAGACGACGCTCCACGCCCACACGACGGCGAACGACGCGAGCGTCGCCGCCGCCGCGCCCATGTAACTGTGTCGCGGGATGAGGTAGCAATTGAGGCCGACGTTCACGACCGCGCCCACGAGCGTGATCTTCGCGAGCTCGCCCTCGCGCTCCACCGCGCGTAGCGCAACGGCCGCCAGCGGGTTCACGCTGTCGAGCACCTGCCCCCAGATGAGCACCACCAGCGCCGCGCCCGCGACGGCGAAGGCGTCGCCGAAAAGCAGCGCCATCAAATCGCCCGCCAGCAGCGACGTGCCCACGGCGACGGGCAGCGTGAAAGCGACCAGCGCGCGAAACGACGGGCGGAAGGCGTCGAGCACGCCCGCGCCGCCGTGCACGAATCGCCGCGCCATCACGGGATACACCGCCATGACGAACGCGCTCGTCACCAATCCGAGGGCCTCCATCAGCTTGTAGGCCGCGTTGTAGCGGCCCACGGCGAGCTCGGTGTCGACGGCCCCGCGCATCCAGGAGAGCATCACGATGTCGGCGCGGTTGTAGAAGATCACGAACATCGTGGTGATGAAAAACGGCCACGAGCCGGTGAGCAGCGAGCGAATGAGATCGCGATCGGGCCACGCGAAACGGCGATCGGCGAGCAGCCCCCGCGCCCAGTGCCGGGCGAGGAAAAACGTGGCGACGCGCGCCGCCGCGTACGCCGCGCAAAGCGCGACCACGCCGCCGCCCGTGACGAGCACGCCGATGCCCAGCGCGATCGTGAGCGCGGTGTTGGCCACGTCGGCGATGGAGATCAACTCCATGCGCTCGAAGCCGGCGAAGACCGCGTGATAGCTGTTCGTGACCGATGAAAAGAGCAGGCTCGCCGCGAGCAGGTGAATGGCAAGCTCGACGTCGGCGGGATAGCCGAAGAACGGCACCGCGCCGAAAAGACCCGCGCACAAGAGCAGCGTGAGCGCGATGTTGGTGGTGACGACGCCCGAGAGAAAGCGGCCCGAGCGCTCGCGCTCGCGCGCCACGAAACGAATGATGTAGGGTCGCGCCACGTAGCCGGGGATCACCTCGACGAATCCGACGAGCGCCATCGCCATCGAGAAGCGCCCGAAGCCCGCCTCGCCCAGCACGCGCGTGACGTAGCCGAGAAACACGAGCGACAGCGCCTTGGTGGCGATGCGTCCCGCGGCGAGCGCCGCGGAGTTCTTCACGACCGAACGCAGGGTGGACATGCGCGCGGCACATTACCAGACGCCGCGCGACGCCGCGAGGTGCGGGAAACGCAATCGTGGTCGGCCAAATCCGGAACTTTTTGGTTGGATCAGAAGAGGCTTGGTTGCACCGGTGACGCTCGATCCGTCCCGGGATCCGTCTCCAGCGAGGACTCCCGCTCCACGCGATTCCGAAGCTCGCTAGGGCAACCCTCCACCAGCCGCGACCAGTCGGCTTCGCCGGCGATGTCGATGAACGCGTGTTCGGGAGCGAAGTAAAGCACCACGGATTTTTTCCGTCGCACCAGCCTCATCACGTTCATCAGCGTCCCCACGCTCTCCCCATCCCAGAGCATGAGCCCGACCGATGCCTCGTCCGCCATGGCCCGGTCCTTCGCCGCGAAGAAGGAGAAGTCCTTTCGCTTTCCCTCGACGCGAATCGCCCGTAACGGCCAGTCCCCGATGTTGTTCCGACACACATCGCCGGAGTGAAACACCTCGACCAGATCGTAACCTCGTTGGTGAAGATACTGCTGAACGGCTCTGTCGGCGCCGTTCGCATCGCCGATAACGACCTCGAGTCGCTCTTCGACGATGCGATCCAGGCGCTGCGTCACCTCGGGGCCGAGTCGAGTGATGCGCCGGGACCCGCCGATGAAAACCCTGGTCAATGGTGGCTCCGCGTTCGCGTGATCGCGAGGGCGTAGACGTCTCGCGCCATTCCTTCGTCGTAAAGCGCGATGGCGACGGCGTTCATGGTCGCGCCCGATCGATAGAGGTCGTCGAAGAGAAGCACCCGCTTGTTCGCAACCCGGGGTTGGTCCACCGCGTGCGACCCGGCCAGAAGGCGGGTACGCTGCTGGTAACTATAGACATTCTTTAACTCGGGAAGGTCGCGCACCCGCGTGACGCACTCCGGGGCATAAGCCAAGCCGACGCGATTCGCGATGCCCTCCGCGAGCAGAAATACCGGTTGGATATCCCGCTCGCGCGACGGCGGTACGGGAACGACCACATCGAACTCCGGTCCCCATTCCGCGACGAACGCGGAAGCGGCCTCGACGATCTGCGTGACGACCGAGGCGTCAACACGGTACTTCAAGCGGTAGAGAAGATCCCCCAGATCCGAGCGTCGGGTTTCAAACTGCGCGTGCCCGTATTCGTCCTCTCCGAGATACGTGCTGCTGACCGTGTGATAGTCCAGAACAAAACCGTCCTGCCACCGTCCGGGGATCTTCATGGGCTGCGTTGGGACCATGTTCCACGCCTCGACGACCTCCGGCGTTCTCCGGATTGTCCGCATCGTCGCAGGCTGAAAACCGGTGTCAAGCAGGTTCGCGTGCCTTGCCGCGCGCCGCCGCGAGGTGCGCTTCGACGAGGCCGTGCTCAGTCGAAACGCTTGGTGCGGAAGTGGCAGTAGGGCTTCTTGCCTTTGTGGTCGTAATAGTCCTGGTGGTATTCCTCGGCGCGCCAGAATGTGCCCGCCGGCTCGAGTTTCGTCACCACGTTGAAGCCCTTGGCTTTGAGCAGGTCGATCAGCTTTTGCGCGGTCTTCCGCTCGTCGTCGCTAGCATAGAAGATCGCCGAGCGATACTGCGAGCCGATGTCCGGACCCTGGCCGTCCACCTGCGTGGGGTCGTGGATCTCGAAAAACAGCTTCGCGAGTTCCTCGTACGACACCTTCGCGGGGTCGTACACGATGCGCACCGTCTCGGCGTGGCCCGTCATGCCCGACGACACGTCGTGGTAGCCCGGGCTCTCGACCTTGCCGCCCATGTAGCCCGAATCCGCGGAGATCACGCCGGGCAGGTGGTTGAAGTAGTATTCGACGCCCCAGAAGCAGCCGCCTGCGAAGTAAGCGGACTTCGTGGCGGACTTGCTGGCGGACTTCATCTCGTCCTTCCCCATCTCGGACTGCGCGCGCGCGAGCGTGGGTAGCGCGAGCGCGGCGGCGACGGCGAACACGAGGGCGACCATCATCAGCGTCTTCACGGCGAATGTCCTTTCCCGGCCGGACCGGTGCGTTTGACGAACGATGGGGGATACGCCCGGCGCGGGCAAGGCGTTTCCGCACGAACCGAGACGAGCGCGGTGGGCGAGGCATCGTGGTTCGTATCGGTAGGAAGAGAGGGAAGAGTTGAACTTTGGCACCACGCGAAATGGGATGATTCAACTTATGGAATTTGTTGGAGAATTTGGCCATTTTCCAATTTTTCACCTTATAAGGTACAAAATTGGAAGTCTCAAGCGCGCGACGGCCGCCCCCGTTCGGGAGCGGCCGCCGCGATCTGGAAATCGTCGTTCTTACAATCCGCCGCGCACGCAACGCGCGAAGTTCATTACACGCAGCACGTCGCCCTGCGGGCCGTCGCCGCAGCCGATCGTCGAGTCGGGCGTCATCGTCTTCGGGTCGCTGCGCTGCGCGCCCGCGCCGTGAACGTCCATGAGTTCCGCGTCGCCCGAGCCGTCGAGCGCCATGCACCCCAGCGCCTCGCCGAAGGCGATGTACACCGCGAAGTCGGGGCCGTCGTCGTGCGTGGTCGAGGTCCAGTAGTAGGCCCAGTTCTGGCCGCCACCCTCGTCGGTGATCGGCGTCGCGGTGAAGAGCGGATCGATCGCCGCCGAGTCCGTGGTCGCGGGCGAGCGCGAGTAGTCGACGAGTCCCTGCAGCTCCTTCGCGTTCGGCAGACGCCAGTCGTCGTAGCCCGATTCACTGAGCCCCTCGCACCACGCGAGCGCATCGGGCCAATCCATCGCGCCGCCGTCGCCGCCGCCCAGCGAGGCGCTGTCGCCCTCGGTCCACATCAGGCCCGTGGCGTTGTCGGTGATCGTGCCGTCGTCGTTCGATTCGAAATCGTTGCCGCCGTAGCTGCCGCCGCGCACGTAACGCACGAACTCGGTCATGTCGCCCGCGCCGCCGACAAGGCCGTAGCCCTTGATGCGCCCGTCGGCGAAGTTGACGCCGAAGGCCGTCTCGTTGCCGTTCATCGTGGTGCTCACGTATTTGGTCGCCGACCAGTACTGCGCGTCGATGAAGCGCTCGCCCGCGTCCGTGTCGCCGTACTCGAAATCGAACACGTCGGTGTCGATGTAGGGGACCGCGTCGGCGGGCACCGCGTCGAACGAGCCCGTGCCCGTCGCGCCATTGAAGTCGATCAGCGAATACAGCTCGTCGATCGTCGGCAGCCGCCAGTCGTCGTAGCCCGCCAGTTCGAATCCGTCCGCGCCGTTCGCCGCCTCGTCCCACGTCATCTTGTCGCCGGGGGTCTGCTGCCACATCAGGCCGGTCACGTTGTCGGTCACCGTGCCGTCGCCGTTGTCGGTGTAGGCCGGCGCGTTCGACGTGTACTGCGCGTCCTGGCCGAACAGATCGCCGGAAGACGGGCACGCGATCACCTGATTCATCTCGTCGTAGCAGTCGGTCTGGCCGGTGTCGGGCAGCGTGTAGGGGCCGTCGGCTTTGTCGTCGCCCGCGCTGTCGTCATCGTCATCGCCCGAGCCGTCGCCCGAATCGTCATCGTCTCCTTGGGGTCCGCAACCCGCGAAAAGGATGGTCGCCAGCGCCATCGCCGCCAGCAGGGCCAGCGTAAAAAGCCTTCGTGTCGCCTGGTTCGTGTGTGGCATCGTTCACCTCCATCAGATGCCGTTGATGATGGCCACGGTGCCCGCCGAACGTAAACGCCCGATGGGCGCGCTCGGCGTTTTTTGTAAACGGCGTGTAAAGGGGAGGCGGCGCAACCAAACGTGTGGCGCGGGCGATTCCGGCGAGGACATGTGGAACAGGCGCCCCCGCCTGTGATGCGCCTATCCCATCACGAACGAGGGCGGGCTGGTCACGCCGAAGGTCCGGCGAAAGCGGGGAGTCGAAAATTCCCACCTGCCAGCCGCCGCTTTCTGGGGATGGAAATCTCCGCCTGTTTGGGTTAAGCTGCTGTCGCCTCAAACATGGTGCCGCGGTGAGTGAATACTGTACCGGAGCCACATGCCACAGCGTTCTCGCCGCTCGCACGACGTCGGTGGCAGGTTGCCGTTCACCGCGCCGAGCTGTTCCCCGAACGGCATTTGTGACGTTGGTGCAAAGGAAGACACGAGCGAGGCTTAGACTTGAAGGCTTTGGAGACGATGCACGCCGGAATCGTTTCCGAGACATTCCCCCTTGTCCCCCCGTCCACGAAATTCTTCATCTTTCCACCACCCGAGGAGGTCAATCATGAAATTCTTTGACAGTACATCAAGGTTTACAATTTTGGCAGTGATATTTTTTGTATTCGCAATATTCAACGCAGCAAACGGAGAAGAAGATTATGCCGCTGATGACGTAAAAAGAATCGATCCGAAATATTCCGTCCACAACATTACGCCGCTCGCGTTCTTGAAAGAAAAAGGCATGTTTATGAAAATTTCAACAAATGGAAACAGGGCGCAGATGGTAAATTATTTTGATGCAGACCAAATCGCTATAATAATCGAGTTTAAAAATCAAACTCCATATGATAAATTCACTATTCCCAAGGAGAATAAATTTGAGTTAAAAATAAATGACGTCCAAACGCTTTCAGACAATATCCCATCTCCGGGCGGCAGCCAGAATTCTTATTATTTATATCTATTAAACGATGTCACCTGTAAAGGCGAAATAAACATTTCAATTAAAACTGAAGACGATAGCTCTTGGTCGAATTTAGCACTAGAATTTTCGTGCGGTGAATGATTTTTCATGGACGGCAGTCCGTTGAAGACCCTGCTTTCGCCAATCTAGCGGGCTTGAACCGCAGCTGCGTTGTCGCGTCGCTTGTAGCCATTTCAAATCGTCTTAACCAAACGAGATTGCTGGGCAATTTGTCGTTTATGTACTACTTCTATTCGACGTTCGACGGAAATCAGGCGAATCTACACCTAACAGTTTGATGATTAACCGTCCGCATGTCTCGATCTGTTGTGAGATGTGGTTATGCTCCTTGTTTAGCTCCGTGAGGAAGCGTGGATGGTCCCCGAGTCAGTCCGCGTTTTTTTTCATCTACCCAAAGCAGCCAATCTCCGAGAGTTTCAATTGGAGTTACAAGAAGAGTTCCAGCGAGGAGTTCAATAGAAGGGTTTCAAGGACATCATGTCGAACCTTTTCTATCGTTTCTTGATACGTGAAACATCCGACCAACATGTCCACGTCAGCGAGGGAGCAATTTGATTGCTTGCAGAAAGATCGGCGGTGCTTGCGAACTTTCGATTGCGAATGTCGGCAAATTGAGTGGCGCTTGTCGCGGGCGGGGGTGCTCGCGCCAATCATTACTGCTGAGGCAAAGAGAGGACACGCATGAATGGCGCTAAGTTAGCGCTTTTGCGTACCTGTTCCGGTGAGCGATTTCGCGGAATTCGTGTCTGGGTTTATTGAGTCGCGCGAAATTTTTCGGTCTTCGCTTGACGGCGCGTGGTTCGACGCGATCGGGCCGATGCGGGACGGGGTCGTGGGCGATCTGCTCCAGCAGTTCGCGGACCATTCTCCGCCGGTCGTTTTGGCCTGACGCCGCGGCGATCATCGGCGCCCACTGGCGGACTTTCGCGAGGGTCCCCATGAAGCTCATCCGCACAAGCGGCGCATCCAACGTCACGGCGGCCGTGACCATCAAAGTGCGCACGAGGTTGTACGCGATCAGAAACATCCGGATTTCGCGCTCGATCATGTCGGGCGATTTGCACCGCAGCACATCCATTCCCATGCCGATCTTGATGTCGCGCAGCGACAGTTCGGCCATCCACCTCCGGCGATAGAGGTCGGCAAACGCCTCCGCCGGATACTCGATCGGATCCAGCAGCGTCGTGACGACCTCGATGTGCCGCGTGCGGAATCCGCGCTGCTCCACGCAGAAGCGAATCTCCCGCACCCGCAGCCGCGCCGGTGCCGACCCCCACTCTGCGATCCCCATCCACGCCGGACCGGTCTTCGCTTTCCTCCACTCGACGATCCGGTCATTCGGCCCCAGCGCCCGGACATGCACGCCCCGGCCGCGCTTGGCGTTCCGTCGCATGACCGCGTCCACACCCCGCCGCTTCAGGCACCACAGCTCGGCGAAGGAGCAGAATCCCCGGTCGGCCAAAATGATGTCCCGACGCTTCAGAAATGACCACATCCGCCGAAAGAGCGCTCCCTCCCCGACACGCAGCGAGTCCCACGCCAGATTCAGGATCGCCCCGCTCGCCAGGGAGAAGATCACCGCGAGCCGTGCGATCGGAAAGCCGCAACCGGGCCGCTGCGTCCCCGGCTGCGGGAAAAGAGCCTGATTTGCCGGCGTGTCCGGCATCGATACGCCCGTGCCGTCGACGATCTTCACCGTGCGGCCCCGCCACAGGCCGCCACGCCGCGCGGCGCGCTCAAGCCGGTCCGAAACCTTCCCGTGAATCTCGGCCCGCCACTCGCAACGCAGTCGCGCCCGCGCCTGACAGTACGCCGAAGTGCTCGGCGAGGCGGGCTTCG
>CAZPJD010000158.1:0-7356 GCA_964586775.1 uncultured bacterium | reverse complement strand
TGTGGCGGGGCGGCGCGCCTACCTGAAGTCCAAGCGGGCGTCGTAGCTCCGCGGACGGATTCAGCGGAAGTTTCGCCGAAGCTGGAGTGAAACCGTCGGCCCAACGAAGGGCAGGTTGAATCCCGCGCCCTTCCACCACGGGTCGCCCGCGACGGCAAGGCGAACGTCCCAAAAGGGATAGGAAAAAATCCACATCCCGCTCGCGCCCACGCGCCAGCGAAACGTCATGCTGTCGGGCACCTCGTCGCCGTTCATGCGGGCGGGCGCGGTGATGCGCCAGGACGAGTTGACGCCGACGCTCCAGCGCGCGTGCGGGATGAAGAGCCACGATGCCTTGGCCGTCTGCGCGTCACCCGGATCGAACCGCTGATCCGGCAGGCCCTCGCCGGAAGACGGGATGGTGCGCTCCGGCCGATGCCCGTACGCGTAGTCCAGCGTCAGGGCGTGGGCGGGCGTGATGAATTTCGTGAGCGTGATTCCCGGTGCATACTCCCACCCCCCGTCGCCCATCTGGTCCGCGCCGCTGGGCTCTTCGCTTTCTTCGGGAGGTCGGCCGGTCGGAAACTTCACACCAAATCCCAAATCGAGAAACGGGATGAAATCGCCCGGCGCGCCTCGGCCCACGCCGTTCAGGTTGTCCTCGGTCAGCGTGACGCGCGTGCCCGCCGACGCGTCGCCGACGCCGTATGACCGGGCGGCGGGCAGGCCTTCGAGTTCGCGATATTGCTCGCGCATCGGCACGGCGGCATAGACCTGCCAAGCCGAAAACCCGTCGACGGGCCGGATGCCGCCGCCGATCGTCCAGACGAGATCGCGCGCGACGACCGACTCCAGACGCCGGTACTCGGCGTCGGTGTCGTAGCGGCCGGTCGCGTATTCGTAGCTGAGCATGGTCGCCACGACCGCCTTCTCGTAGCGGCCGACCAGGGCGAAATCCGCCGAGCCGGTGGACACGCAGCACGGCTGCGCCGCAGCCCGCCCGGAAAAGGCGAGCAGGAGATACGCGGCGGCAAACACCGCCGCGTATCGGGGGAGCCGGATCGGCACGAACGCTCCGCTATTCGACGTCGTAGCCCAGGACGAACATGTCCTCGGCGTCCGCGGTCGTCACGACGATCGTGAGTTCCCACGGGCCGGGCATCGTATAGACGATGTTCGACGCGCGATACGCGCCGTCTCCCAGTTCCTCGACAACCGGGTCTTCGTCGGAGCCGTGCCCCATCGAGGGCATAAACGGCGTGGCGGTGACGACCGCGCCCACGAGCGGCGCGCCCTCGGCGTCGAACAGTTCGATGCCCAACTCGTTGTCGCCGGCCACGGGCGGGTCGGGATCGGGCGAAAAGTTACCCGTGAACAGGCCGCCGTCCGACTCCACCGAGCCGCCCGCGTCGTCGTCGCCGGCATCGTCATCGGACGCGTCATCGTCCGTCGCGGCATCGTCGTCGTTGTCGTCGTCATCGTCGTCGCCGCTCACGCAGCCGACGGCAACGACGCACGCCAGAATCGCCAGGATAATCGGAAACATCGCCAGGGCTTTCGTCAACATCGCCTACTCCAATACGCCGGGGAATTCCGGCCGGTTTCCATGGGCAAATTCTTCCGTGCGTTTCAAATCCGCACGACCGCCTCGACGATCATAAGACCGAACAGGGCATACAGGTAGCGGATCGATGCGAGGAACACGCGGCGATCTTCGTGGTCGGTGCGCGTCCGGATCGCCCGGACGATCGCCCGCACAAAATACGCGCCCAGCGCGAGCGCGCCGACGGCGTAAACGGGACCCGCAAGATTCAGCGCCCACGGCAACAACGTCACCGGCCACATGAGCAGCGCATAGGCGAGTTGCCGCCACCGCGTGCCATCCTCGCCGACGGCCGCGGGCATCATGGGCAGCCGCGCCGCCGCATACTCGTCGCGCCGGTACAGCGCGATCGCCCAGAAGTGCGGGGGCGTCCACAGGAAGATGATCGCGAAAAGGATGTAGCCGACGAGTCCCGGTTGCCCGTGAATCGCCGCATCGACGATGAGCGGCGCGGACGCGCCCGCAGCTCCGCCGATCACGATGTTCTGAACGGTGCGCGGCTTGAGCCACGCCGTGTAAACGGCGATGTAAAATACAATGACGCCGCCGCCGATCAGTCCCGCGGAGGGCGAGCCGCCAAACCAAAGCAGCGCAACGGCGAGCACCGACAACGCGATGCCGAAAAAGAGGGCGTGGCCGGGCGCCACACGGCCGGACGGGATCGGGCGGTCCTTCGTCCGCTCCATGTCCTTGTCGGACTCCCGTTCGACCCAGGCGTTGAGCACGCTGCACGCCGCGCCGATCAGAAAAATGCCGAGAAAAACGACCGCGAGGCGCGCGGGATGCGGAAGCTCGGGATGACCGAGCGCCAGCACCGGCACGCCGGTGAAACCCACGAGCGCGATGATCCGCGCTCGTGTCAGTTCGAGATACACGCGAAGCGTTCGCGCGAATCGGTGCGGGTGCGTCGGCGCTCCCGCGACGGCGACCGGAGAGGATTTCCAGGCGAGTTCCGTCATGGCTGCCCTCCGTGAAAGACGATGCCGGTGAGACGGTCGAAGGTCGCCACGACGCGCCCGGCGCTCTCGACGCGCACGGTCCGTTCCTCGCGCCAGGTCCATTCGTTCGGGTCCGGCGTTTCGCCGATGGCGACGGCGACGCGGTGCGTGCCCGGTGCGATCGACATGCGTTCGATCGCCACGCTGTTGCCGTCGCCCCAGATCCCGCGCGGCTCGTACGCAAGTTCGCGCGCGGGCTCGGCGTCGATCTCGATCCGCAGACGCACGGGGGAACGGCGGCGCTCGCAGATCCGGTCGCGGCGCATGTGCGGCGGGAGCTCGAGTTTCTCGGCCTCGGTGAGCGTGTGGCAGTCCTCGCTCACGTGACCGGGATGCTTGAACGAGACGACCAGCTCGGGAGACGCCTCGGGCGGCGAGGGATACGGCGCATCGCTGCCGATAACAATGGTCGCCGAGAGGACCACGGCGACGCCCGCCGCGAGAACATGCCGCACGGGAGCGGGCAACCGCCGCCGGGGTGCGATGCCCGCTTCGCCGCGAAACTCGGACGCGGCCGCGATCAGTCTTCCGAACTCGCCCGGCGCGACCTCGATCCGTCCGACCGGGCGGTCGCCCGCGCGGTCTTCGCGCAGCGCGGGTTTTCGCTCTCCGGCGAGGCGCATGCGCGCCCACTTTGCGCCCTCGCGATAACGGCAAAGATTTTCCCGGCAGCTCACCACCAGCACGGCTCGCGCGCCGCGCTTGAGCGCGCGTTCGATGGTCATCGCGTGGACCCATCCCGCGCATGGCGCCATGAGCACCACGTAGCCGGGCAGGTCCTGGCATCGCCCCGTGTCGGGATCGACGCGAAGTTCGCCCCCCGCCGAATCGGCGCCGACCACGGCGAGGATCGGCTGGTCGCCGGCCGCGTTTGCGATCTGCAGCCAGGTTTCGATTCGCCGGCGCTGCTCCTGCACGTCGAACCACGGCAGGCCGACGCCGTTGGAATCGCACGACCCCGCGCAGATGCCGCACCCCACGCACCGGCTCGCGATCACGTGCGCCTGTTCGGGCAGGTCCTTGCCGTCCGTGCGCGGAACCATCTGGATGGCGTTGTAAGGGCAGTCCGCGAAACACTGGCGGCACGCGTTGCAGCGCGACACCTCGACATGCGCGACGCGGGCGCGTCCGCGCGTGACGAGCCACGGGATCGGGAAGAGCAGGATCGCGCCGCCGACAAAAACCGCCCACAGCCCGGCGCCGCCGAGGCGGTCGGTGACCATGAGCGGGACGAGATACCAGTGGTCGAGCGTCGCGGCGGTGGCCGGCGCCAGCATGTGCGCGCGCGGCGCGCTCGTCGCCGGGTAGGCGAGCGACATCGCCACGAAAAGCACACCCAGCGCGACGGACAGGCGACGACCGGTGAGGAATCCGGGGCGGGCGAGGCGGGCCACGTGCAGCCAAAGCACCACGCCCATGACGAGCGGAATGAGCATGTGCAGAAAGAAGACCACGAAAAACAGCAGCGAGTTGACGGCCTCGTCGGTCAGGAATCCGCGCGAGAACGGATCGGCGAAGATCGGCAGAACGTCGAGCATCTTCGCGGTGCCGACGGCGACGGCCTGCGCGCGTTCGTCCCACACCAGCCAATAGCCGAGCCAGCCGACGAACCACAGGATGGCGACGAGGAGGATTCCCGTGATCCACGCGAGCCAACGCGCGCCGGTGAAGCGCCGGGCCGCGAAGAGTTTGATGGCGTGCAGAAACGCAAAGGCCATGCACGCGTCCGACGTGTAGCGATGCAATGACCGGACGAGCCCCGCCGTCCAGGGCGCGAACCCCATCGCCTCGACGGACGACCACGCCTGATGCACGCTCGACGAATACCAGATGAGCAGCACGATGCCCGTCGCCGTCGCCGCCAGAAACGACACGCATGCGATCGCTCCGCTCTGCGTGACGGGATTCATCGAAGCGGGAAAGACCGCGCCGAGGACGGACTCGACACGCGTGACCGCGATCTCGATGCCGCGCAGGACGCGGCCGCCCAGCACGGGCGGATCGACGCGCATCGGCGAAATGGGGCTCGGAGTTTCGGTTCGGCCCGCGCGATCCGGGCGTATCGCGGCGGCTTCGACGTTTGCGATCACGGCGTCATCCCGCGGATGCCGCGATGGCGGTCGGTTCTGCGAGCAACACCTTCAGGGCGGAGACGAGCCAACGCTGCTGGCGCTCGCCCAGCGACAGCCGATAGGCGATGCGCCCCGATCGATCGATGAGAATGAAGAGGTTGGCGTGGTCGATCGCGCCGGTCTCGGCGTTGCGCGAACGGGCGATGGAGAAGGCGTCGAGCAGGTCATTCACGGTCTTCGGTTCGCCGGTCACGAGATGGTAGAGCGGGGCGGCGATCTCCTGTCCCTTCGCCATCTGCGCCAAAACCTCGGGCGTGTCGTTTTCGGGATCGAGGGTGATCGCGACGACGGCCAGATCCTTGCGCTCGGCGTCGGTCAGTTCCGCGATGGATTTTTTCGTTTGGCCCATGATCATCGGACAGGTGTAGCCGCAGGTCGCGTAAACGGCGGTCACCAGCACCACGCGCCCCCGCAGCGATTCGAGATCGACGCCCTTGCCGTCCTGATCGGTCAGGGAAAATTGCGGAGCGGCGAACGCCGTTCGCAATTCCTCCGTGGGAAATGGCAGTTCGGTGTCCGCGGGCGCGGACTTGAAGGCGGCGAAGCCCGCCCCGCACGCCATCACCAGCACGAACGCCGCCGAGGCGTATGGCGCGAGCGATATCGGACGGCGCAACGCCTCGCGCAGCGGCTGACGCCAAAACGCGTAAATCACCGCACCCAAAATGAAGGGCTGCGTGAGAAACATGACGAGGTAGCCGGTTTCCATCTTGCCGGTCGCCGGATCGTAGCCGAAGCACCAGATGCGAAAGTCCTCGGCGAACGCGCCGAGCGTGCTTTCGGACGGCGGCACGAAGATCAGCGCGACCTCGAGCACGAGATACATCCCGATGACGAAGAGCATGAATGACGGGAAACGCCAACTGTCGAAAAACGTGCGGATGGCGTCGAACGATTTGCGGAAAATTCGGTTGCCCATGAGAGATCGACCCTTATCGCCGAATCGGGATGGGGAACCGGCCGGGGTCGATCCCCGGCCGGTAAAACGGGGCGTCAGCGCACGTGCCAGACGTCGGCGAGCGCTTTCCAGTTCGCGAAATAGTAGATGGCGAAGGACGCGAGGAAGACGAGCACGAAGACCAGCGTTCCGGGCGTCTTGTGCTCTTCGGCATCGTGCTCGTGGCGGATGTTGACCGCCGTCGCGGATGCCGAAGCGATCTCGACCGTCGCGTTCGACCACGGCGTCATGGCGCGCCCGGCGTTGGATTCGCCGAGAAACACCGCGTGCACCGTGAGCAGGATGAACGAGAGCAGACCGAGGAACGCGAGGACGGAGCCGACGCCCATGATGCCGAGCATGACGTGCGCGCCCGGGTCGAAACCCGCCGCGAACTGCGCGCCGGTGAACTCGACATCCCAGTGACGCCGCGGAACGCCGTACGATCCTGCGAACGACATGCCGAGGGCCATCATGGTGATGCCGCCCGCGAACAGGTACGGCTGAATGCGCGCGAGTCCGCGAAACGCGTATTCGCGCCGGAAGATCAGCGGGACCACGTAGTAAGCGAGGCCCATGAAGGCGAGCGAGGTTCCGCCGACGACGGTCGCGTGGAAGTGCCCCGGAATGCGCAGCGTGTTGTGCGCCAGGATGTTGATCTGCTGCGTGCCGAGGGTGACGCCGGTGATGCCGCCGAGGAAACCGAAGATCACGAGCGACAGGAAGAACGCCGAGAAGCCGGGGTTCCCCCAGGGCGCGGACGCGATCCAGCCGAACAGACCGCGGTTGTAGCCCTTGGAGCGCATCGCGGATTCCACCGACGCGGGGACGGTGAAGCCATGGATCATCGACGCGAGGACCGCGAGGTACATGGCGTACGACGTGTTCCAGATCTTCCAGCCGGCGCTCACGCCGGGATCGACGAGCAGGTGGTGTGCCGATGCAAGGTTGATGAAGAGGATGTAGAGAACGAACGCGCCGCGGCACACGGCCTGGTTGAGCGGTTTCGCGCCGGTCGTGAGCGTGGCGAGGAAGTACCAGCACGCCACCATCGCGCAGACGTTGACCTGCTGCGACTGATGTCCGAGGCCCCACCACACGAGGCGATACCAACCCGGGTCGGGCGCGCCCATGAGGCCGATCGACCACAGGAAGGTCGGGATCATGACGAGCGCGCCGTGCAGCAGCGTGACCACCGCGATGACCGCCGCGGCGATGGCGCCGAAGACGACGAGCGGCACGGAGCCTTCGTAGGTGTGGTCGCGCTTGGCGATGTAGACCGTGGCGAAGAAGTTGAACACGCCGATCAGCGTGCCCACCGCCACGAGGATGATGCCGAGGTAGAACACGGGGTGCGCCATGAGGGGCACGTACGACGTCATCAAGACATCGGCCTTGCCCAGCAGAATCACCGCGTCGACCATCAGCGCGCCCGACAGCATCATGCCGAAGGTCACCCATGCGAGCGCCGACGAGAACAGGCGGCTGTTGAGCAGCACGGTGGAGGCGAAGTACAGAATCGCGACCTCGAAGAACAGGATCCAGAAGATCAGCATGTTCAGCCCGTGGAAGGTGAGGATGCGGTAGAACCAATCCACGCGCAGCAGGTGAACGGCCTGCCAGCGCGTGAGCGCGAGGAGGATCGCGGCGATGCCGCCGAGCAGCAGGAAGACGACGGCGGCGACGGCGTTGAGCTTGATGAAACGC
>CAZPJD010000157.1:0-7537 GCA_964586775.1 uncultured bacterium | reverse complement strand
TGTTCCCGGATAATCCGAGGATGACGCAAGCACTAGATTTATGAACAGGGTCAGGATCCGTTTTCAGTATTGTTTTAACGATTGCACTAGTTTGCGGGTCTATTTTTTTGGCTAATTTATAAAACTCTAGCAGCCGTCCATCTCGGCTATTTTGTATTATGTCCAATATTGCAGTATTTTCGCTTTGTCCTGCTTGTGAAAAGCAAGTCGTCAATATGAGTACTCCCATGATTAAACACAGTTTATGAATTATAGAATGAGTAGAGCTATTCGATCGGACATTTTTTAAAACGGTGTTTTGTTTTAATTTATATGCTAATGGATATATAGGTCGAAGAGACTCCCGAGCAAACAGACTTGCCATCAAACCAAAGTGTTTTATCAGTGGTGATACTGCCATAAATCTCTTAACCACAGTTTCCTCCGTTGTCGTTGGTTTCGTACGATTTCTCTTTCGTCGTTGTATCGTCTGCATCGGCATTCTCGTTGTCTAGGTCATCATCCGCCCCGTTCCAAGTAGTAGTAGTCGCAGGAGTCGTCGTGAAAGTCGTCGTGGTCGTCGAACTGACGCTCGAAGTCGTCGTTGTCGTTGTTGTCGTTGTTGTTCCCGTACTGGATGTCGTCGTTGTGGTCGAAAATGTTGTCGTCGAAGTGGTTGAAGAAGTCGTCGTCGTACTCGGCTCGATGGTTGTCGTCGTGCTGGGCTCGGAGGTCGAAGTCGAAGGCTCTGTTGTTGTGGTTACCGTCGTCGTTGTCGTCGTCGATGTGGTGGGCTCGGAGGTCGATGTCGTACTTGTCGTAGTTGTCGTCGTCGTAGCAGGCGCGTAGTACACGCTGAAAGAGACGTCCTCCAGCCGGTTGCCGATGTGACCCGCGGCGTCATACCCTATGATGTCCACCCGGCCGTCGTACCAATCCTCTCCCACGCCGAACATCCATTCCTCAAGGATCAGCGGAATGCGCACCGGTCCGAACGGGAAATCACAGTCCGTGAGCGGGTCGCCGGGGGCGATCAGTTCATCCCAGTCCACCGTCGTGGGAAACAGGAAAAACGGCACGTCGACGAGCTTGACATACGCCCCGAGCAGATCGCTGTCCGGGTCGCAAACATAAAACTCCAACCAGGTACAGGCTTCAATCTCGCAATCTGGTGTCCAATCGAACTCGGCGGGATTGAATGATCCGTTTGAAACCGTGGGCGCCGTGCCGGCGGCGATCGTCGTGGTGGTTGTCGACGTCGTGGACACCACCGTGGTCGTTGTTCCTTCCGTCGTGGTCGTCGTGGACCCCGCTGTCGTTGTCGTCGACGGGTTTGTCGTTGTCGTGGACGGTGAAGTCGTCGTTGTGGTCGATGTCGTCGTGGTGGTCGTCGTTGGTACGAAAACGTAGGGGTTGGCCAGACCCGTCAGGCGATTGAACGTATAGTGCGTGAGTTCGTCCGTGATCTGATCGAACGAAAAGGCGTCGTAGTCAAAGGGCGACGGGCCGAACGTGAGAGCTGCGACTCCCGCTAGCAAATCCAAACTTTCACCCGATTGCGGGTCTCGTAGCGGCGCCCGGACGCCGGCCGGAACTTCCGGCAGTGTCAAGTCTGTCGTCCCACCCGGCGCGTAGATTTCCCAGAGCGTCTCGTCAGCCCAGGCGCTCATGATGATCCGCGCGATGACGAGATCAGCATCGGGACTCCATGCGGTCGTCGGATCGCTCAGCGTGAACGATCGTTCGTCTTGGCCGAGCCCTACCAGCACGGCGAACGGCGTGTCCATGTCAACGTCGTCATTGCGCGAAGCGAGACCACGCGCGACCTGCGTGACAACCGCGCCATTGGCATCGAGGGCGATGGCGGCCAAAAGCGGGTCGTAGGCCGGAATCATGCCTCCCGGATCGATGGTCGGCAGATCGACGTCCAAGGCCGTGCCGCCCGGCGCGTACTCGAACCCGGTCAGCAGCATCTCGCCGGCGCCTTCGAGCTGTTCGCGATCGGCGAAGGATCCGATGATCACATCGGCGGCAGCGGGGTAGTGGTCCACGTGTGCCGACGCTGTGATGGAAACGGTGTTGGTCGTGGAAAAATCGACGACCGCATCGCCGGTCGGAGTTAACTCGGATGTGAGCCCCACCTCTCGGGCCACGATAAGACCGGCCATGTCGCCGATTTGCGGGTCCGGTGCGGACATCAGGTCGAGCAGGGCCGTCTTGTCCACGCGTCCCGCGAATCCCGAGAGGCGCGTGGGGTTTCCCGCGGCGACCGGAAGCGCGTAGGGCGTGATGTCGAGCCACATCTGGATCACGAAAAAAAACCGTTCCCATTGGTTGGGGACGTAGATGTTGCCGGGAACGTCGAAGCACTGTTGCCCCACGACAGGGACATCCACGCACCGATTGACGTCCGGTGCCAGCATGGACTCGATATCGAACGTCAGCAGTTGCTCGAAACGCAGGGTCGGCATCACGATCGCCGCGTCGTACCACCCGTCGTTATTGACGACATCCATTCCGGAAACATCGCCGCTGAGCGTTGCGACGCCGTTCATGGCCACGCGTGGCGCCAGCGACAGGACCACGTTGTCCGCGTCGGTATTGATCAGGGTGATCCACGCGTGTTCGTCGTCGCCCGACGTGACCGACAACGGCCCGACGATCGATGCGCCAGTAAGGGCGATTTCGCCCTCTTGGTCAGTGAAACCCCAATTGTGACCGTCAAGGGCTGGAGCGTCTCCGGCCAAAACAAGCGCGCCGGACAGAGGGGAATTCGTATTGCGATCGAAAACGGTTACGTGGAGAACGCCGTTGATTGCGGATCCTGCAACACCGGCTTGGAGGTTTTTCACGGCGGAATTATCGGCGACTGAAAGTCCAGCGAAAAACGCTGATCCCGCCAGCAAAACAAGTACGAAAAATGCGAGGTAATACCTTTGCACAGCACTACCGTTGCCGAAACGAAAACCGTGAATTGAAAAAGGCCGCAACGCCATTTTGATCTATACGCCCTCCGACGCCAGGTGTCAAGAAAAAAGTATGTGGACATCGAATTTTTCGATTTTTGACCGACTGTTTGGTTGCTTGGACGCCGGTTATCAGCCCATTGAAAATCGCGGTTTTCGCGTCGCTCGACGCATGACGGAGGCGGCGGTGGGGAGCGGTTAACCGTAATCGTCGATGAATCGGGAGTGATCGGCGAGGGACGCAGTCCTCGCTCGGCCCGTCGATCGGGCCGTTCTCGCGATGTGGGCGGGGCTTCGCCCTCCGAATCCGGCGGGGATGGGGACCGGCGCGGCCACGGGCATGCCGGGCGGCCCGGTATCCATTTCTCTCGCGTCGAGTAGCCGTGCGATGCGCAGAATGTTGTACGCGGTGGCGACGAGGTAACCGGCCATTTACACTCTGTCGATTCCGCGCAGTCTCGTCTTGCGGAAATTTCCCGTGGTCTTCACCCAGCCGAAAATCTCTTCGATCGTCTTGCGTATCCGCTGGCTGATCGCCTAATCCGCCGTCGCAGCGGTCGCGTCGTCGAGGGACGTGCCGCGTTTTCTTCTCGCGACGTGTGGGGTGAGCTCGCGATCACGGCAGTCTCCACCAATGTGCGCGCAGGCGAAGGTCGAGGAATCCCACATCGGTTCGTCGGCGTGCAGGTCGAGAAAGCAGCGGTAGAGAACGGCGAACTCGAGTTCCTCGCACAGCCGGCGCTCGCTGCGGATCGTGAACAGCGCCATGAGCACCTGCGCTATGAGCAAGCGCACCGGCGGGATCGACGGGCGACCCGCCCGCGATTACATGGCGTCGAAGCGGGGCGACATCGAGGAGAGGATCGCATCCGCCTGCGCCTTGATCCGACGCAGAGGGTGCGTCGTCGGGATGCGGGCTTCGATGTTCAGGGGAAAGAGGATGGTGGCTTGGCTCGGGGTCGATCCGCGCATCGTCGCTCCGTCGATCGAGGGATGCGACGCTGTAACCACGAATCAGAACAGGTCGAGGGGCGCGGTGGAGTTTTTCAACGACCTGCTAGAACCCGTGCCGACGCGCCGTGGCTAGGGGTTCGTGTCGGCGCTCGCGCTCGTGGACGGCAACGTCCTGAACGATGACTTCGACCTGTACCTCTCCATCGTGGGCGAACGGGAAAAACGGATCGGTCTAGGAAGCTATGGCGACGGTGCCGACCGCGCCCGTCCCACGCTCAATTTCGCCAACCCGCTCGGCGCTGCCCAAATCCACGAGCGCCCGACCCTCATTCATCCACTCGGAACGCTAGGAAGCATGAAGAGCGGCCTCGAACGGGTATACGAAGTAGTTCGTACGCGACCCCAAGGAGAACCGGCCAAGTTCTTCGCATACCGAATCCCGCCGGATGTTCCCCGCGATCACAAAGAGACAGTGCTTACCGATCCGTTCCCGACGCCCGCGCGCGAGACGCGCACCCGCCCGCGCGGACGTTTCCGCCTGCCATTCCGCGTTTGATGAGCCTGAGTACCTTGTCAGAAGAGACGAATCTGTTCGGGGAATTCTTGTCGCGGCTTCTGCTCCCGTGACGGTTGCGCCGGTCGTTCCTGCTCGTGCCACATCCGTTCAATCGTCGTGGCGAGGGTATGAACGGCTTTCCCGAATTCTTTCTCGACTCCCGGTCCGGTCCGTCCCGCGGAGAGCGCGACAAGTGTCTGACTTAGCACGATCACCTTCACGTCATTTCGTGAGAGTACTCGCCCGCCGCGGTTAAACCGCGCGACCTGCTCCTTCGCAGTCGTAACGGCGTGGTCTCTGGCTTCGGTCGGCGATTGCTCGCGCCGGCGATCTAGTGAGCATTTCCGGCAGACGAGGAGCACGTCAACGTCAATCGGTTCCTTCGCTTGACTCTTCGGGGCGGCAACGGACATTTCCGACTTCACCGGCTGACTCGCGACGAACGAGAACTCGGCGTCGAGCACCGCCCGTGCCACTGCCGTCCACCCGTCGTCGCGCGAGTGGTGGTAGCTGAAGACGAGCAGACCGTCGTCCTTGAGCACGCGATGACACTCGGCAAACACCGCGCCGAGTTTTCGGCCGAACGCATCGGCATCGGTGTCTTGGACTTCTTCGGTGCGTCGCGTTGTGCAAGTGGAGCGCGAACGCCCGTCGCCAAAAAGCAGTTCCTGCCAGACGAAGAAGAAGTCCGCGAGTTCGGAGTAGTGCACGTTGTCGAAGAAGGGCGGGTCAGTGACGACAAGATCGACCGATCCTGTCGGCAGATCGGTTTTTGCCGAATCCCCGCACGAGAGATATATCGAACCCGGCTTGAGGCCACCTTTCGGGTACTTCGCGACAATCTGCCCGCCCATCGGCGGTGAGATACCGAGTACCTTCCGCCCCGAGGGACGGTCGCCATTTTGCTCTACCGCAATCTCAAACGGCGCTGCCCGGTAGGCAAGCGCACGAAGGAGGCGTGAGCGGAAGAGCGTCGTAAATGAACCGGAACTCTTGGGTGTTCCCCAAACGTTTGCCTCAATCGGCATCCGCTCCGGCTTGAGGATGTGGTGGGAGAACATGTGGCGCACTGCACCGGTTCCTTCACCCTTGTACGACGCGAACATGTTGTTGAACTCAAGAACCCCGGAGAAGAGGATCGCGAGCGCGTCCCGTCCCGGCCCTTCGGGGAGGTCGCGGATCGCGCCCCCGAGGAGCGAGAGCGCAAGCAGCTGCCGGTCATTGAAGAGTTCGTGCCACTCCCCGTAGCCGTAGTTCAGGATTTGGTGCGTGTTGTATCCGTCCGTAATTGCGACACGCGGAAGCGGCGGATTCATCCGACGCAACCGTTCGCCCGCCTTCGCATAGACGTCCAGATCGGCGTCGGTTGTCCGAAGGTACTGTTTTTCGCCGCGCCGCGTGAGGATGAGCTTCGCATAGAGCCGGTGTGCCGGCGGCTTGCCATCCGCGCGAGCGGCTTTGGCAATCGGGAATTCGTGCGAACACGCACCACACACGGCCGTTGTCCGTTTTGCGGGTCCGTCGTGAGGATCGAATGTTTTCTTGCACTCGGGGCATGTCGCGCGTTTGGACTGGTTCGTGGACGCAAAGACCTCGCCGCAGCCGGGACACAGGACCTGCACCGCTGGGTTGCGGTCCGCGTACGCGTGGCGGGCAAAGACGTAGGTGGAGAATAGATCAACACGTTCGGAGCACTTCGGGCACGGTAGAACTTTCACCCAGAAGTAGTAGAGCACGTCGGCCGGGCGGCCGTCCCGGTCGCGCGTTTGGTAAAACGCAGAGATTTCTTTTCCCACGCCGGCAGCAAGCCGGTCAAAGAGGTCTTCCACATCGTGCTGCGTCACGGGTCCAAGCGCCGTTTGCACCACGCGGTACGCCACCGCGTTGATGTCCCGCCCAATCGCCGTGCAGCCGAGCTTGTGCGCTTCACCGATGGTCGTGCCGCTCCCCATGAAGGGATCGAAGACCGTGAGCCCCGGCAAGCGCACCGGTTGATAGAAGAGATCCATGACCGAGGAACCCTTCGACGTTGCGGCACCCAGGATCGCCGCGCGGAACACGGATCCCAGGCGCTGCGCCCACCATTTGTGCGTGTGGTACACAGGGCGGTAGATTTCCTTCCGCCAGCTTTCGATTTCGGCCACTTCGCTCAGTGTCTCGAAGGGAAATCCGTCCTCGATGGCGCGCGTTCCCTTTCCCACAATGAGCGACGCACCAAAGGGGGCATTCGGTTCGGCAGTCGCGAGATCGGCTAGCCCCCGGAGTGCGAGGGACGCTCGGTACGGCTCCCGATCCACGATTCTCTGGAGCGACGCCGGGAGTCGCCCCGCAAGGAGCATGAGTTCGTCTTCCGTGCAGCGCAGTAGCGAGGCCAGCCGCCCGATCAACTGTTCCGACGGCGGCACTTTGCCGGACTCTACCCTCGACAGATACGCGGGATCGACGCCAAGCTGTCCCGACGCTTCACGCAGAGAGAGCCCGCGATGCTCGCGGCGTTCACGAACAAAAACCCCAAACTGCATGGGCGGCAGTATCCCGCCGCGTTGATAGATTTGTCAACGCCTAAACCGTGGTAGAAGAGGCCAGACAACAGCCCTAGTCGATTCCTCAAAATGGGGGGTAGAGTCAGGGGCAGAGTCGAGGGTAGAGTCGCCGTCGGCCGCGGTCGGTGCTCCACGCGCCAGCACGAGTCCATTGTCGGTTCGGTACGAGGTCAGAACCCTTTGACGTTCACCGGGGGAAGTCGCTCGACGAGATAGTACTATTATTATTATTTTATAGAAATATTCGTCCCATCCGATTACGCACCTTGACACTCTCTCCATGAGGGAAGTATATGGGCTGACATCCGAAAAAACCTATCTCGTGGAGGTCTTTGGTCATGGCAAAGCGCACGCCCGTGAAGAAGGCTTTTGTGAAAAAAGCGGTAGTGAAACACGAACCGCAGGAGGACGCCCTTTCTCCGAAGGAGGCCAAAGCGCTTGACGACGCGGTCGCCTACATCAACGGACGGATGAATACCGCGTCGGTCTCCGTCATCGAGATCGGCCAGTACCTCCTCAAGCACTTCTTCGGTGACGAT
>CAZPJD010000156.1:0-1727 GCA_964586775.1 uncultured bacterium | reverse complement strand
TGCTCATCACCGAGCAGCTCGCCGAGTTGAACGCACACCTCGTCTCCAATCCGTTTACGGATTTGATTGAGATCGAGCTTCCCGATGTGGAGGAGCGCCGCGCGTTCATCGCCGCCGAGACGGTGGGCCGCGACTTCGCCGAAATCTGCGAACTGTCCGCCGAGGCCGTCGCGCAGCTCACCGCGGGGCTCTCGCTCACGCACGTCCGGCAGATCCTGGCCGAATCGCTGCGGATGAATCGCAAGATCCAGCTCGAATCCCTGAGCAAGAGAAAAAAGGAGCTGATCGAGGCCGAATGCCACGGGCTCATCGAGTTTATCCAGTCGAAGCACACGCTCGACATGGTTGCGGGATGCCGCGAGGCGAAGGAGCAACTTCGCACCGCCGCGCGGCTGCTGCGCCAGGGGGCGCTCGATGTGCTGCCGATGGGCTGGCTCGTGGCGGGGCCGGTGGGGACGGGCAAGACATTTTTGGCGACGTGCTTCACGGGCGAGGTCGGCATCCCGTGCGTGAAAATCCTGAACATCCGCAGCCAGTGGGTGGGGCAGACCGAGGCGAATCTGCAAAAGCTGCTCACCGTGTTCAAGGCGATGGGGCCGCTGGCGGTCATCATCGACGAGGCCGACGCGTTTTTCGGCGATCGCGGCGCGTCGGGCGATTCGGGCACCAGCGGGCGCGTGTTTTCGGCGCTGGCGTCGTTCATGAGCGACACGGCGCACCGCGGGAAGATTCTCTGGTTCCTGCTCACGTGCCGGCCCGATTTGCTGCCCGTGGACATCAAGCGACAGGGCCGCGCGGAGGAGCATGTGGCGCTTTTCCCGCCGACGACGCCCGAGGAGCGCGCGGAATTTTACGCGGTGCTGCTGAAGAAGAATCGCGTGGCGACGCCGCTCGCGCCCGCCGACATCGAGGCGATGTATTTGCGCGCGGGGGCGCCGAAGCTTTCGGGCGCGGATCTGGAGGCGCTCTTGATTCGCGCGAAAAGCGCGGCGGCCGCGCGGGGATCGGCGAGCGTGGAGCGGGCGGACTTCGAGGGTGCATTCGCCGACTTCATCCCGCCCGTGTACGCCGAAGAGGTGGAGTACCAGACGCTCGTCGCCGTCATGGAGTGCACGAGCCGCCGCTTGATTCCGAAGCCGTGGAGCGAGATGGCGCGGCCCGACGTTGCGCGACGCGTGCGGGAGCTTCGACTCGTCATCGAGTGAGCGGATCGCCGCGAATCTCCATTAGCGAGAGCGGGATTTCGCAAAAACCGCGATGGATTTCAGAAAACTGAGATCGCGGCGAAGCGCGAATACGCGCCCTTTGTATCTCCGATCCGGCAAATCCCTTTTGTTATCAGTGAGTTGTGTCAATGCTGCGTGGTTTGGCACGGAAGCTGCTGAAAGTGCTGGACCGTGGAGGCGATGATGCCGATGAACCCACAAGGAGCGCGCAAATGAAGTCTAATCGCAGTCTGTTTCTGATTCTCACCCTCGTTCTCGCCCTGTCGGGCCTTTCGGCGCTCGCGGTGGCGTGCGGAGATGACGATGATGATGACGACGATGACACCAGTTCGGATGACGACGCCGCCGATGACGATTCCGCTGACGACGATGCCGACGATGACGCCGACGACGACGCCGCGGACGACGATACCGGCGACGACGATGCCGATGACGATGCTGATGATGATGCGGACGACGACGTGGATGATGACATGGACGACGACACGTCCGATGACGACA
>CAZPJD010000155.1:0-3649 GCA_964586775.1 uncultured bacterium | reverse complement strand
CGTGAAGGAGGACCCCGCGACGTGGTGCGCGAACGTCTGGGACCGGGTGGTGGAGAAAACCGGGCGCCAGGTGTTTACGGATGATGTTTTGGTCGTGGCCTGTTGGGCCGACGACGTGAAATGATCGTTGAGTCGACCGGTGTGACGCGAGGAGGTATGGACGTGAAAACCGAAGTGGTGCGTGGGGACGAGGGGGTGAGTGTCGTCTTCGACGGGAACATCGATCTGTCGAGCGTGGACGAGATCCGCCGCTCACTGGAAGACGTGGGGCGGCTCGGCGAACGACGGGTCGTGCTCGATCTGAATCGCGTGGAGTTCGTGGACAGCGCAGGGCTCGGCGCGCTGGTCACGTTTTACAAGAGCCATCCGCAGAGCAAGATCGTCTTTTCCCGCGTGAACGATCGCATCCGCAAGCTGTTTCAGATCACGCGTCTCGACACGCTCTTTCAGATCGAGTAGTCGCGACGGCGCGCCTTGACGCGCCCGCGGCTGCCTTGACACGTCGTCGGCGGCACGCGGACAATGACGCCATGAGCCCTTCGCGGTTTTCGTTGGTCGCCCTGCTGTGCGCGTGCCTTGCCCTCGTCGGCTGCCCCGACGAGTGGGGCAACGAGCTGTCGGGATTCGACACCGACGGCATCGGCAACGAATCGGCGGACATCCTCACCGGCCGCGCGCTGCTGGAAGGCCAGGGCGACAACGCCGCCATCCAGATTCTCCTCGGGCAGCTCGACATCTCGATGCTCACGGCGAACGACGGGCTCTACCGGCTTCCGCGCGACCTGCCCGAGGGCGAGTGGGAGCTGGAGGCGCGCTATCCGTATTACCACTCGGCAACGCTGAAGTTTCAGATCGAAAACGGCGTACCGTCCGATCCGCTGCCGGATCTCACGCTCGCCCGTGCGCTGGAATACACGGTCACGACCAACGGCTACTTCTTTACGTTCGGCGATAGCGTCATCGTCACGCTCGCCGTGGAAAACATTTCCACGCTGCCCTACGAAATCCGCAGCTCGAAACGGCCCGTCGAGGCGATGGCCGTGGTCCGGGACGGCGAGGTCGTTTTCGGCGGTCTCGTGTCCGGGCTTGTCGACGACGAGACTGGGATCACTCTGGATCCCGGCGACACGCTGTTCTACGAATTTTTGTGGAAGGTCGAGGGGATGAACATCTCGCCGGGCGAGTACGAAATTTACTCGGTGTTGACCAGCGATCTGACGCACCCGGAGTACTTTTCGAAACCCACGGACGGCGGGACGGATTTGAACGTCGGGCTGTTCGACCGTCTGCGCCCGGCCGTCGTCCGCATCGATTAGCCTGTCGCTTCCCGCAGCAACTTTTCGAGCCGCTCGATATGGTCCGCGATGTCGTGCTCGGCGCGCACGCGTTCGCGGCCGGCTCTGCCCAGCCTGGACGCGCGGTCCGGATCGGCGAGCAGCGCATCCACGCATCGCCGCAGCGCGGTAACGTCGCCGGGCGCGAAGAGCAGACCGTCCACGCCGTCGCGCACGACCTCGGGCAGGCTGCCGTGCATCGACGCGATCACGGGCGTCGCATGAGCATGGGCTTCGAGCGCGACGTTCGGCACGTTCTCTTCCCACAGCGAGGGCACGATGACCGCGCGCGCGTCGCGATAGAGCCGGCCGAGCGCGTCCGCGGCGAGCTCGCCCGTGAACTCGATGTTGGCCGCACCGGAATCGGCCGCGCGCTTTTTCAGCGCCCTCGCGAAATCGCCCGTGTCGTCGCCCGCGACGACGAGTTTCCATGGCTCGCCGATGGCGGCCTTGACCGCAATTTGCGGACCCTTGGCCTCGTACAACCCGCCGACGACGAGCAGAAACGGATCGGCGCGCGGTGCATCATCGGCGTCCGGGACAAACGGCGTCGGCGTGGGCAGGTGCGCGAGGCGGGCATCGGCGATTCCGCATTCGCGCAGGCGACGCATCAAGAACCGCGACGGACATGCGAACAGTCGGGGAACGCGATCGGCGCCCCGCGCGCGGGCGTGCATCATCGCGCCCACGCGGGCCGCGGTGACGCCGAGAGAGCCCTTGAGGCAGCGATGACGAATGGCGGGGGTGAGGCCGCGGTCGCAGTCGTGACACGGCGCGCCGCCGCGAAACGAGTTGTACGCGGGGCAAATGACCTGGAAGTCGGACTGACGCCAGACGACGGGGACGCCCAGTTCGCGAGCCGCGAAGAACAGTTCGGGATACAAGTAGTGCGCGATTTGCAGCGCGAAGATCACCTCGATTTGTTCGCGACGCATCACGTCGAGCGCGCGGCGGCGCACATCGGGGTTGCGGAATACCGACGCGGCGAGCCGCGCTTTTTCGAGCGCGCCCAGCGGGCGGTCGCCGTGGCGGACGAAATCGGCGCCCACGGGCGGATCGGGAAAATCCGCGGCGAAGGGCGTTGGTTCGTTCCGCGCGTAACGCAGCGCGAACGGGACAACGTGATGCCCGCGCGCGGACAGTTCGCCGAGCACGTTGAACAGATAGCGCTCGGGTCCGCCCGACACGAAGAAGCGATTGGAGGCGATGAGGATGCGCACGGCGCGACGTTAGCACCGTGCGCCGGGCGGGGACAATCGCGCCGCCCGGCCCGTCAGGCGACGGAGTCCGCCGCGCGGATCATCTTGAGCGCGGTGAGCGATGCGACCAGCGACGTCAGATCGGGCAGCGACCAGCCCGTGATGTCGAGGATGTCGTTCACGCGATGGCGTCCGTTCATCGCGAAAACCGCGCGGCGCTCTTCGTCGGTCAATTGCAGGTCGCCGATGCGGAAGCCCTTGTCCTGCACGAACGTGAAGTAGGTCGAGTGAAAACGCGGGTAGAGGATCGCGATGTCGTCCGGGCGGAAGAAACGCCGCACACCCCGGAAGATCAGCTCCCCCACCGAAAGCGTGATCGAGGTGTCGCTCGGAATCTCCGGCGGCTTTTTGTTGAAGACGTATCGACCGCCCGCCCAGCCGAAGACGCTGACGCCCTTTTCGATCATCTGGCGACGCAGCGCGAGTTCCAGCTCGCCCAGGTGGATCGATCCCATCTCGAGCAGCACCTCGCCGAGCAGCCGGCGGGTGCGGATCGCCACGGTCTGCGCGTCCTTGATGACGTTCGCGGGCAGGTTGCGCGTCGCGGCGAGGTGATCGGCCAGCGTCAGGCCGGGAATGAGCCCCGACGAAATGTGGCCGAGCAGGCCCTCGCGAAAGTGCAGGGCGATGCCGTAGTGTTCGGACGTGAATTCGACGACGCCCGTGCGTTTGTTGTGCGCCATCAGGCGCAGCACACGCTCGGGACGCACATCGAGCAGATCGCCGACAGGATTGATCGCCTTCTTGGCGGCGGTCTGCGAGAGCAGGCGAAAGTCGGTGGCCGTGCCGCTCGGCGACTTCGCCTCGCGTTCGCGCTCCTGAACCAGATTGATCCCGAGGAGCTGCCCAACGGCCTGATAGAGGCGCTGCACGGTCAGCGGCATGACGACCACATCGTTGACGCCCCACTTGGTGCGCGCCTCGATCATCAGGCGACCGGAGACGAGCGCCGTGGTGAGCAGGATGGGCGTCGCGCGGTCGCGCATGTCGTCGCGGATCTTTCGGCAGAATGCGTAGCTGCTGCCGTTCGCCAGATACGCGGGGATGACGATGAGC
>CAZPJD010000154.1:0-4623 GCA_964586775.1 uncultured bacterium | reverse complement strand
AGCGTGCCGGGCGTGACGATCGCCCCGGCCGCGCCGGAGTTGCCGTCCGCACCGTCGGTGGCGAGCGAAAAGAACACCTGATGCCCGCCGTCGGGCGCGATGCGCTTCGCCACCAGTAGTGCGAGCTCGTGATTGCGTCCGCCAGTCCCCGCATCCGCGTCGACGCGCACCTGCGTCTCGCCGCCCGCGACCAGCGCCGCGTAGGGGCCCGCGTCGCGCCGGTGCGCGCGCCACAGCGCCACCAGCCGATTCGCCGCGGATTCCACGTCGCCCGCGATGTCCTCGGGCGCGACGAAGACCGTGTAACCGCGTTCCTTCAGGCTGTGCGTCGCCGCCGTTCGCGCGAGCGCGTTGTCGGCGATGAGGTGAAACCGGTCGCGCCAGTCGGGGTCCTCGTTCGGCTTGAGTGTCTCGCCACCGAATTCGCGCAGCGCGGCGATCGCCGGTTCGGCGAGTGCGGGATCGATATACCGACGCAGCAGGGCTTCGGCCTCGGCTGCCGTGGTGGGGTCGGGCACGGTCGGCCCCGAGCCGATGTCCCACGGGTACGAGCGGGGCACGTCGCTGATGGCGAAGGTCGCGACGCGCGCCGGGCCGAGCCGCCGACGCAGCCCGCCGCCCTTCACGCGCGAGAGGTGACGGCGCACGGTGTTGATCTCGCCGATCGGCGCGCCGCTGCGCACGAGCGCGTCCACGATGCGGGCCTTCTCGCGCGGCGGAAGTCCCGCGATGGATTGCGTGAGCAGGGCCGACGCCCCGCCGGAGACGAGGACGATCGCGAGCGTCTTGGGCTGCGCGGCGGCGGCCGCCGCCATCACGAGGCGCAGGGTGGACGCGCCGCCGTGCTGGCCGGGAACCGGGTGCTCGCCGGGCAGGACGGCGATGTGCGGGATGCTCACCTTGGCGGCGTCTTCGGGCGAAAGCGGCGCGATCACGCATCCGTCCGCAATGCGGTCGCCGAACAAATCCGACGCCTGTTTCGCCATGGCGACCGCGGCCTTTCCCGCGCCGAGCACCACGAGCCGGTCCCACGTCGCGGGCTGGATGTCGAGCGTCGCCGTGGTGATGCGCCGCCCCTCGACGCCGATCGCCGCGCGCAGCGCCGTGCCGCCGTGGGCCGCGGCGAGGGCGAGATCGCCGGCCTTGAGCACGTGCGCGTAGAGCGCCGCGTCCGTCAGGTCGAGCGGCTTGTGCTTCGGCGCCAACGACATGGCGCAACTTTGCGCCACGCCGCCTTCGGAGTAAACTGCCTCCTTTTCACGAAGCGGCGCAGGGAGATTTTGGCGCGGATGAGCGGAGCGGAAGTCACAAACCTGACCGAGGACGACCTGGCGATCGTGCGCGAAGAAGAAGCGCTGCTCGACGCGGTGCGCCGCGCGCTGCGGCTCGCCCGCACGTCGGGAGCGGTCGATACCGCGCCGATCCACGGGCGGCTGCGGCACCTGCGCGACGAGGCCGCGCGCGCGTCGGTGAGCGACCTGCCCGCGATCTTCGACCAGCTCCATTCGCATCAGGCCCTCGCCGCGCACCGATTCGGCCAGACGCTGCCCGACGAGCGCTCGCCCTACTTCGCCCGCATGCGCCTGCGCGAGGGCTCCGCCGCGCGCGACGTGCTGCTCGGTCACGCGTCGTTCATCGACCCGCACGGCGGCGTGACGGTGATCGACTGGCGGCACGCGCCGGTGTCGCGGATTTTTTACAACTACCGCCAGGGCGACGAGTACGAAGAAAAACTCCCGGGACGCACGGCGACGGGGGTGGTCGAGGTGCGCCGCGTGGTGACCATCGAGGACGGCCGCCTCATTCGCATCACCATGGCGGACGGCGCGCTCGTGCGCGATGGCGGCGATGTGTGGCGGCGCGAAGGGCCGCGGGCGCTGCCGCGACTCGCCGGCGGTCAGGGCAGCGCCGAACGCGGGCGCACCGTGGGCGGATTCGGCGCGGGCCGTTTCGGCACCGGGCAATCGGGGCGCTCGCTCGCGCAGGTGGCCGCCCTGCTCGACCGCGAGCAGTTCGCCCTGCTCGAAGCCGACGACGACGCGTCGCTGCTGGTGCTCGGCGGCGCGGGGTGCGGCAAGACCACCGTGGCGCTGCACCGTCTGGCGGCGCTGGCCTACCGCGACCGCAAGCGCTTTGCCCAAAAGAAGATGCTCGTGGTCGTGCCCGAGCGCGGGCTCGTTCGGCTGTCGCAAAAGCTGCTCGCGGGCCTCGGCATGACCGAGGTGCGCGTCACGACCTTCGACGACTGGATCCGCGGCCAGGCGCGCATGCTGTGCCGCGATCTGCCGAGGCGCATCTGCGAATCGACCCCCGCGCGCGTGATGCGCTTCAAGCGCCACGGCGCGGTGCTGACCGTGCTCGACGATTTCGTGCGCCGACGCGAGACCGAGATCTCCGAAAGATTGCGAAGGAAGCTGATCGATGCGCCCCGTGTCGCCGACGACTTCGCCCATGCGCGCGGGCCGAACCCGGCAGCGAAGCTGATCCACGTCGAACGGCGCTGGCGCGAGTCGCGCGAGGACGAGCCCTACGATGCCAACCGCGAAATCCTCGCCGCCGAGGTGCGCCGCGTGCTCGCCGCCGAGCGCGACCGGCTCGAAGCCCTCGACGCCGACCGCATCGACCTGTTTTCGGATCGCGCGATTCTTGCGCGCATCGTCGCCGAATCGAACGGCGACCTGACACCGGGCATGATCGACGAGGTGCTCGCGCACACGCGGTTGCAGGCGATGGACACCGAGGAGGTGCGCTATGCGGATATCGACGGCGAACGCCTGAAGACCGTGGACGGGCGCTCGCTCGACGACGGCACGCCCGAGGCCAAGGCGGGCTCGATCGACGTGGAGGACTACGCGATCCTGCTGGAGCTGCTGCGGCGCAAGACGGGTCGCACGCAGACCTCGGCGGGGCGGCTGCACACCTACGCGCACTTGGTGGTGGACGAGGCGCAGGATCTCGCCCCGGTCGAATTGCGCGTGCTGGGCGAGGCGCTGCGCGACGGCGCGTCGGTGACCATCGCGGGCGACGCGGCGCAGCAGATCGACGTGTCGTCGTGCTTCGAGTCCTGGGAGCGCGTGCTGCGGCTTCTCGGCGTCGAGTCCGACGCGCGCGCGCATCACCTGACAACCTCGTATCGCTCGGCGCGACCCATCGCGCTGTACGCGCACGACATCCTCGGCCCGCTCGCGCCGGCGGAACCGCCGCGCACGGTTCGCGACGGCGCGCCGGTCCAGCGAAGCGACTTCCCCAACGAGGGGCACACGACGGTCTTTTTGGCCGAGGCGCTGGCCGACCTGATGGACCGCGAGGGCGCGGCGAGCGTGGCCGTGATCGCTCGGCGGGCGTCCACGGCCGCGCGCGTAGCGGACGCACTGCGTTCGGTGCCCAAGGTGCGTCGCGTGGTGGCGGGCGAATTTCCCTTCACGCCGGGCATCGACGTCACCGACGTGCATCAGGTGAAGGGCCTCGAGTGGGACTACGTCATCATCCCCGACGCCAACGCGAACGACTATCCCGACACGCCCGAATCGCGCCGCCTGCTGCACGTCGCCGCCACGCGCGCCATCCACCAGCTCTGGCTGATCTCGGTCGGAAAGCCCTCGCCCTTGCTGCCGGGGGAGTGACTGGCCAACGCTGCCGAGTAAGCCCTTCACGCCGCGAGAAGGTCCCGCAATCCCATCCGATCCGAGACGGGCATGACCAACGAGCGGTCCCTCGGGAAGCGCAGATCTTCCGGGCGGTATGTATCGAGTCGCTCGTCGAAAATCGTGATTCGCTGTTCATTTCGTTCAGGCGTGTCCATATCGTACCAATGACGGAAAGTCTCGTCGGCCCGAATGTGAGCCTGTGTCGAATTCGGACTGAACAGCGTGAGTATCGCGGAAGAAGTTCGCGTGCCCGTGACGAGAGAATCGACGCGTACGCGGTTGCCGAAGCGGCCTTCCAGCTCCGCGCCGGTGTGTAATCCAAATCCGAATCCGCGATCATTTCCTCGACCTCTTCCGTAACGGGCGACCGAAGCGCGCTTCGCCGTGTATGGATCAAATCGGCGCCGCGCACGCTGGCTTGTCGGAGATGCACCTTGCCCGGTATGAGCTTTTCGGGCGACACGAGCGGCAGTTCCAGCGCGCCTCCGCTCAGTCCGACGCCGTGGAGGTGCGGCGACGACGAACGCCTGACGTTTCTTTGAGAGCCACGGACGAACCCGAAGGTCGAGGAGTTCCAGATAGGTCTGGCCGAGGTCGCTGAGGCGGAGCGTCGGGATAAGTGGAGCATCCACGACGACGAGCAGGTCGATATTGCCGCCCTCGGGGTGGAGAAATGCGGTTTCGATGCGGACGAAACCCGTTTGGGTCGCGTCGACGGCGCGTACGAGCGAGTGACCGAGCACGCGATTTCGGATGTGGTCAACGACGATCACGACACCTTCCGAATACTACGGGGTCATCAACCGCTCGTTTCCGCACCAAGGGCAGCATGGCAGGGATCTCGTGAGGATTCCGGCGCATTCAAGGCGCCGGCTCGCGATGGAGGCGGGGTTGTGCCTTTCGGGCCGGACGGGGGGCGCCCCTCGAAATGCCCGAGGCCGAGTTCCTGCTTCATGTCTTCGTAATCCCGCTCGAC
>CAZPJD010000153.1:0-31266 GCA_964586775.1 uncultured bacterium | reverse complement strand
CCCACATCCCACCCTTGAAAACCGGGCGCATGACGGGTTTGGCGAAAAGCCCGAGCAGCGCGACGAGCACACCCGCGGCGATGAACGGGTAATCGAATCCCATCGCCTTCCACATGCGGAACGCGCCGACGCCGGCGAGGATCGTGCCGAGGGCGAGGCTGAAATCGCGAACGTCGTTCGGTTTTTCTTTGCGCTTCAATCCGTCTCCGCCGCCCGCATCAATCGGGCGAGAAATGGTTGCGCCAGTCGAAGTCCTCGTCGAGCGGCGCCTGATCGGTCTTCGACAAAAAGAAATTGCCCATCACCAGATGGTCCATGTGCGTGCGCATGAAACACGTGAACGCGTGCTCGGGCGTGCATACGATCGGCTCGCCGCGCACGTTGAAGCTCGTGTTCACGATGACCGGCACGCCGGTGATTTCGCCGAAGCGGCGGATCAAGTCGTAGTAGAGCGGGTTGTCGTCGCGATGCACGGTCTGCACGCGCGCCGATCCGTCGACGTGCGTGATCGCGGGAACGGTGGAGCGCGGCGTGTTGAGCAGTTCGAGGCCGAATCGGCCCTTTTCCTCGTCGGAGAGCGTGAGCATGTGCTCGGGCTTCACGTGCCCCACGAGCAGCATGTAGGGCGATTCGGCGCTCATGTCGAACCACTCCGACACCTTGTCGGCGAGCACCGACGGCGCGAAGGGCCGGAACGATTCGCGGTACTTGATCTTCAGGTTCATCGTGCGCTGCATCTCGCGGTTGCGCGCGTCGCCGATGATCGACCGCGCCCCCAGCGCGCGCGGGCCGAACTCGAGCCGCCCCTGGAACCACCCGACGACCTTGCCCTCCACCATGACGCGCGCGGTCTTTTCGATCAGCTCCTCGCGTTCCAGGTATTCGTACGGGATCCCGCGCCCTTCGAGAAACGCGCGGATCTCGTCGTTCGAAAACTCCGGCCCCAGATAACTGCCGCGCTGCGAATCCCGCGTGCCCACGGTGCGCGGCTGGCCTTGGTGCATGTGCCACGCGATCAGCGCCGCGCCCAGCGCACCGCCGGCATCGCCCGCCGCGGGCTGGATCCAGATGTTCTCGAAGGGCCCGTCTCGCAGAATGTGTCCATTCGCGACGCAGTTGAGCGCCACACCGCCCGCCAGGCACAGGTTCTTCGAGCCCGTGACTTTGTGGACGTGACGCACGGCCTTCATCATCACCTCTTCGGTGACGACCTGAATCGACCGCGCGACGTCCATGTGGCGCTGCTCGATGGGGCTTTCGGCCGCGCGCATGGGCCCGCCGAAAAGCTGATCGAATTTGCGGCCGGTCATGCGCAGGCCGACGATGTAGGTGAAGTACTCCGGGTTGAGGCGGAACGAGCCGTCGTCGCGGATGTCGATGAGGTGCTCGCGGATCGCGTCGGCGTAGATCGGCCGCCCGTAGGGGGCGAGGCCCATCAGTTTGTATTCGCCCGAGTTGACGCGGAATCCGCAATACGCGGTAAACGCCGAATACAAAAGGCCGAGCGAGTGCGGATAGCGGATTTCGCTCAGGATCTCGACATCGTTGCCGCGCCCGACGCCGAACGACGTGGTCGTCCACTCGCCGACGCCGTCCATGGTCAGGATCGCCGCTTCCTCGAAAGGCGAGGGAAAAAACGCCGCGCCCGCGTGCGACTCGTGGTGCTCGGGAAAGACGATGCCGCCCTTCCAGCCGAGCTCGCGCTCGAAGACCTTCGGCACCATCAGCTTGTACTTCATCCACGCGGGCATCGAGTGCAAAAAGAGCCGATAACCCATCGGGGCTTCGTTCAGGAACGCTTCGAGCAGGCGCTGGAACTTCGGGAACGGCTTGTCGTAAAACGCCATCAGGTCGATGTCGTCGGCCTTGATGCCGCCGATCTTCAGCACCGCCTCGATGGCGTGCTCGGGCCATTCGGAATCGTGCTTGATGCGCGTGAAGCGCTCTTCCTGCGCGGCGGCGACGATCTCGCCGTCCACCACCAGCGCGGCGGCGGAATCGTGATAAAACGCGCTGACGCCGAGAATACGCACGGTCCTTCTTCGCCTCGTTTCGAGTGACGCCTTGCCGCGGATGTCGCGATGGGACGCAAGTCGGTTATCACATGGCCGCGAGCGCGGTCAATGGCCGCTCCCACATCCGTCGAGGCGTCGGATCATCCCTGTCTCGATCGTCCGCTGCATGGTATGGTACGCGCGTTCCGGTTCTTCGTCTTTTCGATTCAGGCGGTGCGTCGCGTGGAGTTTCCCGACATCTCCCGATCCCCATCCGGCGAGCGGCCATCGATCCGCGCCGCACGCACGGCGGCGGCATTCGTCGCCGCGACGGGCGTCGTCGCGTCGGCCTCGGGGGCCGCGCTGGTCCTCTTCCGATTGCCCGAGGCGCGCGCCCTCGCTCTCGCGTCGTTTGGCGCGGGGGCTACTCTATCGGCGCTCGCCGCGACGGCGGCCTACGCGATCGTGTTTCGCGCGGTCGAGCGGCGATACGGCGAGTTGGCCGGGTGGATCGACGGAGCGGGGACGGCGATGCGCGGCCTCGCGCGCGGCGACGCCGAGTCGGCCGCGAGGGCGGATATTGGCCATCCCGATTTGCGTCGCGATGTCGTATCGCTCGCGCGGCAAACGGCCGAGGAGCGGCGCGAACATGAACGCCGCGAAATCGAGATCGAGCGGGCGCTCACGCGGCTCGCGGCGCTGGGCGCGTCGCTGCTGGAGCAGCTCGCCGAGCAATCGCGTCTGCGCGAGGATCACCGCGCGAATCGCCATGCCCTCGACGAGACCGCGCGCATCGCGGCCGACAAGATCGCGCAGGCGCGCACCACCGCGCAGTTCATCACCACGCAGGCCGCTTCGGCCTCCGACGCCGTGTCGGCGATGACGGATGCCCTGGAGCGGGCGCGTTGGGCCGAGCGCGACACGTCTCGGATCGCCGACGACCTGCGCGACGTGGCGGCGCACGCGAACGCGGTGGCGCTCACCGCGTCGATCGAGGCGTCGCGCGACGGCGCGCCGTCGCCCGCGTTGGCCGCCATTGCCGAGGAACTGCGCGAGCTGGCGCGCCTTGCCCGCGATTCGGCGGCGGCCGCGCGCGAGACCCTGCGCGAGTCCGACGAGATGCGCGAGCAGGGCATCGCGGCATCGAAGCGACTCGCGGATCGGCTCGACGATTTCGTCGCGGGGATCGGGCTCGTGAACCGGCTCTTCGAGGAAATCCCCGCGGCGCAGCGCGAACACGCTCGGCTGATGGAGCCGCTGCTGCGTTCCGAGGCGCGTCAGGACGAGCTCGCCGATCGGGCGCTCGCCACGGCGCGCGAGTCGGCGGGCGGCATCATCCGCGCGCTGGGCGAGGATGCGAGCGCGTTACCGGCGACCACCGCGCCGCGTGCCGTGGAGGCTCCGAGCGCGCCGAAGTCGATCGCGAATCCCGACTTTCGTGACGAGCGCGAGTTCGCGGACCCCGGCGACTACCTGCCGACCGGCGAGCCCGGTTCGCGCGCGCGATCGGAATCGTGATGAGCGCCGAGCGCCGGGCGGAACGCGGCCCCGTGCTGTTGGTGGACGACCGGCCGGAGGCGCTGGCCTCCATGGAAGCGACGCTCGCGGGCGCGTCCATCGTGTGCCGCCGCGCGACCACGGCGCAGATCGCCCTGTCTCTCGCGCATACGCAGAGCCCCAAGGTGGTGGTGGCAAGGCTCGAACTCGCGCCGACCTCGGGCCTCGAACTGCTGCGCGAGCTGCGCCGCCTGTCGCCGCCCACGCGCGTGATTCTGACGGCGGACCTGCTCGGCATCGCGACGGCGATCACGTGCATGAACGAGGGCGCCGATGCGGTCGTGCTCGAACCCGTGAATCACCCCGACAAGCTGCTCGCGGCGGTGGATGACGCCTTCGCGTTTCTCGACCGCTGGCACCGCCTGTTCGTCGAACTGCAAACCCTGCGCGGGATTTCGCTGTGACGGACGACGAAAACATCTGGCGCGACGAGTGGATCGCCGAACTCGCAGGCGAGACGCGCGCGATTCGCGACGCGGTCGCCGCCGTCGCGTCGCATCCGTCCGATGCCGACGGGTGGCGTGGGCTCGAACGCGCGTGGTCGCGTCTCGCGGGGCAGGGGGCGTTCTTCGGCGAGATCGCCGTGCAGACGCTCGGGGCCGAAGCCGCCGCGCTGTGCGGCCGAGTCGCGCTGCGACCGGCATCGTGCGCGCCGGATGAGGTCGCCGATGCGCTGATGCGCGCCCTGAACTTGGTGGATGTGCTCGTCGCGCACACGGGAGACGATCGGGCCTCGACGATCGATGACCTTCTCGCGACGCTTCGCACGCTCGCCCCCGCGCGAGATCCGCAGGCGGACTTGCGCCGGTTGATGGGCGAGGCGCGGCTGCTGGTCGATCAATGGCGCGCGGTTGCGCCAGGCGCGCCTCCGGAATTGGTCGTGCGCGTTTCGGCGCTGGAAACGGCGTGCGATGAAATCGCGCAAGGTGTGCCCGAGAAGATTCCGATTGCACCCGCGGCGGCTCGCGCCATCGGGGCGAGTTCCGAAATCCCCGCCGATTGGCGGCGCGGCTTGGAGCAACTGGCGACGCTGCGCGACGAGCTGCGCGACGAGCACGTCTCGTCGAAATTGCTCGGACGACTCGACGCGATCCTGCGACGATTCGATGCGTCGGCGCGCGCTGCGCCGAGCCCCGGCGCGGACGAGCTGCGCGTTCTGTGCGTGCGCGCGGGGGAACGACGGTTCGCGATCCCGCTGCGCCCCGTGGAGGCCGTTCGGACCGCGCGGCGCGGATTCGGGGCGTCGCCTGTCGCGGAATCGGCGAATCCGATCTGGCTCGGCCCGAGCCCCTCGCGGCCCGGCGAGATTACCCTGCATATCGCCATCGCGTCTGGGGATGGGCGCGTGGAACTGGGAGTTACCGAGGCCGTGGGCGAGGCGACGCTGTGGAATATCGAGGCGTCATCGAGCGGCGATCCGCGCTTCGCGCGCGTGGGCACCGACGCCGACGAGCGCGCCTGGGATATTCTGGAAGTCGATGCGCTCGCGGTGGAGACTCGTCCGCAAGGAACCGAGCTCGAAGATGCGCCGGTCGCGGCAAACGGTCGCTCGCGCCCCAACGCCGCCCCGCTGCTGCGTGCCCTGTCGAGGGGCGACGGTCGCTGACGGATCTTTGCGCGAGTCGAGGCTTTCATTCGCGAACCGTTTTGATTAGCATCCGCCCCATGAAAATCGCCATGCGAATCGCACTTCTCGCCGCCCTCGTCGCGATCGTCGGCGCATGCTCGACCACCGCCGTGAACCCCGATCGCCTCTACGCCGGATCGTACGAAAGCTACCGCGACGTGTACGAGGAATGGACGCGCGCGGGGAAGATCTACCACAACTTCGACACCGAACTCGTCGTGGACGCGACGATGTACTCCAAGGTCTTTCGCGACGCGCTGCGCGGCGAAACCGCCCGCGCCGAGGCCCTGCCCGCGGACGACGTGGCGAAGATGCAAAAGCGCGACGAGGAAGAGCTCGCCCGATCGGTCAAGGTCTTCGTGAGCGCCTATATGCCGCGCCGCGAGTGGAACAACCTCGCCGATGCCAAGACGCCGTCGTTTCGGTTCTGGCTCGTGGACGCCGACGGCCGCCGCGCGCGCCCCGAGCGCATCGAAGAAATCAAGCTCAAGCGCCGCGCCGACATCCTCTACAAGCCGCAGGTGCATCCGTGGGCGAGAAACTACGCGGTTGTATTTCCGAACCATGATGAAAATGGCGAGTCCCTGCGTCTGTCGGGCGGCGCGGTGACCCTGCGCGTGACCGGTGTTCAAGGCCAGGCCGACCTCGTTTGGGATATCCCCTGATGACGCGTTCCGATTCGCCGTGCGCGTAATCGCCGGCATCCATCGCGGTCGCCGCCTGGCAGCGCCGCCGGGGCGCGCCACGCGGCCCACCCCCGATCGCGTTCGCGAGGCGCTCTTCAACATCGTCGGGCAGGATCTGTCGGATCAGGCGTTCCTCGACCTCTATAGTGGATCGGGCGCGGTGGCGATCGAGGCGCACAGCCGGGGCGCGGCGCGCGTGGCGTGCGTCGAATCCGATCGCGGCGCGGCGGCGGTGATCCGCCAAAACGTCGAGACCTGCCGCGCGGTGGTCGAGGTGATGGCGATGGACGTGCGCGCGGCGCTGCGCCGATTGGCGGGCTCGGTTTTCGACGTGATCTTCGCCGATCCGCCCTACGCCGAAACCGACGCCGCCGAGGTCGCGGACCTCGCCCGAATCGCCGAACTGCTCGCGCCGGACGGCGTGGTCGTGTTGGAGCATCGGAGCGCGGCGAAGGAAATCCCGCTGGCAGGGCTTGAAATTTTTGACCGCCGCCGGTACGGAGATACCGGACTCACGCTTTATCGTCTACCGGAATCGGCACGGAAAGGCTGACATGGTTCCGCCCGGCAAGATCGCGGTGTACCCCGGCAGTTTCGACCCTCTCACGATGGGTCACGAAGACCTCATCCGGCGCGCGGCGGGCAATTTCGACGACCTCATCGTCGCGGTCGCGGTGAACCCGCGCAAAAAAACGCTCTTCACGCCCGACGAGCGCGTGCTGATGATCCGCGAGGCGCTCGCAGACCTCAATGTGCGCGTGATGGCGTTCGAGGGGCTGCTGGTCGATTTTTTACGGCAGGAGAAGGCCTCGGTGGTGATTCGCGGCCTGCGCGCCGTGAGCGATTTCGAGTACGAGTTCCAGATGGCGCTCACGAACCGCATGCTGCTCGAAGGGCTCGACACGTTTTTCCTGATGTCGAGCGGCAAATACGTGTTCCTCTCATCGAGCATGGTCAAGGAAATCGCGATGCTCGGCGGCGACGTGGGCAAGATGGTTCCGCCGTTGGTCGAAAAGGCGCTGCTCGCCAAGGCCGGCGCGATCCGCGCCCAGCACCTGTAATCTCCCGGTCGTCCCCGCGCGGCGGCCTTTTTCCATGAGGTGATGCGATGTCCATCAAAGTTTCCCGCAAGATCGCCGCGATTCCGCCCTCCGCCACGATGGCGATCGACGGCAAGGCCAAGGCCCTGCTCGCAAAGGGCCACGACGTGGTGAGCTTCGGCGCCGGCGAGCCCGATTTCGACACCCCCGCGCCCATCAAGGATGCCGCCAAGGCCGCGCTCGACGCCGGGGCCGCGAAGTATACGCCGGTGGCCGGCGAGGCCGCGCTGCGCAAGGCGATCTCCGAGAAGTACAAGCGCGATTACGGCCTCGACTACTCCGCCGAGGAGACCATCGTCACCTGCGGCGGCAAGCACGCGCTCTACCAGATCTTCCTGACGATTCTGGAGCCGGGCGACGAGGTGCTGATCCCCGCGCCCTACTGGGTCAGCTATCCGCCCATGGTGGAGCTGGCCGACGGCGTGCCCATCATCGTGCCCACCGACGAGTCCACGGGTTTCGCGGCCACCGCCGAGATGCTCGCGGCCAAGATCACGCCCAAGACGCGCGCGATCGTGCTCAACTCGCCGTCGAATCCCACGGGTGCGGCCTACAGCCGCGCTCAGCTCGCCGACATCGCCCGCCTCGTCATCGAGCGCGACCTCGTGATGGTCAGCGACGAGATCTACGAGCACCTCGTCTACGACGGGTTCGAGTTCGTCAGTTTCCCGACCCTCGATCCGCGCCTCAAGGAACGCACCATCCTCGTCAGCGGCGTGTCGAAGACCTACGCCATGACCGGCTGGCGCATCGGCTACGCGCTCGCGCCCGAGCCCGTCATCAAGGCGATGGCGAATCTGCAGAGCCAGTCCACGTCGGGCATGACCACCGTGGCGCAACGCGCGGCGAACTTCGCCCTGCGCGCCGATCACGCGATCTGGCAGGAGATGTTCCAAGCCTTCGCGCGGCGTCGGCGTTTGATGCTCGACCTGCTCGCCGCCATCCCCGGCGTCACGTGTTTCCCGCCGCAGGGGGCGTTTTACGTCTTCCCGAATTTCGCGGCACACTTCGGCAAGCGAGCGGGCGAGAAGGCGATCACCGATTCGTTCTCGCTGTGCGAATACCTGCTCGACGCGGTCAAGGTCGCGGCGGTGCCGGGCGGCGCGTTCGGCGCCGACGCCAACATCCGCCTGTCCTACGCGACGAGCGACGAGCTGATCCGCGAGGGCCTCGCGCGCATCGGCCGGGCGCTCGGCGAACTGCGTTAGCCGGGCGGGACGATGGCGAACGACCCCCAGCGCGTATCCTGGCGGGGCATTGCGGCGATGCTCGTCGCCGGACTCGCCGTCGGCGCGCTGATCGGCTGGATCTTTTTGCCCAAGCCCCCGCGCGTCTCGCGCACCGCGCCGATGCCGAAATTCGACGCGCCCCTGCCCGAGGACCCGACGCCCGAACCGGCCCCGGAACCGGTGGTCGATTCCGGCCCCACCACGCAGGTGCTCGCGCTCTATGCCACCGACACGCACATCTATGCGTCGATGAAGGGCACGGGCGTGCTGCGTTCGGCCGACGGAGCGACGTGGGAGCCGGTGCGCATCGGCCTGCCGTCGCCGCGCGCGGTGCAGACCTTTGTCGAGGTCCGTCCCACGCAGCAGACGCTCGCCACGAAGATGATGCCAAAACCCGGCGAGACCCCCGATGTGGAATCGATGAAGGCGGCGATGCTGTCGCTCGCGACGATGAAACCCGGCCTGCTCGCGGGCACGCGCGACGGCCGCGTGCTGCGTCTCGACGGCGACGCGTGGACCGAGATCGCGAAGCTCGGCGGCGACGGCGGCGGCATCCACAGCCTGCGTTATCACCCCGGCGTGGGCTTGGCGGCATGTACCGGCACGGGGCTGGCGTTCAGCGAGGACGGCGGCGCAAACTGGACGCGCATCACCACCGACCGCCTCACGCGCGACGTGCTCATGAGCATCGACCCCGAGACGCGCTTCGTGGTCGCGAGCTTCGGCGGCGGAGTCTCGCGCTGCGACGCCAAGGGCAAGTGCGTGAAGATGGCGGGGTCGCCCGAGCGCGTGCGGCGGCTCGCGGGGGACGCCGAGGCCATGTCGGGCTTCGCCCTCACCGACGCCGAGGGCGTGTTCACGTTCGAGAAGGGCAAGCCGTGCGCGCGCGTGGACAACGCGACGCTCGACCGCAGCGAGGGCTGGGACGTGGTGCAAAGCGGCGGGCGCGTGATCGTCGCCGCCGGGCCCGACGGGCTGTGGATGCGCGACACACCGGCCTCGACGTGGCGTTCGGCGACGGGCCTACCGCCCGACGACGCCCTAACCGCCGTCGCGATCTTCAAGCGCCGCCTTTACGCGGGCACGATCCGCTACGGCCTCTTCGTCGCCGAACCGTCGGAGTTCCAGTTCGAGCCGATCGAGGGCGCTGTCGCGCCGGAGTGACAGCCCGTCAATGACTCCGTCGCGCCCGCCTGCGAAGCGGCCAAGGGAATACAGAGCACGAGCGTCAGCCACACGAGGATACACGTTCGCCGTTGCATGATGTTCTCCTGTTGGTGATATTGCGCTTCGCGACTACCGGCAGCAGAATCGCGCCGATTATTCTCTATTCGAATCCCCGAGGGAAACGCGCCACAGTCAGGGCCTCGTCTCCGCCGTAATCATACATCGATGTCAATATATTTTCACCTGCATTGTAATTGAGTGATATTGACATCGGGCCGATGACATTGTGCTCTATCAAATGTCGAGTCCAATTGCCGGCGCTATTTTCTAAATAATAAAGCCCGCTAGGATCTGGGTCTGGATTTCCGTTGTATGCATATACAACCACATGCGAATTTCCAATTTCGTCGACAACGACAACATTTTCAATTTGACCACCACTCACGCCAAGATTCAAATGCTCAACAATCCACGAACCACTCTCGTTCGAGGCAAATCGGTAGTCGTTTTGATAAAGATAGACGAGTCGTATGAAGTCGTCTTCTCCGATCGCTCCATAAACTAACCCATAGAGATTCTCAGGCTCAGAATCAACCTCCTCATTTGTCCATGTTCCATCAGGATCTCGGCTAAGTACGTGAACTGCATTGTCGACGTCGCTGTACGTTAGTGAAAGTGTTTTGTTCGAATGAAGCAAGAGGTCTCCAAAAATTTCATAAATAGGAATGTCTTCAAATGTCCAAACGACTCCATCCCCTGTTCCATATTCTGATTTTTCTACACTTCCGTCCCTACGCTTGTGAACAATGTGAAATACGTCATCTTCATCAATCTGGAATAGGGAAATCCCAAATCCGTCGGCAGGACCCTCGATGATGGAAGTAGACCAAGTGTCATTTTCTCGTGACGCGATCTTTTTGGGAATTATATACCTGACTCCCTCGCCGTGTGCGGGGTGCTACAACGCGAAAGCGCCGCCGATGGGCGGGTTGCGGGAGAACGACATGCCGAGTCGGAGCGAGATGGCGCGCGAGACATGGGAGCGCGTTTTTGCGCTGGTCGCGCGGGAAATGCCGGACCTTGATGTCGCCACGCTCATCGATGCGTTCAAGTACGGTCGTATCGGGATGGAGCGATCCGTCCTGTCGCGGCAAAAGCTCGGCGACTGTCCGCCGCCGGACTGGTCGGAGTTCCGCTTCGACGAATAGCGCGGGGCTACTGACCGGCGCGAATCGCCCGTAGAAGCTCCATCATCTCGCGCATCATCCGACTGATGGCTTGCAGTTCGTCGAGAATCTTCTGTTCCGATTCGGTCATGGCTCACTCCTTGGTGGGGTGCGGCATCGTGCCACGGCGAGGCGGCGGCGTCGATGGGTTGCGCGTGGGACGGCGCTGCGTAGAATGGCGGCGTGGGTGTCCTATCAAGCCATGCCGAGGCGATCTGGGAGTTCTGTCGTCGCCTTATCCGCATAAGGCGGACCATCGCCCCGCTGGTCGTCGTACGCTTGCCATGGGCTGTTGATGTCTGCTCTGGCGGTCGATTCAGGATAGACGAAAAACTGTCCGATTGGACAAATGGAGTCGTTACCGTGAACGCTGCTGCAAACACGGCGACCGTGATAATTCTCTTTTGCGCGGCATACGTGGCGTTCTACGAAATATTTATTGCCAAGAAGGTTGCGGACAAAAAACTAACAACAGAGGAATCCGCTCGGGCAACCGACCGCCAAGAGTACGTGTCCGTCGCATCTGCCTTGCGAGACGAAAACGCACGGTTAATGCGCGCGGCTGGGGAAACTGCCAGCGCGTCTTTGTCGGCGCGCGAAGCGGCCAACGCAGCGGCGGCGTCAGCCAAGAGAAAAGGGCTATCATATCAGGTGCTAATTCAGGGCATAGCTGGCGGATCTACGGGTGAGCGCGCGGCGGAAGTTGCACAGTCCGTTTTCGACTGGGTTGACGATACAGCCGCCGAACTTTCCGACGCCGACCCGTCAGCCGCAACCGTGTTCGGGCCAAGCGGGGATGCCGACTCCGGCGTCCGGTCAGAAATCCTTTCGAGGGCCGCTGGCGCATCCCTCATGAACTATTGGCGCGGACGCATGGGGAGTCTGGACGACATCATTGGCCGCAAATAGCGGCCCCCGGTCGCGCTCGCCCGGCTTGCGCGGCGCACGGAGTTCACCGTAGGGTGACGGGGTGAGCCAAGAACTCCCCCAGTGGGTCAAGCCGCGCGGGTATCTTTCCTACGCGCTCCTCGTTGACGGCGCTGCGCTTCGCGATGCCGTGAGGCGGCGGTTCAACTACGAAGCAATATCAGCGTGCATCGTCGGCGTTGCGGCGGCTGTCGCAACCGCAATCGCGGACGGATGGGAGTTGGGTAGAATCATGTCGTGGATTGCGAGCGCGGCGCTTTTAGGGGCCGCCACGTTCATCCTCGTTCTCGTCGCGGCGTCGTCGCGAAACGTGTTGAAGACCTACAACGAGGTTGTGGGCATCGCGATTCGCCAACGCGACGAACTTGACTCGCGGAAGCACGACGCCAACGACGCGCTTTTGAACCTGATCTACGATGGCAAGGCGCTTCTGGACGGGTTTCCGCATATCGACACAGGGAAACTGTACGACACGATCAAAAAATGGAAAATAGCAGTCGAAAGCGCGACGCTGCGATATTCTGGAAATCTTGATTTCACGCAGCTTGACTTCGCAACTGCTGATAGGGCCGATGCGTCAACGTGGGCCAAGGACATGATAGCGAGATTGGAACATTCTCACTACAAGACTGGCGGCGTCGTTGGGACTGAAACGGAAAAATTTATTTTGGACCACAGGATTGATTTGATTCTACATCTTGACCGGCTAGATTTTCTTCGCGAGCGGTGGGTTTCGCGGAATTTGATGCCGAAGACCGATTAGGCTTGCGCGGCCTGAATTTCAGCACCAAGTCCACGATTTTATCGAGTGCTTCAAGGGCCTTGGTCATGCGATCAACTCCTTGTAGGTGATCCGCACGCCGATGGACGCGCTCACGAAGCTCGCGAGCCGGTCCATGGTGTGCCGACGCACGTTGCCGTCGTTCAAGCGGAACGTGAACTCGTGGACGTAGCGGTGCAGGTGCTTGGCGCTGGCGTGGTGGTAGACGCCGTAGAGCCCGCGTTTGAGCACGGCCCACACGCTCTCGATGCTGTTGGTGGTCACGCCGTCGCGGACGTATTCGCCCAAGCGGTGATTGACGGTTTCGTGGTCGAAGAAGACCTGTCCGAGCCCGGCGTAGCCCGCGTGCTCGTCGGTGTGGAGCGTTGATCCGACTTCGACGTTCTCGTGAACCGCGTCCTGCATGTGTTCGGCGCTCGTGACGGGGACGACCTTGGCCTTGGTGCGACCGCCGCGCTCGCGCATCCCGATGACGGCGACCTTGCCGACCGGGCCGCGACCGGCCTTTTGCTTCTTGCTTTCGTGGCGGTTCTTTTCCTTGCCGCCGATGTAGGTTTCGTCGATCTCGACAAGGCCGCGAAGCATGGTGAAGTCGTTGCCACAGGCTTCCCGTAGCCGCTGGAGAAGGAACCACGCGGATTTTTGCGTGATCTCGATTTCCTTGGACAGTTGAAGGGACGAAATGCCCTTGCGGGCCGTCACCACGAGGTACATGGCGTACAGCCACTTGTGGAGCGGAATGTGGGACCGCTCGAAAATGGTCCCCGTGCGCACCGTGAAGTCCAGTTTACAGGCGTTGCACCGATAGAAGCCGTCTTTGCGGGGCGTGATCCGGCCCGCGTCGTGGCACTCGGGGCAGATCGGGCCGTTGGGCCATCGGCGCTTCTCCAAGTAGGCCCGTGCCGCTTCCGGCGTTGGGAACATCTGGAAAAGCTGGAACGTGCTGATCGTGATTTCGTCCACGGGTCACTCCCCTAGTGTCTGCGGCCATTCTAGCGCAGGACGCCACGGGAGTCAAGTATATAATTCCCATCTTTTTCACCTCAGACCCGGACGAGAATTCGCAATAATATAATATATAGACATTCTCCGCCGAGTCCATTTGCAGTACCGGGGATCCAACTTCCCCATCGCAAACATCGGGACCTTCCACGACTTCCTCGGTCCACGTATCGCCGTCCAGAACCCCATAGAACAGCGTGTAATCGAGCACGGTAAAGCGTGAGCGCACGAAGGCCACGTGCATGCGTCCCGAGGAGTCGTAGACGGCCGGCGGGAAATCCCACGACCAGGGTCTCCCGTAGATCAGCCGTCGGCGCACCCATTCTCCGCTCGCGTTCGTTGTCAGGTTCAGATCAGAATCGCGGGAGTAATGGTAGTTGTTGTAACGGCGATGGACGACGTGGATCTTCCCCGCCGCGTCGAGGGCCGACGCCATGTCCCAAGCGTGGCCCTCGTCGCTACCGACAACCTCCTCGAAAAGGAACGTGTGCACCCACGTGCCGCTCGCGTTCGTCGCGTAGAGAACGTCGTCCTCGTTTCCGTTCGTGTACGAGATGTGAACGTGTCCGTCGCTGTCCACGTTGACGGTGATGAACCGCACGCCTCCCTGGCAGTCGTCGAGGTCCTCAAAGCTCCAAGTCCCATTCTCGTATTTCCCGTAAACGAGGTGCCCGCCGTTCGCCGCGAAGCCCGCGTGCATCACGTCGCTCGCGTCGATCTCCAGGTCCCACGCAAAGGCGTTGTCCGAGACGAGGTCGCCCGTCCACGCGTCGTCCGTGAGCCGCCAGTGCCAAGCGCCGTCGGGATCGGACACGAGCATGTGCGGCGAGCCGGAGGAATCGAGGGCGATCGTATAGACGTAACGCCAGTTGTCGTCGTCCGCGATGATCTGGGTCTCGGCGTAGGTCTCGCCATCCCACGTGGCGTAGTACGCAGCCGGGCTGTTGTTTCGGCCGGAATAAGCGATGTGCATCAACCCTGACGCGTCCACCGCCATGTCGAGGCTCATGTTCTCGTCGTCGCGCGACGTGAAAAGCACCGTGCGCACCCACTCGCCCGATTTGTTCGTCGCGGCGCGCACCTCCCAATCACTGGTGTACTGGCTGATGTACACCGTGTAGAGCACGTAGAGGTGATCGTCCGCGTCCTTTCCCAGCACCTTCCACTCGCCGCCGCGCGGATCGACCACCTCGCGCGAGACCTCGCCCGCCGGGCCGACCGCGATCACGTCGAGCGATCGGCCATCTTCGGCGAGCACGCGGATGAGTCCGTCGCTCGTGATGAGGATGTCGTTTCGTCCCTCGCCCGCGCCGGTGGAGATGATCTGCCGGAAAGTGATGCCGCGCTCCTCGAACTCCGGCCACGGCCCGAAAGGCTGTTCGCGGTCAATAACCTCGGGATCTTCGACGAATGGATTGCAAGCGGTCCCTTCGCCCGGCTGCGTCGACGTGGTGGTGCTGGTCGTCGTCACCGCCGTCGTGGTCGTCGAGCCCGTCGGCGCGGTGGTGGTGGTCGTCACGACGGTCGTGGTCGTCGTACCGGCGTCGTCATCCGCGTCGTCGTCGGCCACGTCGTCATCGGCGGACGTGTCGTCATCGGAAATCGAATCGTCGTCCGCCGTTGCCGAGTCTCCTCCCGATGAATCCGTCGAATGGCAATCGCAGGCGGAAAACGCCGCGAGAACAATCAGAAGGAGGGCGACTCGCACATTCATTCGATGCAAGGGGAACTCTCCCGCGCCTCTGAAAACATCGAATCGATGCATCCGCGATGAACATCGATTACGACGAAAAAGTTTACCAGACCTTGTGTTCGAGTTCGATATGCCGGCCGAGGGCGATCGGCGCCGTCGCGCCGGAGTGAATCCCGCGTCGATTCGCCTCGCTTGACGCGCCCGGTGCGCGCGACCAATCTCGGCGTCGATGTTTCTCGTCCCCATCGTCATCGCGGCCCTTTACTGCGTGTGGGGGATCGTGCGCACGGGCGAGGGTGCGTGGGTTCGACGCACGTGGGTGCGCGTCGGGATTGTCGCGGCGTCCTCGCTGATCGTGGCATGGAATTTCGGGCGCGGCGGCGCGGACCTGTTCCCCTTCGACGACAGCTACATCAGCCTCGCGGCGGCGCGGACCTTCGCCGAGCATGGCCAGATCGCCGTCGTGAAAAACCGGCTCCTCGCCGGTGTCACGAGCCCGCTGCACGTGGCGCTCACCGGCGCGCTCGGGTTGCTGCTGGGCGTCGAGAGCGCGGCGCGGTGGATTTCGTGGATCGCGTTCGCGGCCTCGGCCCTGGGCGCGGGACTATTGGCCGAGCGCGCGGCGCGCGACGAGCGGGCCTTCGCGTGGGCCGCGGCGTTCGCGCTTTTCGGCGGGCCGATGCTCTACGACGTCGGCAGCGGCATGGAAACCTCCCTCTTCACCGCCCTCGTCATCTGGGCGCTCTACGCATTCGAGGACATCTCGACGCGACGTCGCGGAATCGTCGCGGGGGCGCTGCTCGGCCTCGCCATGCTCACGCGGCCGGAAGGGTCGCTGCTCGCCATCGCGATCTTCGCCATGCCCATCGCGCGCGCCGCGTGGATGCGCGACCGGGCCGCCGTGCGTTCGCTCGTCGTCCCCGGCGTCGCGGCGCTCGTCGTCTTCGCGCCGTATCTCGTCGCGAACCTCTTCGTAACCGGGCACCTTCTCTCGCCCACGGTCAGCGCCAAGGCGGTTTTTTTTCGGTCGGGGCATCTCGAATGGCCGAACCCGGTGCGTCTAGGCGATCCAATACGACTGTTCCTCGTCGGCGCGGAGGTCTTCGCCCTGGCGGCCATCGTCGGGCTCGGCCTCGCGAGGCGCAGGGCCGAGATCATCTTCCTGCTGCTGTTCTACGCGAGCTACCTGATTCGCTTCGACGTGGCACTGCGCCACTACCGCGCGCGTTATCAGCACCCTCTGTGGATTCTTGCGGCGGTGGGCGCGGCGGCGCTGGTGGTGTGGGTCGCGAAGCGACGCGAGGGCAAGCCGGGGGCGCGGACCGTTTCCGCGCTGGTGGGCGTCGCGCTTGTGCTCGTCACGCTCCAGACGGCGCGCGTATATCGCGTCTATTTTCGGCAAGATATCGGTTCGACGCGCGACTTCCTCCTGCCCATGGTCCGCGCAGTTCGGGAGAACATGCCCAAGGGGTTCACGGTCGCGTCGCACGACGTGGGCGCGCTCATCTATTTCAGCGACCGGTACGTGCTCGATCTGGTGGGCCTGACCGACGAGCGCGTGGCGCGCCGGCTTCGAGCCGCCGACCCATCCGGGACGGCCCTGGGCGACGTCATCGGCTCGAAAAAGCCCTATCTTCTCGTGGTGTTGCGCGACTGGGAGGAAGACTTTCTGCATCTCACCACGTCTGCGCCGCCCGGCATGTACACGCTCGTCTGGTCGTCCCCAAATCCCAACGCCGCCACGGGGGCGATCTACGACATCTACCGCGTTCGCCACAGCCCGGCGGCGCAAAACGCCGCGCAAAACGCCCCGCCGTCCGGCGCAAGTCCGTAAGCGAACACGCCGTAATATTGTTTGACTTGGGTCGTTTCGCGGGCCTACAATCCCGGTCCGCCGGATCCTTGGCGACCCGGTGCGACACGGGACGAAAGAAGCGAACCCAATTCTCGCTCACGGAGCTTTCGCATGTGTATCTTGAGAATGTTGATGGCCTTGGTGTTGTGCCTCGCCTTCGCGGGCGCGGCGAGCGCGGCTTGGATGGACCCGAATCTGGACGATCAACTGGCGGGGGCCGACGCCGACGAGATGGTCAAGGGCCTCGTCGTGCTCGCCAAGCAGGTCGACGTGCAGGGCATGATCGACGACTTCTACCGCCGGGGCCTGACGCTCAAACAGCGCCACTACGAGGCGATCACGACCCTGCAGGAGATGGCGGCGTCCACGCAGGACGACCTGATCGGCGACCTGCGCAAGGCGCAAAGCGAGGGCAAGGTCGAAAAGTTCAAAACCTACTGGATCACCAACGCGATCACGATCTGGGCGAAGCCGATCGTGTTCGAACAGATGCGCAATCACCCCGACGTGGGCAAGATTTTCTACTCGTATCCCATCGAATTGATCGAGCCGGTCGCGGTGGGCACGGCGCTCGACGCGTGCAGCGGCCCTCCGGGGCTGGAGGTGGGCGTCGAGGTGTCGCGCGCGCCGGAACTATGGGACATGGGCTTTGACGGCTCCACCGCCCTTGCGGGCGACTGCGACACCGGCGCGGACGGCAATCACACCGCCTTTGCGAGCCGCTGGCGCGGCACGTCGGCCCCGGCGGCGCACACGTGGTTCGACCCGGTCACCAACACGACCTTCCCCTTCGACGCCGGCTACCACGGCACGCACACCCTGGGCACCATCGTCGGCGAAAACGGCATCGGCATGGCGCCGGGCGCGCAGTGGATCGCGGCGGGGACGATCGACCGCGCGGGCCTGCAGCAGACCATTGACGACTCGATCGACGCGTTCCAGTGGTTCTCCGATCCCGACGCCAACCCGTCGACGATGGAGGACGTGCCGGACGTCATCAACAACTCGTGGGGCATCTCGCCGCTTTACCACGGCGTTCCGTTTTGCGATGAGCAGATGTGGGCGGCGATCGACGGGGCCGAGGCCGCGGGCGTGGTGGTGGTGTTCGCGGCGGGCAACGAAGGCCCGCAGGCCACCTCGCTGCGCACCCCCGGCGACCGCATCACGTCGCAGCTCAACTCCTTCGCGATCGGCGCGCTGAACCACGACAACGACACGCCCGCCGACTTCACGAGCCGCGGCCCGTCGGGTTGCGACAACGCGACGATCAAGCCGGAAGTGAGCGCGGTCGGTGTGGACGTCTGCTCGTCGTTCCCCAGCAATACCTACGGCCTGCTGTCGGGCACGTCGATGGCGACGCCGCACGTGGCGGGCGCGGTGGTGCTGCTGCGCGACGCGTATCCCGAATCGATGCCCGAGGACGTGAAGTTCGCGCTGTACGAGACGGCGGTGGACGTGCACACGGTGGGCGAGGACAACGCCACGGGCCGGGGCGCGATCGACGTCGTCGAGGCGTATCTCTTCCTCGGCAGCTACCTCATCAGCTCCGACGGCAAGATCCGCATCGAGTCGATGTATTCGTGCGACTCCGAGATCGAGATCACGGTCATCGACGAGGATCTCAACGGGCCGACGGTCAACGTGACGGTCGAGAGTGACTCGGAAACGCAAAAAGCGGTCATCCTGGCGTCCACGCCCGATGACGGCATCTACAAAGGCTACATCGACACGACGGCAGGGCCGACGGGTCCGGGCAAAATTCTGGTGGCTGACGGCGACACGATCACGGTGAAGTACACCGACGCCGACGACGGCGAGGGCGGTACGAACGTCGTGAAGTCCGACACCGCGGACGTGGACTGCGCGCCGCCGGACTTCGACGGTCTCGCGAGCGCGGTGGCGGGTGACGAGACCGTGACCCTCGGCTGGTCGGCGGCGACGGACCAGAGCGCGATCGTCTACAACATCTATCGCGCCGAGACGTCGGGCGGGCAGAACTTCAGCTCGGCGATCGCGCAGGTCACGACAACCTCCTACATCGACAACGCCGTCTCGAACTTCACGACTTACTACTACGTGGTCCGCGCCGAGGATGCCTTCGGCAAGGAAGAGACGAACACGGTCGAGCGCTCGGCGACGCCCGAGGGCCCGGACACGCTCTTCTTCGACGACTTCGAGACCGACGCCCTGATCGACTGGGATGTCATCGACGGCGGCACCAACGCGGCGACGTGGACCGACACGAACCCGGGCGGCCGGTTCTCGGGCGACCTCGACGGCGTCTTCGCATCCTGCGACAAGCAGGCGGCGGGGCTGCTGGCGCAGATGGACGAGCAGATGCTCACGCCGTACATCGACGCACATGCCCATTACGACATCACGCTGCAGTGGGACAACGACTTCGAGTCGGGTTTCCTGGAGACCGGCGATGTGGAGTATTCGACCGACGGGACCAACTGGACGCGCGTGAAGCGTTATCGCAGCAACGCGGAGTCGGGTCATGAACAGTTCGACCTGACCGAGGCCGATTACGCGCCGAACCTGCAAATCCGCTTCGTCTACAAAGGCGGCGGCCCGCTGCCCGAGTGGTGGGGCGTGGACAACGTATGGGTGCGCGGCTGGTTCGATCCCTCAGCGACGACCACCACGACGACCGTGACGACGACCTCGACCACGACGACCACCGGCGGCGGCGACGACGACACGGACGATGACACCGACGACGACACGGATGACGACACGGACGACGACGCGGACGACGACACGGACGACGACGCGGACGATGACACGGACGATGACACGGACGACGACACCGACGACGATGCGGATGACGACGCCGACGACGACACCGACGACGACACCGATGACGATGCCGACGACGACCTGACGGATGACGACGCCAGCGGCGACGACGATGACGACGACGACTGTTGCGGTTGCTGATCGCGAGCACGCAAGGATAAAGTCAACTCCGAAGGCCGCCCGCGAGGGCGGCCTTCGACTTGCGTGGCTCGGTCTGCGTACAGGTCCGTTCGTTGAGCCGCGCCGCCGATCGTGGTAAATCCGGGTTCGTTCGAATTCTCAATTCCATGCGCGATATCCCGAAGGAGACGACATGCCCCTCGCCCCGAAACTCTCCACACCGCTCGCATTCCGAAACGGCGTTCCGCAGTACACGTTGGAGCATTTCGAGACCGACTTCGCGGACCGCCACCTCGTGCACGGGTGCGTCGCCAAGTGGGCCAAAGAGGACCCCGAGCGAACGGCCATCATCGAGTTCGACACCGGCAAGACCTACACCTACAAGCAGTTCGACGACGCGGCGACGGCCTTCGCGCTCGCCCTGCTCGAACTCGGGTTTCGCAAGGGCGACTTTTTCGCGACGAGCCTGCCGTTTCTCGCTGAGCACGTGTTCCTCGAATACGCGTGCTTCAAGATCGGCGTCATCCACGCGCCGCTCGATTTGCGTCTGAAAGCGCCCGAGGTCATCCGCTCTCTCGGGCTCATCAAGGCCAAGGGTTATGCGTTTCTCGGCAAGACGGCGGCGGCGGATTTCGGTGCGCTCGGCCAGGCGGTGAAGGAGAATTGCGCGTACATCGAGCACTTCATCCAGTTCTCGCCGCCCGATCAGGTCATCGAGGGCGCGAAGTCGATTTTCGATTTCGCCGCCGATGCGAAGCGTCTCGCCCAAGCGGCGCTCTCCGGTGCGAACGCCGAACTGCTCGCGCGGTATCGCGACGCCACCGCGGCGGTGAGCGAATACGACGGCGCGCAGGTCATCTACACGACGGGCTCGACGGGCTTCCCCAAACCCGCGCTCCAGTCGCACCGCAACATCACGGCGCAGAACATGTGCCTGGGCGGCGGATTCGGCATGACCGAAAAGCCGCGCATGCTGGTCAACCTGCCGCCCTCGCACGTGGGCGGCCAGGCCGAGCAGATGATGACGCCGTTTTTCTGGGGCGGCGACGTGGTGCTGCTGCACATCTTCGATCCGGAAAAATCGCTGCGCGCCATTCAGCAGCACAACGTGGACAGCTTCGGCCAGATCCCGGCGCTTTTCGCGATGGAGTGGCGGCTGCCGAACTACAAGGACTTCGATTTGTCGTCGCTGCGTTTCGCGCTGTACGGCGGGCAGCAGGTGTCGCGCCAGTTTCTGGAACAGCTCGCGGCGATGTGCCCCAAGTTCGGCACCGGTCTCGGCCTGACCGAAATGGCGGGCTTTTGCACCTACTCGCCGCTCGACGGCACGGTGGACGACATCCTCGCGAGCGTCGGCTTCGACATGCCGGTGACGCCGCTGTCGATCCGCAAACCGATCCGCGACGACGGCACGGCGGGCGAAGAGTTGCCCGACGGCGAGGTCGGCGAGATCTGCTTCGCGGGCCCGCAGGTCTTCATTTCTTACGTCAACAACGAAGAGGCGTATCGCAAGACGGTCTCCACCGACGGCGTGTGCTACACCGGCGACCTGGGGTACAAGTCCGAACGCGGCCTGCAATTCTCGGGACGCAGCAAGCTCGTCATCAAACCCAAGGGCTATCAGGTACATCCCGCGCAGATCGAAAATCACTTCCTCGACATGAAGGATCACGTCGCGGCGGCGGCGGCCGTCGGCGCGCCGCACGAGGTCTTCACCGAGGGCGTGGTGCTCTTCGTCGAGAAAAAGCCGGGGGCGGCGCTCACGACGGCGCAGCTCGAGGAGCACGCCAAGGGAATCGCGGCCTACATGCGTCCGACGCACTACGAGATTCTCGAAGCGGGGACCTTTCCGCTCAATCGCGTGGCGAAAACGGACTACGTGGTGCTCAAGGATCGCGCGAAAGAGATCGCGGCGGCGCTGCGCGCGAAGGGCGGCTGGGACGCGTAGGGAACGCCGCGCGAACGGGCGATTGAACCTTTTCGCGCGATCGGGTGTCCCATGCGGCAAGGAGTGAACGGGACGTGACGAAAATCTTTCGCTCGACGTTTTTTCGGCTCGCCCTGATCGCGCTCGTGGTCGCGCTTGTGGGCGCGACGATGTCGGCGTGCGGCCTCGCGGCCAAGCCGCGCTCCAGCACCGACGACGTGCAGGTCATCACCAACGTCCGGTACTGGAGCGGCGAGGGTCGGGACGAGCGGCAGATCCTCGACATCTACGTTCCGCGAAAGGGCGGCGGATGGCCCACCGCCGTCATCGTGCACGGCGGCGCGTGGGTGACGGGCGGCAAGCGCTACATGGGCAACATCGGCTACGCGCTCGCCGAGAACGGCATCGCGGCCGTGTGCATCAACTACCGCCTCAGCCCCGAGTATCGCCACCCCGCGCACGTCACCGACGTCGCGCGCGCGATCGCGTGGACGAAGAAAAATCTGCCGAAATACGGCGCGGATACCAGGAAGGTGTTTCTCATCGGCCACAGCGCCGGCGGGCATTTGGTTTCGCTCGTGTCGGTGAAGGAAAAGTACCTCAAAGATCAGGGGCTATCGAACAACGACATCGCGGGCGTGATGCCCATCTCGGGCGTTTACGAGATCGACACCGACGTGTTGGAACCCGTCTTCGGATCGGACCGGGAGAAGTGGAAGGACGCGTCGCCCATCCGTTTCGTCGACAAGGGCGATCCGCCGTTCATGATCCTATTCGCCGACAACGAGATGAAGGGCGCGATTCCGTTGGTGCGGCAAGCCGAGGAGTTCTATCAGGAACTTCGCGACGCGGGCGTCGAGGCGTCGATCCACGAGATCGACGGATCGAACCACAACACGATCGTCGGCCAGGTCGGCAAATCGAGTTCGCAGACGCTGCGACTGCTGCTGCGCTTCATCGACGAACACTCGTAGCAAAGCGTGGAAAAAGTCCGTCCTGGACTTTTTCCGCCCGGAAATCAAAAAACGCGGTTTTTGATTTCCTCCATTTTTTGCGCCCTTCCCGGGCGCGAAAAATGCCTCGCCATCCATGGCGAGGTTCGCGGGCCGTTTCACAACAGCCGGGTAGATTCCACGAGTTGTGTCAGCCCACCACGGTGCGGATGCCCAGTTCGTGGCAGAACGCGCCCGACAACTCCTGGTGGATGAAGCGGAACCCGCTGTCGAGAATCCGTCGCGGCTTCACCCGCGCGCTCTGCAGCGCGAGCGATTCGCCGCGCTCGCCCATGAAACGACGGATCGCCGACTCCGGCGCGGAAAACATCGCCGGGCGGTGAAGCACGTTCGCCAGAATGCGCGTGAAGTCGGCATTCGTCACCGGATGCGGCGCGGTGAGGTTCACGGGCCCCGAGAGTTCGCCCGTATGAAGCATGTGCGAGATGCCGCCGATGACATCTTCGAGCGAGACCCACGCCATCCACTGTTTCCCACTCCCGACGCGAGCGCCGAGCCCGCGCCGGAACATCGGCAGCACCTTCGCGAGCAGCCCGCCCCGCGCCGAGATCACGATGCCGATCCGCGCGTTCACGGTTTGAATCCCCGCCTCGGCGGCGATGCGTGTTTCCTTCTCCCAACTCTTGCAGACCTCGGCCAGAAAACCCGTGCCGGGCGCGGCGTCTTCGTACAGCTCCTCGTCGCCGCGCGAGCCGTACCAGCCGATGGCCGATGCGCTCACGAGCACACGGGGTTTGTGCTTCAGATTCGCGAGCGCGTGACACAGCACGTTGGTGCCCTGAAAACGCGAGAGACGCACCTTCTCCTTGAACTCGGCGGTCCACTGGTCCGCCGCGAGGTTTTCGCCCGCCAAATGCACCACCGCGTCCACGCCCTCCAGCGCCTCCGCGTCGATCTCGCCGGTTTCCGGGTTCCAGTAGATTTCGGTCGTTCCCGGTCGCGGCTGGCGGCGCACCAGCGGATCGACCCGCATCCCGCCCGAGCGCAGGTAGTTCACGAGCTCGCGCCCGATCAACCCCGATGCGCCCGTCACCGCGATGCGCTGATCGCCGAGCTTGCGACGCAGCACGCGCAGGCGGCTGATGTCGTAGCGCGTGCGGTCGTGCCGAAAATCGAACAGGCGCGCGAGGCGGCGCTCGGCGTAGCCCGAGCCGAACGCCTTGCCGAGAAAACCCATCGGCAGTTCGTAATCGACCCGGTCCTCGATCAGGCAGAATTTTTTCGCCTCGGGCACGAAGCGGTGCGTGTGCTCCCAAGACGCGAACGGGCCTTCCTCCTGCACGTCGCGAAACATCACGCCCGGTTCCGATTCCACGATCTTCGCGGCGAAACGCTGCTTCGTCGGGCCGATGCGCGTCTCGACGACGGTCCGATTCCCGACCGCGAGCCCCGGCGCATGCTCGATCACCTGGACGGGCTCCCACGGTGGAATCAGCCGCTCGAACGCGCCCGGCTGCGCATGCCATTCATAAACGACGTCCGGGGTGACCTCGACCCCGCTTCGATACTCGAACGTGGGCATTGGGCCTCCCACTCTCCCTTCCCGTGGCGAAAATACTTCGCCGCGCTTCGTGAACGGTGCGATATTGGCGTTGCGACGTGCGTCGTGGCAAGTCCGGCGCCGCCGGAGCGTCGCGGGGGCCTTCGACGCGGGAAAAAATGAGCGGCGTCACACGCGGTGATTGACCGGACGGCGTTTTGCCGCTATTGGCCTTTTGGTTTTTCCGGGGTCCCGACCGGCGTACGCCGTGGCGGGGTGTTTCGTCCGTTGCGAGGAGGGCGCGATTCGATGGACCACATCATTCCCAAGCGGATGTTCTTTACCAAGGGCGCGGGCTTTCACAAGAACAAGCTGCAGAGTTTCGAGCTAGCCCTGCGCGACGCGGGCGTCGAGCGCTGCAACCTCGTGACAGTGTCGAGCATCTTTCCGCCCGAGTGCAAGATCATCAGCCGCGCCCAGGGAGTGAAGGAACTGCACTCCGGCCAGATCTCGTTCGTCGTCATGGCGCGCGAGGCGACCAACGAACCCAACCGCCTCGTGTCCGCCGCCGTTGGCCTCGCTCGGCCCAAGGATCGCAACGAATACGGCTACCTCTCCGAGCACCACGCCTTTGGCGAAACCGGCAAGAAGTCGGCGGACCTCGCCGAGGACATGGCGGCCATGATGCTCGCCAGCACGCTGGGCATGGAACTCGATCCCGACACCGCGTGGGACGAACGCAAGCAGATGTTCAAGCTCGACAAGAAGTTCAACATCGAGACGCGCAGCGTCTGCCAGTCGGCCGAGGGCCACAAGGATGGCCTGTGGACGACCGTCGTCGCGCTCGGCGTGTTCATCCTCTCGTAGCGCACGATCACAATCGATTCGGACGGGCGGTCTTTGGGCCGCCCTTTTGGTCCTGAGGACCGAATCTGCAATGATGGCGCCTCGACCAGGTGTCGCCATCGTCACCTGCGTACCCAAGCACCGGGCGACCTTCCGGCCGCCCGGCGCCGCAAACACTCATTCCCCACGCATGCCACTCACTTGCTCTCTCGGTTGGCTAGAATTCACCACGCGCGCAGCGGGCGTTTCCGGACGCCTCTTCCTTCGGATCGGGGTCGAGGCCTCCTTTGTAGAACTCGATTTGCCATGCGCGTTCCTTGGATACGGGTTGCTCCAAGGATGAAGTCCAGAACGTTCGTTCCATCGGCACGCTGTCGCAGCGCCCACGGACATCTTCCGGCCAATAACACCCATTCGCAGGACCGTCGCCCGCAAGACAACCGTTGCATGGATACTCTTCGCCCGACTCGGCGCAATCGAAAAGCAGACAGTCGTCCGTAACGCCGCATGAACCTCCATGCGCGGTGTCGGGGCAACCACGAATCAAACTCCGCAATTCGGTGACCGTCGGCAGTCGCCAGTCGTCGTGACCGCCGCACGCCAGCGTATCGCAGTAATCCATCGCTTCCTGCCACGTCAGCCCAGCGTACGGCGTCGTGACCGCCGGATCGACCAGCCACGTCAAACCTGAGGTCGTGTCTGTCCATGTGTCGCATTCGGTTTGGGTGTCGTCGTCGGCGTCGTCATCCACATCGTCGTCCATGCTGTCATCGTCGTCGTTGTCGTCATCCGTTTCGTCGTCGTCCACATCGTCGTCATTGCTCGCGTCCGACGAATCGTCGTCATCCGAATCGCCGCAGGTCGCCACGGCGAGGGTGAGTGCGCAGATCGCGATCAGCCAAAGTACGAGAGGTTTCATGGTGTTTCTCCTTGGGGTTTTCGGTTTCACATCAGGGTGTCGCAGGCGTCGCAGTTGCCCGGGTACGCGAGGTCATACTCCAGAGAGTCTCGAAGCTCCTGCGGCCAGAGGTTTGCCGTACAGTCCGTCCGGCACAGGGCAGAGGTCGCATACAAGCCGCACGCCACGATCTCGTCGTTGGTGCAAACGTCCGCGCAGCACAGCAGAGAGTCGCCGGGCGACGCTCGGGTCGCGCGGCGTTGCGACTCATTTCTCCCGAATGCCGCTCACTTGCTCTCGGTTGGCTAGAATTCGCCCCGCGCGCAGCGAGCATCAGAAACAGAGAATCCCTCCACACTGGTCCCTAGCCCAGCTTGCCATAAAGCCACATACCAATGTGATTCAACACCAGGGGGTAGTGGTGACGAGGACCACAGTATCGGACATTCCCCCGTCATCTCGTCGGGCCAGTAACAACCTTCATGAGGACCGTTCCCCGTGCCGCAGCCCGAGCAACCATTAACGAAGCAGTCGTCGCCGTACAGGCAATCGTCGGTTACGGCACAAGATCCGCCGTACTCGGTACTCGAGCAACCTCGAACAAGACTCCGAAGCTCCGATATCGTCGGCAACCGCCAGTCGTCATGTCCATCGCATACGAGACTCTCGCAGTAGTCGGTGGCTTCGGACCAGCCGAGAACGGCGCTCGATGTCTCGACGGGGTCGGTGGTCCACGTCAGCCCCGACGCTGCGTCGGTCCAAGTATTACACTCGGCCTGCGTGTCGTCGTCGGCGTCATCATCCATGACATCATCATCGTCGTTGTCGGTATCGTCGTCCGTGTCATTATCGTCATCCGCATCGTCGTCGTTGCTCGCGTCCGACGAATCGTCGTCATCGTCGTCGCCGCAGGTCGCCACGGCGAGGGTCAACGCGCAGATCGCGATCAGCCAAAGGATGAGGGGTTTCATGGCGTTTCTCCTTGGTGTTTCCGATTTCACATCAGGGCGTCGCACGCGTCGCAATCGCCCGGATAGGCGAGGTCATACTCCAGACAGTCTCGAAGCTCCTGTGACCAGAGATTCGCCGTGCAGTCCGTCCGGCACAGCGCGGAGGTCGCGTACAGACCGCACGCCACGACCTCATCGTTGCTGCAGACCTCGGCGCAGCAGAGCAATTCGTTGCCGGATTTCGCGCAGGCGCTCAGGTCGGGCGCACCGGTACAACTGGTCGTGCGAAAGCACGTCGCGTCGTCGCAGTAGTCCGGCGTTTCCGGGCCGCAATCTCGGTCCGGGTAAATGCATGGAATCGTGCAGACGCCGTGATTGCCGAACGCCGCGTTGATGTCGTTCACGCACTGGGTGTAGCTCCCGAGCGGACAATCGCCGGCGAGCAGATACGTCGCCGCGTCCGCCAGAAGCGTGCGGAATTCCGTGAGTGTCCAGTCCTCACCGCCAGAGAGGAGCACCGTTGCGGCGAAGGCGAGCAGATCGGTGTAGTCCTTGCCGAGCGCGGTGACCCCGCTGCCGATTCCCTCGCGCAGATCCCACAGGGCCTGCGTCAGAACCATGCCGCCGTCGTGCTCGTCCATGCAGCAGACCGTCGTCTTCTGGTAGTTCATGTTCATCGAATCGCCGCCCTGATTATCGTCGCTATTGCAAAGCAACTGGGTGTGATGGAAGTTGTCGGGGCTCATGTCCTCCATCGTCACCGCGAAGAACTTGGCCAACCCCTCGTTGATGGCCAAGTCTTCGTCCAGATTAAAAATGTACCCGCGGTCATTGAAGTACCGACGCACTACGTAGTGGTAGAACTCGTGGTAGAGGACCGGGTGGTTCATGGCGCGGTAGACGCTGTACTGCCCGGCGGAACTGCGGCAGTAGCGCGTGTTCCCCTCGATCACGAGCGTCGGGTGCAGGTCGCCGGGGTCGTTGAAATCGTAGCGGTCTCCCGTCCACCAAGGCACGTAGTCGTTGTAGGCGGTCGCGTCATTCAGAACCGGAAATCCCCTCGCCGTGGAGCAGGATCCTGGACCGTCGCACAACTCCTGCTCGCCGATCATTCCTTCGCCGGTCTTGTTCACGATCACGGCGAGACTGTGACCGTCCGGGTAGTCGCCGCCTTCCTTGTCGAATCCCATCGAGGTCACGTAGTCGAAGGCGTTATTGGCGTGGACGAACGCCGTGAACGTGGAGATGTCCCAGTCGTCGATCTCCACGGCGTCGTCGTTGTCGCACGGCGTGAAGCCCTGCGTACACGAGGTCGGTTCGGGCGCGTCATCGTTGCACCGGTAGTTGAACTTCTTCCAGAAGACGAGGTGAACGTCATTGGTGGTCACGGTCTGAACGGCGAGGTCGCCCTGCCAACCGCCCCCGCGCGGATAGTCGGGATTCGCCTGCAGGTCGTACACGTGGATGTTGTCGTTGAACGCGCGGCGATTCGTTCCCGAAGAAAAAGACGTGCGCGCACGGCGCTTGCGTAATGCGGGCTCGTTGCACAGATACGCCGCTTCGTCGTCGAGCGTGTAGCCCCAGACGTCGATGTCGCCCGGGTCGTGGTCGATTCCCGTGTCGGTCGCGATCACCTCGCCCGAGTCGGCGTCGACGATCATCTCAGCATACCTGCGCCCGTTCGCGGTCACGCCCTGAAACGACCAGACAGGGACGATCCCGTCGCGATACCGATACTGAAGTTCGGCCTTCGAGTACGCGAGCGAACCCGGATCGGCGTCGAACTTGGCCTCGATGCCCACTGCGGCCTGTTCCTCGGAGACGGTCGCGTCGACCTCCGGTGAAAGCCCGCCAACGTACTCGCCCTGCACGGCGATGAGTCGATCTTTCTTGTCGAAGACGGCGAGCATTGATCGCGTGACGAAGGGCACACCCTCGATCATCTGTGGAAATTTGACGATGGTGAACTCCGCGCAACGGGGTTCGTAAAACTCCTCGTCGATCAGCGCGGGCAACGGCTCCAGTTGGTCGCGATCGCACGAATAGACGATTTGCGCGGGACCGAAAGCGGATTTGAGCATGTCATCGTCGGACCGTCCACCCCCCCCCCTCGGCCAGCAACAGATCGCTGTTTTGAGCGACGAACGAGAGGAACCCCGACGCATAGTCGCCGCCCGATTCGATCGGCGTGAACCTAGAGACGCTGAACGGACGACCGAAGAGCCGACCATCATTGACCGTTGCGCCGGGGTTGTCGCGCATGAACCGGTCGCGGGCGGCATCCCCGACCTGCGAGCCGAAAGCCGGAACCGCGAGCAGGATGCCGAAGATGACGAGAATCGTCAGAAGCGGGCGCACTCTCCAAGGAAATCTTCCACGCATCACGTTTTCCTCCTGATTGGTTGAATGCGAAATCCGCGTCGAGACCCCATCACGCCCGACGCGAATCGGAAATTGGTATCCGAGTGCGACAAGTTCTTGAAATCGCAGGATGTTTCTGAATGTGCGGAAATTCGGTAGTCGGATGGAAACGGCGCAACGGTAAAGACCGCTGTTTGTTCGCAGATTTCCTGATGATTTGCCGACCAATTCACGGTTCGTCTCCAACCGGAATTTTCTCGCGCCACACGGCGTTTCCCCGATGCCGAAAGCAAGCGTACACCCGTTGCTGGGCAAAATACAAGAAAAATCGGTGTAAATTCCGGTGATAGAAATAATTCTAGATTTCGGGCTCCGGCCTTCAATTCCCATTGGAGTCACGACGGGAAATTCGCGGAATCGGCCGGAAGAGATCCTGAGGAAGTTCGTTTCCCGCGACCGTGGGAGCGGCTCCTGCGCGCGAGGCCGGACGGAAAAGAGATAAAAAAGGGCCCCTGCGTGTGCCATGTCCCGCAGGGGCCGAATGGAAGGAGAAGACCGTTTGGGCTTGGGAATGTCCGCCCGGCCTTCGGTCTGTAGGCCGGGCGGCGTGGGGCCTTTAGAAGACGACCTTCGCCTGCAATTCGGCCAGCGAATCGGTGTTCGAGTCGCTGTCCGAACCGGTCAGGAACTGCACCGCGAGGTGCAGGCCGTCGATGTAGTCGGTGCCGACATATCCGCCGAACTGCGTGTAGGTGGTGGGCTCGAACTCGGGATCGAGGCCCGCCGTGCCCAGCCAATCGAGGCCCGACACGCCCGCGTACTTGCCGCCGACCTGAACGCGCTTCTTGTCGAACATCAGCGCGAGCTCGCCGTGCGTCGCCGAGATGGCCGTCGCCTCACCCGCCGCGTCCACGTATTCGAGCTCGTCGAACTCGCCCGTGGTGGCGTACTCGCCCGCCGCGCCGATCGCAAACATGTCATTCACGGCGAAGACGCCGTTGGCGTAAGCGCCGTAGGCGGGAACGTTGGCGTCGTAAAGGACCACGTCGTCGGTGTCGTCGGCGGGCGTATTCGCGATGTCCTGCGCCATGAGCAGGCCGCCCATTCCGCGCAGCGTCTCGGTCGCGTCGGACAGGTAGTAGCCGCCGATCTCCAGCACCTGATCGTCGAGGTTCGCGAGGGGATAGACCGCCAGCGCCGCGGCGATGTCGCCAATCGCGTCATCGCCCGGATCGGCCGCGCCGTTGTCGTCCTGCACGGTGTCGAAGTTGCCGTTGAAGACGTGGGCCGACACGGAGGCGAATTTGTGCGTGTAACCGACGCCCAGGCCGCTCGCGCGCGTCCAGAACAGATCCTGCACCCGCGTATAGCCGGGGCCGTATGTGGTGAAGTCGCCGACGGGCGGATAGTACTTGCCCATCTTCGCCCAGATCTCGCCGCCGTCGCCCTTGTTAAAGGCGTACTTGGTGATGAGGTAGAACTCGTCGATCGTCAGGCTCTCGGTGCGTCCCGTGTGATCGCCGTTCGACCAGTCCACGTAATAGAACACCGCGTCGGCCGTGACGTAGTCGTTGATGTCCACGTGCGGCGCCACCGCGGCCTCGAAGACCTTGATGTCGCTCGAGGAAATCTCTTTCGCGACCGTCTCGTCCACGTCCGGCGTCCACGTGGTGAACTGCACGCGCGTGTCGAGGTAGCCCGTGAACGAGATCTTGTCCGCCCAGGACTCCTCTTCGTCGGCCATGGCCGGTGCGGCGAACGCCGCCATGCACACCGTCAATGCAATGAACACTCTGGCTCTCATGCGAAACCCCCACATTGGATTGGAACACATCTGGGACAACGTCATCCGATCGCCTCGCTTCCCGTCTCGCCGGTCCGGATTCGGATGCACTCCGGCAGGTCGAGGATGAAGATCTTTCCGTCGCCGATCTTGCCCGTGCGCGCCCCGGCGATGATCGCGTCCACCGTCGGCTTGACGAAATCGTCGTTGACGGCGATCTCGAGCCGCACTTTCTTGAGCAG
>CAZPJD010000152.1:0-7963 GCA_964586775.1 uncultured bacterium | reverse complement strand
AGGATCTGCGTGCCCGAGATGCCCGGCATCCTCTGGTCGGTAATGACCATGTGGATGTCCTCGGCCTCGAGGATCGCCAGCGCCTCGTCGCCGCTTCGCGCCTTGAAGATCCGGTTCCCGCGACGCAGCGTCGAGGCCAGCAGGTCGAGGTTCTCCGGCTCGTCGTCCACGATCAGGATGTGGTGAACGACGCTCTCGATTTCGGGCGAAAACTGCGTGGTCGGTTCCGCGGTCATGGACTCCCGAGCCCGGATTTATGCCAATTAGTGCTTGATTTTACGCGATCTCTTGGATTTTTTCCAGACTGGCCGCAGCGCTCACGGACCTGCGTTCACGGAGTACGAAGCCGGGCGAAATTCTGGACGACGTAAACGTGCCCTCCCTCCGGGTCGATGGCGATCCCCACGCCGATGCGGTCCACCTGGTCGTCCAGAATGTTGCGCCGATGCGAGGGCGAGCGCATCAAGTCGTCGTGGACGACGTCCACGTTCTGGTTGACCGCGATGTTTTCGGAGATCTTCACGAAATCGATCCCCACCGCCTTGGCCCGGTCGGCCAGATCGCCGGAATCGGGCGAGATGTGCACGACCCGGCGGTTTCGAAGCATTTCCTCGGCGTAGCGCTGCGCGACGGTGTTGAGGATGGAGTCCTCGCCGACGGGCAAAAGTCGCTCGCGCGCTCGTTCGTGGTTCACGAGCTCGATCAGGCGCGCGCGCATGCCCTCGGGCGTCACCAGCGGTTCGGCGGGCGGCGTCGGCCTCGGGCCCGACGGCGCGGCGGTCGCAGACTCCCGCCCCGCCACCACCTCGAACAGCGCCGCGACCTCCGGTCCGTTGGCCGTGGTCGTCATGATCTCCACGTGATAGCGCCCGTTGTCACGCAGGCGGATCATCCGCGAAAACCGCCCTTCGAAGTTGAAGGTCAGGTCCATGGTCTGCGTCTCGACGGGCCCCTGCACCCAGAGCGTCACCGGTTCGGACCCGTTCAGGAGCTGCCCTTGCACGAACAGGTCGTCGCCGACGTTCATGCGGCGCTTCACGGGTTCGATCCGCACGCCTTTTCGCACCAGCAGCACTCCGACCATGTACCCCGGCGGCCACCAGGTGCGCACCGCGCCCACGCCGTAGTGCGTGTGGTGCTGCCCCCGCATCTCGTCGTCGAGCAGGTTTTCGAGCTGGGCGGCGGCGCGGCCCAGCGTGAGGTCGTTGAAGACGTACGAGCGGAACGCGTTGTCCACACTTCCCATCTCGCGCATCTTCTCGCCGATCCGTTCGGTCGTCAGACGATCGATCTGATCGATCCCGTTGCCGATCACCTCGTGCGCGAGGTTGCGCGCCGCGGCGCACAGCACGGTCTCGCGCACGGGAGCGCCCGCGCGGCGCTCACCCAGCGTTTCGAGCCGCTCCCCCAGTTCGCGCTCCGCGGGCGTGATCGCAAAGCCGATCGGCTCGTCGCCAAAATCCGCCACCGGCGGCACGGCGCCCGGCGACGGCGCGCAGGCCGCGACGAAAGCGAGCGCGATCGACACGATCGCGATTCGCCGCGTGGTGATCCGCGCACGTTGTTCGGGGACGCCTTCCATCGTAACCTCATGCCACACGCGCGCGGTGCGTGTCTATTACGTGCGACGGTGGACGAAGTGGAATGACGGGACATCGCGCGAAGAATGAAGACATCGGCGCAGGACGGCGCGTGCCGGTGACGGGGCTGACCCGCGACGAGCTGCGCGAGCGGATGCGCGAGATCGGCCAGAGCGCCTACCGCGCGGACCAGATTTTTCAATGGATCTACGCGCGCGGGGCGGATTCGTTCGACGTCATGACGAATATCCGCAAGGATCTGCGCGCCGAACTCGCCCGAACCTTCGCCATCGAAACCGGCGGCGTCGAGAACGTGCGAACGGCGGCCGACGGCACGAAGAAGTTTCTGTTGCGCCTGCCCGACGGCGCGAAGGTGGAGTCGGTGCTGATCCCCGAGCCCGGCCGCCTGACAATCTGCGTGAGCACGCAGGTGGGATGCAGCCTGAATTGCCGATTCTGCCGCACGGGCACGATGCGGCTGGAACGCCAACTCGCCGCGTGGGAGATCGTGGAGCAGATTCGCGCCGCCAAGCGGGAGGTGGCCGATCGGGACATCACGAACGTCGTCTTCATGGGCATGGGCGAACCGCTGCTCAACTACGACGCCACGGTGGCCGCGGCGCGGATATTGACCGACGATCTGGGGATGAACTTCTCGAATCGCCGCGTGACGATCTCGACGGCGGGCATCGTCCCGGCGATCCGCCGATTGGGGCTGGATACGGACGTTTCGCTGGCGATCTCGCTTCACGCCACCGACGACGACACGCGCACGCGCCTGATGCCGATCAACAAAAAACACCCGATCGGCGAACTGCTCGCCGCCTGTCGCGACTATCCGCTCAGCAACCGGCGGCGCATCACCTACGAATACACGCTGCTCGACGGCGTGAACGACCGCGACGAGGACGCCCGGCGCCTGATCCGCCTGATGGCGCCGCTCAAAGCCCACGTGAACCTGATCTCGTTCAACCCCTGGCCGGGCAGCCCCTATGCGGCGACACCCGAGACGCGCGTGCGAGAGTTTCAACGGATTGTGCTGAACGCGCGAATCAACTGCGTGGTGCGGCGCAGCCGCGGGCAGGATATCCTCGCGGCCTGCGGCCAACTCCGCAGTCTCGATCAAGCTACCTGAAGCGTTTCTACCCCAGGGAAATCGCCCCGTCCTGAATGGGCGCGAGGAACGCTTCGGCGTCCTTCGTGAAATGCCCCGCCGCGTCGTGCAGGGCGAGATCGGGCAGCACGTCGGGCAATACGCGGGCCTGATCGTCGCGGGCGACCTTGTGGCCCTCGATGAGGATGAAACGCGGCCCCTGCGCGGGTTTGGTGACCACGCGGCGCAGCCGCCGCGGCGCGAAGCGATTGGCGTGAAACTGCGCGATCACCTCGTCCTCGCGCGCGTGCAGGTGAATCAGAAAAAACCGCCCGCCCTCGCGCGCGAGCCACGCCGCCGCGCGTACCGCGTCGGCCAGCGTCATGGTGAGCTCGTGGCGGCTCGCGGCCTTGGCCTCGTCGGGGCTGTGATGGCCGCTGTCCGCCGGATAGTAGGGCGGATTCGTGCACACCACGTCGAACGACCCCGCGGGGAACAGATCGTCGATGCGCCGCGCGTCGCCGCAAATCACCGAGGCGTGGTGATTGAGCCCGTTGGCGCGGATCGAGCGCGCGGCCATGTCGGCGATGTCGTCCTGATGCTCGATGCCCACCACCTTGCGCGCGCCGCGCCCGGCCAACAGCAGCGGGATGACGCCGCTGCCGCAGCCGACATCCGCGATTCGGTCTTCGGGCGCGAACGACGCGAACGCGGCCAGCAGGAGCGCGTCGATCGAGTATCGAAATCCCGACTTCTTCTGGATGATCCTCAGCGGTCCGCGCATCAGATCCTGCAGTCGCTCGTCGGCACGCGCGACGACCTCGGCGAGGGGCCGACCGAGCACCTTTTCCACGATCTCAAAGGGCATCTCGCCCCGGCGAATCAGCTGGGGCGGCTCGACCGACAGGTCGACGACGGTGCTGCCCAGCGAATCGAGCACGCCCGCGTCGAAAAACGTCAGGTCTTCGACTTCGCCGAAGTACTCGCGCATCATCGAGGCGTTGACCGCCGCGAGTTTGCCGTGGGGATTGGCGCTGGTCGCGACCAGCAGCGCGCCGTCGCACAGCTTGCCCAGACGGGCGAGCGCGGGCGAATCGGGCACGCGGATGCCGATGTAGGGCCCGTCGCCCGTGGCCGCGCCGATGAGGTGCGGCATCGCCGAGCCGATGAGCGTGATTGGTCCCGGCCAAAGGCGATCGGCGAGGGCGTTGAGGCGCGGCGGATGCGGAAAATACGCTGCGAGCGCCGTGGGAGTATCGGCGGCGAGACACGGCATCGCTTTGTAGTCGTCCTGCTGCTTGATCTGCTTGACGCGCTCCATCGCGGCGGGGCGGTCGAGGCGGCAGATCAGTCCGTAGAGCGTGTCGGTGGGGAACACAATCACGCCGCCGCCGTTCAGAATATCGGCGGCAACGCGCAGCGTGGACGCATCCGGACGCTCGCGATCGATGGCGATTCGCCTCAACGGCAACCTCACGGGTATCGCAAATCGGTTCGCGGCGACGTGCGCCGCGGTCAGCTCGATTTCAGCTTCTTTTGGAGCGTGGCGTTCTTTTTCGCGACACTCGCGCGCTGCGCGGCCTTGAATTCGGCCACGCGCTTCGCAAGATCGGCGTTGCCGAGGGCGAGGATCTGCGCCGCCAGCACCGCCGCGTTGGTCGCGCCGTAATCGCCGATGGCGACGGTCGCGACGGGCACCCCCGGCGGCATCTGCACGGTCGCGAGCAGGGCGTCGAGCCCGCCCAGCGGCGTCGAGGCGATCGGCACGCCGATCACCGGCAGCGTGGTGTGCGCCGCGACGGCTCCCGCCAGATGCGCCGCGCCGCCCGCGGCCGCGATGAACACTCCGACGCCGCGCCGGGCCGCGCCTTTGACAAAACGCGCGGTTTCGTCGGGGCTGCGATGCGCCGAGAGCACGCGCACGTCCACGGGAATCCCAAACGCGCGAAGCTGCTCGACGCACTTTTGCATCGTGCCGTAATCGGAATCGGAACCCATGAGAACGGCGACGGATTTCATCATTCCCCCTTGAGCCGGCGAATCGCTCGCGCGCCGATGTCCTTGCGGTAGTGCGCGCCCTCGAAACGGATGCGTTCCGCCGCGTCGTAGGCGCGGGCGGCGGCGGCGGCGATGTCGTCGCCGAGGGCCGTCACGCCCAGCACGCGCCCGCCGCTCGTCACGACGCGACCGTCCACGAGATCGGTCCCCGCGTGAAACACCACCGTGTCGGGTCCGAAGTCGTCATCGAGGCCCGTGATCGTTTTGCCCTTTTTGTACGCGCCGGGATACCCGCCCGCCGTCATGACCACGCACACCGCCGGTCGTGGGTCCCACTCGATCGCGCGCGTCGCGAGCGTCCCGTCCACGCACGCCTTCATGAGCGGCACCAGGTCGCTTTTCATGCGGGCGAGCAGGGGCTGCGTCTCAGGGTCGCCGAGCCGCGCGTTGTATTCCAGCACCTTGGCTTGGCCGCCCGCGATCATGAGTCCCGCATAGAGCACGCCGCGATAGGGGGTGCCGTCCTCGGCGAGGGCGCGTACCGTCGGCTCCAAAATGTCCTTCACGACATGCGCGAAAACGGCGTCGTCCACCACCGGCGCGGGCGAATACGCCCCCATGCCGCCGGTGTTGGGACCTTTGTCGCCGTCGTACACGCGTTTGTGGTCCTGGCTCGTCGCGAGCGGCAGGATCGTTTTGCCGTCGGTGAGCGCGAGAAAGCTCGCCTCCTCGCCGTTTAAAAATTCCTCGACCAGAACGCGACGCCCCGCATCGCCGAACTTGCGCTGCACCAGAATCTCGCGAAGCCCGGCCTCGACATCGTGCTGCGTCTCGCAGATGAGCACGCCCTTGCCCGCCGCGAGGCCGTCGGCCTTGAGCACCACCGGAAAACCGAGTCGCCCGGCGAAGTCGAGCGCGAGGTCGTAATCGGCGAAGCTGCGCGCCTGCGCGGTGGGCACGTTGGCGCGCTGGAGCAGCGCCTTGGTGAACGCCTTGCTGCCCTCGACGCGGGCCGCCGCGGCGGTCGGCCCGAAGGCCGCGATATCACGGTCGGCCAGCTCATCCACCAGACCGGACACGAGCGGCGCCTCGGGCCCCACGACGACGAGATCGACCTCTTCGTACTCGGCGAAGGCCACGAGCTTGCGCACGTCGTCGGCGTCGATCGCCACGTTTTGCGCGATCTTGGCCGTGCCGGCGTTGCCCGGCGCGCAAAAGATCTGCGTGACCTCGGGAGACTGAAGGATCTTCCAGCACAGGGCGTGCTCGCGCCCGCCCGAACCGACGATCAGAACTTTCATGATGCGACCCGCTCCACACCCGGGGCTGTTCGGAAGGGTCGCATTCTAATGGACGTTGACGCGACGTGTCGAGGGCAAAGACGAAGCAGATCGCGCCGTTGACGGCAATCCAGTGACGCGTCCCCGGTCGACGTTGCGTAATCCCGCGGCGTCGGGCGCGCGACGAAGTGAGCGATCGTTCTTGACGGGGCTCGCGTGCCGCACCTACCATCGCGCGTGACCACCCATCGGGCCGCGCCGTGATCGATCTGTCGGTTGTGATTCCCATTCACAACGAGCGGGACAACCTCCCCCGTCTTCTCGCGGGGCTGCGGGAGGAGTGCGCCCGTTGGGACTTCACGCACGAAATCGTCGCGGTGGACGATGGAAGTTCCGACGAGTCGCCGCGGATTCTCGCCGACGCCGCCGCCGACTTCCCGGAGCTGCGCATCGTGCGGCGAGCGCAAAACAGCGGAATGGGCGCGGCGCTGATGGACGGCACGCGCGAAGCGCGAGGCGAAATGTGCGTGTGGATGATGGCCGATCTGTCGGACCGGCTTTCCGACATCCCCGCGATCCGTCGCAAGCTGCTCGAAGGATTCGACCTCGTGATCGCCTCGCGGGCGATGCCCGGCGGCAACTACGGCAAATTGGGGCAGGTGAAGGCGAGGCTCTCGAACGCGTATTCGTGGGTCACGCGGCGGCTCTTCGACATCCCCGCCCACGACATCACCAACGCATTCCGGGGGATGCGGCGAGATTTGCCGCTCGCCGCCGGCCTGACGAGCCGCGATTTTGCGATCTCGCCCGAGCTCGCCATCAAGGCGCGGCGGATCGGGGCGCGCATTACGGAAATCCCCACCGTTTACAGCTATCGTCAGAATGGAGACAGCCACTTCAAGATCTTCCGCATGGGCTGGAAGTACGCGCGGCTGTACGTTCTGGTGCTGGCCCGGCCGCGCGGCCGGATCGGGGAGTCGTGATGCGAGTGCTCCTGCTCGCCCCCCCCTGGGGTGAGATCTATGGACGATTCCGATCGCTCACGCGGTCGCTGAATCTGAACCCGCCGCTCAATCTGGCGTGGCTCACGGCCTGCGCGCACGCGCACGGCCACGAGGTGCTGATCCAGGATCTGGAGTTCGCGCCGCGCGGCGACGCGACGATCCGCACGCTCTTCCACGAGTTCCGACCCGATATCCTCGGGCTGACCGTGACGTCGCCGCTGGTGCCGGTGATCGCGCGGCTCGCTCGTCTCGCGCGGGAGGCGAAGCTCCGCGTCATCGTCGGCGGGCCCCACGCCACGCTCGTGCGTCATCAGTGTTTCGACGACGTCCCCGACGCCGACGACGTGATGATTGGCGAGGGCGAGGAGAATTTCGTCGAATACCTGAACCGGCTTCGCGACGGTCGCGACCTCGCCGGCATCCCGGGGTTGCTCGTGCGCGGCGAAGCGGATGGGACCGAATCCGACCCGCCGATCGTCAAGGACCTCGAATCGATTCCCGATCCCGTCTACCCCGGCATCAACTTTCACAACTACCTGTGGAGCGTGAAGGGCCGCGCCAAGGTTCCGACGCAGACGATCATGAGCAGCCGCGGCTGCCCGTATCAGTGCGTGTTCTGCTCCATCGAGTTCCTCACCGGGCGCAGCGTGCGTTTCCGCAGCGCCGAGCGCGTCGCGGAGGAAATGATGCGATCGGTGCGCGAACGGCCGGTGCGCCATTTCGTCTTCGTCGACGACGTGATGACGCTCAACAAGCGCCGCGTCCACGCCCTGTGCGACAAATTGATCGCCGACCGTCTGCCCGAAACGGCGTCATGGGAGGCCGACACCCGCGCCGACGCGGTGGACGAGGAATTGCTCGCGCACATGGCGGCGGCGGGATGCCGGCGCATCAACTTCGGCATCGAGAGCGGCGACGTGGAGGTGCTCAAGGGGCTCAACAAGCGCCTCGAACTGCCGCGCGTGGTCGAATCGCTGCGTCTCGCGAAAAAGGCGGGCATGGACACGC
>CAZPJD010000151.1:0-11134 GCA_964586775.1 uncultured bacterium | reverse complement strand
CGAGGTCGCGCTCGCCGTCGAAGGGCGTGCCGAGCGCGCGACCGAAGTCGTCCTTCGCGCGCTTCGGGCACGACTCGATCCGCACATCCTTGCCCGTCGTCAGCCGCGCGTTTTCGCGCTTCGCCGCGGCGAAATAGGGGTCCTTGCGCTCCGGCGTGTCCACGCCCACGTAGCGTACCCGCGCGCCCCCCGCGAGCTTGATGGTGTCGCCGTCAACCGCTTCCACCACGCGCACAAGCCCCGTGGGCGGCGGGATGAACTCCCCCGTGCTCCTGCCGAGAATGTCGAAGGGGAGCTGGACGTCGAACGAACGGGCGACGATGTAGATCGCGGCGAAGACCGCGCCGACCAGCACTCCGCCCCAACTCCACTTCGACCTGCGCCGCGTCAATTCCGCCACCTCCCGCTTTCTTTAATGCGCCTCGGCCCAGTTTTTCCCATGACTCGTCTCGACGACGAGTCGGGCATCGAGCTTCACCACGTTTTCCATCTCTTCACGCACGATCGCGGCGGCTTGATCGATGAAGTGTTCATCGACCTCGAACACGAGCTCGTCGTGCACCTGCAGGATCATCGTCATCGGTGCGCTCTCGCGCGCGATTCGCTCGCGAAGGCGCACCATCGCCATCTTGATGATGTCGGCCGCGGAACCCTGAATGGGCGTGTTGACCGCGAGGCGCTCGCCGAAGCCCTGCACCTGGCGATTGCCTTCGGTCAGTTCCGGAACGCGGCGTCGGCGACCCATCATCGTTGTCACGAAACCCTTTTCGCGGGCGTCGGCGATGGTGCGTTCGATGAAGGTCTTCACGCCGGAAAAACGGCCAAAGTAGGCGTCGATGAACTCCTGCGCGCGCTTGGTGCCGATCTCCAGATCGCGGCCGAGCCGAAACGCGCTCATGCCGTAGACGATACCGAAGTTGATCGCCTTGGCCTGACGCCGCATCTCGGGTGTGACCAAACCCTGCTCGACGCCGAATACCTGCGCCGCGGTGCTGCGGTGGATGTCGCCGCCCGCCGCGAACGCCTCGAGCATCGCCGCGTCGCCCGACAGATGCGCGAGGATGCGCAGCTCCACCTGCGAGTAATCGGCGCTCATCAGCACGCGGCCCGCTGGCGCGACGAAGCCCTCGCGGATGCGTCGCCCCTGCTTGGTGCGGATGGGGATGTTCTGAAGATTCGGATCGGACGACGAAAGCCGTCCCGTGGCCGCAACCGCCTGGTTGAAGCTCGTGTGCACGCGCCCGGTGCGCGGGTTGATCATCGACGGCAGCGCGTCGATGTAGGTGCTCTTGAGCTTGTGGAACGCGCGGTATTCGAGCAGCAGCTTCGGGACCGCGTGCTTGTCTGCGAGGGATTCGAGCACGGTCACGTCGGTCGAGTAGCCCGTCTTCGTCTTCTTTCCCGACGGCAGGCCGAGCTTTTCGAACAGGATCTCACCGACCTGCTTGGGGCTGTTGAGGTTGAAGGGCCCGCCCGCCGCCTGATGGATCTCGGCCTCCAGACGCACGAGCTCGCCATCGGCCTCTTTGGAGAGCCCGCGAAAGAACACGGGGTCGATCAGCACGCCGGCCATCTCCATGTCCACGAGCACGTCGACGAGCGGCATCTCCATCTCGCGCAGCAGTTTCTCGAATCCCTCGCGCTCGATCATCGGCGCCAGCAGCCGATACAGCTCCCACGTCACGTGGGCGTCCTCGGCGGCGTAGTCGCGCGCCATGTCGAGCGGCACCTCGTCGAAACCCTTCTGGTCCTTGCCGCTGCCGGTGACGTCTTTGAATTTGATCGTGCGATGCCCCAGGTATTTCGACGCGAGCAGGTCCATGCCGTGGCTGTCGGCCTCGGGCTCGAGCAGGTAGCTCGCGACCATCGTGTCGAAATCCACGCCGCGCAGATCCACTCCGGCGCGTCGGAACACGATGATGTCGTATTTGATATTCTGCCCGACCTTTCGCACGCTCTTGTCGGCGAGCAGCGGGCGCAACGCATCGAGCGTTTCGGCGAGCGGCAACTGCGGCGGCACGCCCAAATAGCGGTGCGCGACCGGCAGATAAAACGACTCGCGGGCGTCGCAGCAAAACGACATGCCCACAATGTCGGCCCGCGTGGGGTGTTCGCTCGTGGTCTCGGTGTCGAGCGCGAAGATGCCCGACGCGCGCATCTTGCCGATCATCTCGGCGAGCGTCTCGCGATCGAGGACGAGGCGGTAGCCGTCGCGCGCAAGCTGCCCGCTCGATTCCATCTGCGCTGGCACCGCCTGCAGGTCGGAGAGCAGCCGCGTCATTTCGAGCCGGCCCAGAAAATCGCCGAGCTTTTCGCGGTCTGTTGACGCGAGGCGCAATTCGTCGAAACCCAAATCAATATCGATGGCGCGCTCGATGGTCACGAGACGGCGGGCGAGCCGCGCGGCCTCGACGTTTTCCATCACCTTTTCGGCGAGCTTGCCCTTGATCTTCGAGGCGTTTTCGAGCACGGCGTCGAACGATCCGAATTCGTCGAGCAGCTTGACGGCGGTCTTCTCGCCGACGCCGGGGATGCCCGGCACGTTGTCCGACGTGTCGCCCGCCAGAGCGAGCACCTCGACCACGCGTTCCGGCCCGCCGCCGAAGCGCTCCTTCAGGTCGTCCGGACCGGTCCACACGTCCTTCATCGGGTCGTACATGCGCACGCGTTCGCCCAGGAGTTGGCACAGGTCCTTGTCCGACGAGACGAGCACCACGTCGAAGCCGCCCTGAGCCGCGCGGTCGGCGAGCGTGCCGATGATGTCGTCGGCCTCGAAGCCCGGCCTTTCGATTCGCGGCCAGCCGAAGGCGTCCACCAGTTCGCGGATCAGACCGAACTGCGGCACGAGGTCGTCGGGTGGGGCTTCGCGGTTCGCTTTGTATTCGGGATAGATTTCGTGACGAAACGTCGGCTCCTTGGTGTCGAAGACGACGGCGACGTGCGTGGGCGCGTGGTCGCGCAGAACCTTGAGCATCATCGTCGCGAAACCATAAACCGCGTTGGTCGGCACCCCCGCGGACGTGCTGAGCCTCCGGACGCCGTAAAACGCGCGAAAGATGAAACCGGATCCGTCGATCAGGAACAGGCGCTGGGACATTCGGGCTCCGAGGGGCGCGGATCGCGCCGTTACACGGCCATCGGGAAGGTGACGGTGAACGCCGTGCGTCTGCCGGGGTTCGATTCGACCGAGATGTGGCCCTTGTGGCGGTCCACGATGCTCGCGACGACGTAAAGCCCGAGGCCGAGTTGGTCGCTGCGGTTCTTGGTGGTGAAAAACGGATCGAAGATCTTTGCGATTTCGTCTTCGTTCAATCCCTCGCCGTTGTCGGAGACGACCAGATTCACACCCGCGTTGCGGATCTGCGTCTCGACCGTGACCGCGCCGTTGCGCTCGGGGCTTGCGTCGGCGGCGTTGGCGACGAGGTTGACGATGATCTGCTCGATCTGCGACGGCACACCCAGGATGCGCGGCTCCGCCGGGTCGTAGCTGGCGACGAACTTGACGTTGCGCTTCTTCATCTCGTACGCCATCAGCCCGACGACGCGCGAGACCATCGTGTTCAGGTCCACCTCGACGAATCGTAGTTCTCGGTGGGGGCGCACGGCGTCCTCGACGTTTTGCAGCAGCGCCTTCATGCGCGATGCGTTGGCCAGCACCTTCTTCAGCGTCTCCTTGAGCTTCGCCTCGGCGGGCAATGTCTTGGAGAGCAGCATGATCTCCAATTCGGAGATGACCATCGTGAGCGGCGAACGCAGCTCGTGCAGGTTGCCCGCAGCGAGTCGCGCGACCACGAGCAGCTTCTCCATCTTCAGCAGATCACCGCGCGCCGACTGCGCCGCCTCTTCGCTCGCCTTGAGACGGTCCACCATCGTGGAAAGATCGTGAAAGCTCGCCAGCAGCGCCTGATTTGCGTCGCCGAGTTGGTTGCGTCGTCGCTCGATGGTGATGTGCAGCCGCTGGACCTGCTCGTAGAGATAGATCAGGAGCAGAATCGTGAAGAGCGAAAAGAAACCGACGACGGCAAGCGTGGTCGAAATGTAGGCGGAGTTGAACAGATCCTCGTTCGAGGCATCGCGACCCGAGAACGCGACGGCCCGAGGGATCATTTCCGAGAGCAGGAGTCCTTCGAGCACCGCGTAGATCGCCGTCGCCCCGAGACTGACGGTCAGCACGTACGACACCTGTCCCACGAACACCGCACCCATGATGACCATGAGGTAAAGCACCGTCATGGGACTCGCGGTGCCGCCGGTGCGCCAGACGAGAGCCGAGATCGCAAGGATCTCCAGCGCGTTGACGATCCCCATCCAACGCAGGGGTCGGGGTTCGGTTCGCAGCCGCCGAAGCGAATAGATGTATCCCGCGAACGCGAGGGCGAAGCCGATGTGGAACGTCGGGTCCGATGCGGCCGCCCAGCCCGGGTCGCTGGGCAGCGTCACGCACAGCCACACGAAAATGGCGATGCCGATCCGCAGCCCGATCGACAGAATCAGAACCTGCCGCGTGCGATATTCCCGGGAGAATTGCTCGGCGTTGTCCAGTTCGGTGACGTTCACGAAGCCCTTTCCGCCCGTTCTTTCACAAATCTTGCGGAGCGAACGCGCCGCAACCCGCGATGGGACGAAAATCCACGATCTGGCGATGACCGAGGGGTAGAATACCGGGTTTGACCGAAGGTTCAAGAGCCATTCGCGACGTGCCGACCGGCATTTCGCCTCTCGGAAAATTCCTTGCGTTCCCATGCGACTTTGAGGTAGATTTCGGCGCGATTTGAAGACCCGTTCAAATCGTTTTCCGGGTCGATGCCCGAAAAGGAGAGCGCGATGAGCAAGCTGGCGATTTGCGGCGGAACGGCGCTGCGCACCGAACCGTGGCCCACGTGGCCCCCTTACACCGAGCGCGAGCGCGAATACCTCAATCTCGTGCTCGACTCGCAGAATTGGGGCGGCTACCCCTCGCCAAACTTTCAAGCCCGTCACTTCGCCGAGGAATATGCGAAGTATGCCGGTGCGAAATACGGGATCTGCGCGGCCAACGGCACCGTGACGCTGGAGATCGCGCTGCGCGCGCTGGGCATCGCGGCGGGCGACGAGGTCATCGTGCCCGCAACGTCGTGGGTGGCGACGGCCGCATGCGCCGTCTACCTCAACGCCGTGCCGGTCTTCGTCGACATCAAACCGATGAACTTCACGATCGACTGCGACCTGATCGAGGCCGCCATCACGCCCAAAACGCGCGCGATCATCGCGGTGCACCTGGGCTCGACCATCGCCGACCTCGACCGGCTGACGGCCATCGCCAAAAAGCACGGCCTCGCCCTGATCGAGGACTGCGCCCACATGCACGGCGGCGAATGGCGCGGGCGCGGCGTGGGCTCGATCGGCGACCTGGGCAGCTTCAGCTTCCAGTCGAGCAAGCTCATGACATCCGGCGAGGGCGGGCTGATCCTCACGTCCGACCCGACGCTCGAGCAAAAGTGCCAGAGCCTCGTGAACTGCGGGCGCAAGGAGCCGGGCTACGACGAGTTCGACGGGCGGCTCTTCGGTTGGAACTATCGCATCAGCGAGTTTCAGGCCGCCGTGCTGCGCGCGCAGCTCGAAGCGCTAGCCGAACGCACGAAGTTGCGCGCCGAAAGCGGTGCGTATCTGACCGAGCAGCTTCGGGGCATTCCCGGCATCGGCGTGATCGAACGCGATCCGCGCATCACCACGCAGGCGCACTATCAATTCATCTTCACCTACGACAAAACCGAGTTCGCCGGTGTGCACCGCGACAAGTTCATCGAGGCGTGCGAGGCCGAGGGGCTGCACCTCGATGGCGCGTTCTACAAGCCGATGTACGCGAACCAGCTCTTCGCGGCCAAGACGAGCGAGTGGCCGATGCTGCGCGAGCGCTACGGCGACGGCGTGACGAAGGACTCGGCAAAATCGCCCGTGGCGTGGGATTTCGCGCTCGAAACCGGCGTGTGGATGCACTATCCCAAGCTGATGGGCACGAAAAAAGACGTGGACGACATTGTCGCGATCATCCGCAAGGTGCGCGAAAACGCGGCCGAGTTGCGATAGATCACTCGCCACGAGCACCGAAACGACGCACAATCGAAACGGCATCGAGGGGGCGGCTTCGGGCCGCCCCGTTCATTTCGGTCGCGGCTTCGCACCGCGGTGACGGGCATTTCCATGACGCAGCTCGCCGATATTCAGAATTCCCGCGACGAACGCGCCCTGCCGATCGACAAGGTCGGCGTGAAGGGACTGCGTTACCCGATCGTGGTGCGCGACAAGGCGCACGGTCGCCAGCACACGGTCGGCACGTTTCGCATGGCCGTCGATCTGCCCGGGCATTTCAAGGGCACGCACATGTCGCGCTTCGTCGAGGTGCTCGAGCGGCACCAGTCGAGCATCTCGCTGCGCGAGTTCCGCGCGATGTGCGCCGAGATCAAGCAGGCGCTCTCGGCGACCGAGGCGCACGTGGCGGTCGAGTTTCCGTACTTCGTGGAAAAGTCCGCGCCGCGCTCGGGCGCGCCGGGGCTGATGAGCTACGCGTGCTCGATCGAGGCGAGCCTGAACCACGAATTCGACATGGTGCTCGGCATCGTGATCCCCGTGCAGACACTCTGCCCGTGCAGCAAAGAACTCGCGAAGGTCTCGGCTCACACGCAGCGTGGCGAGATCACCGTCCGGGTGCGTTTCCGCGAATTCGTGTGGATCGAGGACGTGATCGCGATGATGGAAGAGTGCGCGTCGAGCCCGGTCTGGTCGGTGCTGGAGCCGGACGACGCCGAATACGTCACCCGACACGCGTTCGAGCATCCGGCGTTTGTCGAGGACGTGGTGCGCGAGGCGGCGCTGCGGCTGCGCGCGCATCCGGCGATCACGTGGTTTTCGGTCGAGGCCGAAAACTTCGAGAGCATCCACAACCACAGTGCGTATGCGAACATCGAGATGGCGGGACCCCGGGCCAACGCGATTGATCCTTGAAGGCGCGGTCCTTCGCGCGTAAATTGGCACGATGGAGATGAAGCCATGAGCGCGACACGTGAAGATGCGTTGGTCGATCTTCGACATCGGGTCCTGTCGCTCGATGAGGACGGTCTGTGGAAGCTGGTCGTCTCCCTCTTTCCCGATGCGGCCGAGGAAACCCGCGAAGACATCTATGACGCCCTGCTCTCCGAGTCGCGAAAGGAGGGCGACGGGATTTCGGCGGATGACGTCTTCGCCGAGGAGGACCGACGACGGGGCATCACCCGGTGAGCTACCGGATTCTGTTTCATCCGTCGGCGCACAAAGAGTTGTCGCGACTTCCGAACGATGTCTACGCACGCGTCCGCAAGAAAATCCTCGCACTTTCGGACAACCCCCGGCCCGACAATTCGCGTAAACTGGTCGGCAGTCGGGATTGGCGAGTTCGGGTCGGAACGTGGCGTGTGGTCTATCGGATCGACGACGACGCCCGCGAGGTGACCGTCACCGTCGTCGCGCATCGGCGCGAAGTCTATCGCTAGGTCCGCCGAAGACGATCACGACGCCGGGCGATCGATCACCGCGCGCAGCGTCTGAAGCAGTTCCATGAGCTTGTAGGGTTTGGGCACGAAGGCGGCCGCGCCGCGCCGCAGGTAGTCGTCGCGGTCGATCAGATCGGCGTGGCCCGTTGAGATCACGACCTTCGCGTTCGGCGATTTCGAGCGGATGATGTCGAGCGCCTCGCCGCCGGACATGCGCGGCATGGTGAGGTCGAGGATCACCGCGCCGATCCGCGTGCGATGCTCGATGAACGTCTCCACGCCCTTGCGCCCGTCCTCGGCCAGAATCACGGTGTAGCCCGCCTGCTGAAGCGTCTCACGCAGGATGTCGCGAATCACCGCCTCGTCGTCCACCACCAGAATCGTCTCCGTACCGCGCGGCAGATCGGTCGCGATCCCGGGCGCGGCCTCGACCGCCTGTGCCTCGGCGGCGGCGGGAAGATAGATGCGAAACTCGGTGCCCGTCCCGAGGCGGCTGTCGAAGTCGATCCACCCCTCGTGCTGCTTGACGATGCCGAAGACCGTGGCCAGACCGAGCCCCGTGCCGCGCCCGGCTTCCTTGGTTGTGAAGAACGGCTCGAAGAGGCGCTGCTTCGTCTCCTCGCTCATCCCCGCGCCGTTGTCCTTCACGCGCAACATCACGTAGGCGCCGGGTTTGGCCTCGGGGCGCGACGCGATCCGCGCCGCGTCGAAGTCGCGATTCGCGAGCGAGATGACGATGGTGTAGCGCTCGCGCAGCGCCGTCGCCACGCGACCTTCGAGCACGTCGGTGAGCGCGTCGCGCGCGTTGATGCACAGGTTCATCAGCACCTGCTGGATCTGTCCCGCGTCGGCGTTCACGCGGCGCACGTCGCCCGCGATGTCGGCCTCGATGTGGATGCGCCGGTCGAAGGTCTCGCCCAGCACCTTGCGCGTCTCGTGGACGATCGCGCCCAGGTCGAGAACCTTGCGCTCGAGTTTTTCCTTGCGCGAAAACGCCAGCAGTTTCTTGACGAGATCCGCCGCGCGCGCCGCCGCGGCCTTGGCGTTGTTCAGGTATTCGCGCCCGGCCTCGCCCACGTAGAGCGACGCCAGCTCCTGATTGCCCATCACGCCGGTGAGCAGGTTGTTGAAGTCGTGCGCGATGCCGCCCGCGAGCGTGCCGATCGATTCCATCTTCGACGCGTGCAGCAATTGCCGCTGAAGGTTTTCGCGCTCCTGCTCGGCGGTCACCTGCGCCGTCACGTCGCGGATCGCGCTGTGTACCCGCGTCACGCCATTCTCGATCTGACGCACGCCCTGCTCGCGTAGATGCACCGTGCGTCCGTCGCGAGTCTGGAACCGATACGTCCACTCGACGTCGCCCGGAGGACCGTCGAAGGGCTTTCCCCCCGCCGGCGTAAACGCGTGGCGGTCTTCGAGCGGGATGCGTTCGAGCCAGCGCTCGATGCCGTTCGTCATCTCGTCGGCGGAATACCCCAGGATCTGTTCGCAGCGTCCGCAAAGGAACTGCGTGGACGGGTGCGCGCCGAGAGCCCGCGTGACGATGATGTCCGAAGTGCGCCCCGCGACCAGCGCGAAACGCTCTTCGGACTCGGAGAGGGCCTGCGCCGCCGCGCGCCGTTCCGACAGATCCTGCACGAGCAGCACGTACCCCGCGCGACGTCCATCCGCGCCGGTGAAGACGGTGACGGTCGTTCGCGCGTGAATCGTGCGTCCGTCGGCTCGCCGGTGCGCGAGCTCGCCCGTGTGACGCCCGGCGCGAAGTGCCTCGTCGCGGAACGGGATCAGGTCGGGCGCGGAGCCCTCGTCCAGAAACTCGCGCACGCTCATTCCCGCGAGCGCGCCCGCGTCGTCGTGCCCGTGAATGCGCGCGAAAGCGGCATTGGCGAAGACGATCGCGCCCTCGAGATCGGTCACGGCGATGCCCTCGCCCGCCTGCGCGATCACGCGCCCCATCCACTCCAGCCGCGCCGCCGCGTCTTTTTGCTCGGTAATGTCGCGACCCACCGCGTGGATCGCCAGCACCGATCCGTCGGGGTCGGTGATCGGACGATACGCGAACGAGTACCAGCCGAAGCCGCCCACCTTGTCCTTGAGGCGCATCTCGATCTGCGAATCGCCGCCGCGCGCCGCCCGGTTGGCCGCGCCGCGCGCCCGTTCCAGATCCGCGGGGTGCAGCAGCAGCGTGAAGTGGCTGCCGATCAGCTCGCGCGCCGCGTAACCGCTCGCGCGAAGGAAGGCGTCGTTGACCTCGATCACCACGCCCTCGACATCGAGCATGAAGATGATGTCGATCGCGTTCTCGATCAGGTCGCGGTACTTGCGTTCGCTCTGCGACAGCTCGCGCGAACGGTCGGCGAGCAGTTCTTCGATGCGGATCAGCGAGCGTTCGCGCCGCGTCTTTTCACACAGCGCGATCAGGTAATCGATCTCGAAGGGTTCGCGCACGAAGGCGTCGGCCCCGTGCCGCGTCACGCGCACGGCCAGCGACTCGGCGGGCGACTCGGCGATGACGATCACCGTCGCGCGCTCTTCCGCGGTCTTCAACTCGGCGACGAATTCCTCGACGATGGCGTCGGGCAGCGGATGGCCGAGCACGACCAGCTCGGGCCGATGGCTTTCGCGCAGCACGCGCGCGCGCTCGGCGCCCGCGGCCTCGACCACCTCGTATCCCGATCGGCACATGGCGTCGGCGACCATGCGGCGCAGGGCGTCGTTCGCGTTCACCACCAGGGCGCGCACGGGCTTTTGCGGGATCTCGCCCGCCAGCAGTTTTTCGACCGAGCGACGCAGTTCGTCGGGCGGGTAGGGGACCGGCAAAAAGTGATTCGCGCCATTGTCGCGCGTCACCTGCTCGGTGTCGCTGCCCGCGAACGTGGCGGACTGCACGAGGATGGGCACCTGATTGAAGCGCGGGAAATGGCTGCTGCGCAGCAGTCGGCAGAGCTTCCAGCCGTCGATGCGCGGCATGTAGAGGTCGGTGACGACCAGGTCGAGATCGGGGCCCTCGACCGCGCGGTGAATCGCCTCTTCGCCGTCCGATGCGACGACGACCTCGTGACCCATCTCGCGGATCGTGCGCGACGTGAGCTCGAGTTGAAACGGATCGTCGTTGACGACCAGAACGCGCCGGGATTCGCCCGTGCCGGGCATCTGGTCGCTCGAGCGCAAGGGGTGGACCATTCCCGCTCCGCGTGCCCCGATTTCGCCCCCGGCTTTGCCCGCCAAACCGGCGAGCCGCAACCCGTCCTACACGCACGGGGGCGCAAGTCCATCGATGATTAAACCGGAGTATGAAGGATATGGCCCTAAATGTCAAATATCCTTGAGGAATTTTCCGGCGAGGTCATCCGCAGCCCCCCTTCCCCCTCTCCCGTCTGACGGGAGAGGGGAAGCGAGCGCAGCGAGCGGGGGTGAGGGATCCCGGCGGGAGAGGGGAGACGAGCAGAGCGACCTCCAAAATGTCACCCTGAACGAAGCGAAGGGTCTTGCCACGAATTCGAATCAGATCCTTCGCTTCGCTCCTAAGAAACCGCAGTCGTCATCGTGTGTTCTCCGCGGATTTCGAGGCCGAGTTCCTTGGCGCGTTTTTTCAGAGCGGAGATCTGTCGCTCACGGAACCGGGTTTC
>CAZPJD010000150.1:0-9649 GCA_964586775.1 uncultured bacterium | reverse complement strand
ACGACGAGACGTGGGAGGTGCTTCGCTGGGGCCTCGCCGACAAGATCGAGAAGGCCGCCGAGGAGATCCTCGCGACGAATCCGAAGCTCATCGGCTTTTCCGTCGTCGATCCCAAAGAGCGCGTCACCGTCGCGGTGATCGAGGCGGTTCGCAAACGTAACGCCGACGTGAAAATCCTGCTGGGCGGCCCGGCGATCTTCACGCCCGATTACCGCACGATTTTTTTCGAGCGCGGCGGCCGGTGGATCGACGGCTACGTGGTCGGCGAGGGCGAGGAGACGCTGCTCGACTGCGTGCGCGCGGTGAACGCGGGCGAACCCCTTCGCGGCATTCCCGGCGTCATCACGCTGGACGCCGAGGGCAAGCAGGAGCTCGTGCCGCGCGGACCGATCCGCGATCTCGACTCGGTGCCCTTCCCCAGCTACGCGCACTTCAACATGCGCGAGTACCACGGCAACTCGCTCGTGCTCGAGTGGTCGCGCGGGTGCATCGCGAGCTGCGTGTATTGCAAGGGCAAGGACCTGGCGGGCAAGTACCGCAGCCGGTCGGCGAAGCACATCTTCGACGAACTCAAGCACCACGTGGAGGTGCTCGGGTTTTCCAGCTTCACCGTGTCGGACAACATCCTCAACGGCCGGCCCAAGGTGCTGCACGAACTGTGCGACATGATCATCGAGGCGAAGCTGCCCGTGCGTTGGAACGCCGAGGCCGCTCCGATGAAAAACCTCACGCCCGAGCTGCTGCGCAAGCTGCGCGCCGCTGGGTGCTTCGAGTTGCAGCTCGGCCTCGAAGTCGGCTCCGACCGCGTGCTCAAATACATGAACAAGGAAAAGCTCTTCACGGTCGAGTCGGCGGGCCAGGTGTTCCGCGACGCCAAGGCGGCCGGGATCAAGACGTGCATGTTCTGCATCGTCGGCTTCCCGGGCGAGACGGAAGAGGATTTTCAGTTGACGCTCGAGATGATCGAGCGCAACGCGCCGTACATCGATCAGGTCAAGTCGATCAACGCGTGCGTCATCATCACCGGCACCGATCTGCACGTGCAGGCGGGGCGCATGGGCATGACGCTGCCGCGCGACGACTACCACTACCTGTGGACGGACGGGAATGGCCTTTCGATCGACGAGCGCAACGATCGCATCCGCCGTGTGCTCGCCTTGGTACAGCGGCTCGGCAAAGAGTGTTTGGAGACGAACCTGACCGAGGGCAAGCAGCTCGACCTCGCCAAGGCCGTGCGCGCGGGCGGCCTCGGGCCCGAGCGGCAGTTCACGCGGCTGTTGGAACTCGCGAACAACCTGGGCAGCTTCGATCCCGGCGAACACGGCGATGGTTCGTCGATCAAGGTGCCGACGCTGGCCGAGGACTTCGGCCGGTCGGACGCCTACCAGCCGGGCGCGGCGCGGCCCACCGCGGTCGAGATCATGGACCGCACCTACGACCGCGCGAGCTTCGCCGCCGCCGAACGCGACGCGGCCATCGCGTCGTCGGGCTCGTCCGCGTACCTGCCGGGCGCCGGCGCGGGGATCCCCGCGTTGCGCGAGATCGTCGTCGAGAAGCCGAACGGCAACGGGCACGCGAACGGAAATGGCCGCTCACACGAAAACGGGAACGGGGACGCGAACCACGAGCCCCACGTCGTCACGCGCGAGTTCGTCGAGGACCGTCTGCACCTGTCGGGTGTGATGTCGGGCGAGCGCGTGTACTGCGGCCCGCGCATTCTGGAAATCGACCTGACGAACCGGTGCAACCTCAACTGCGTGGGTTGCTGGAACCACGGCTTCGAGATGGGCGACGCGCGCTGGACGGGCGAGATGTTCAAGCGCACGCTCCCCACCGCGCGCGTGCTGGAGACGATCGACGAGGCCGCGGCGGCCGGCGCGAGAATGGTGCAGCTCTCGGGCGCGGGCGATCCGCTACTGCACCCCGACTTTTTGAAGGTGCTCGAGCGCGTGAAGTCGCGCGGGCTCAAATGCACCGTCATCACCAACGGCACGATGCTGACCGAAAAGGTCATGCGCCGCATGGTGGAGCTGGGCCTCGACAACCTGACCGTGAGCGTGTGGGCGGGCACCGAGGAGATCTATCAGGCCACGCACCCGGGCACCAAGCCCAAAACGATCGGCAAGATTCGCGACGCGCTGCGCGAGATGCACGCGATCAAAAAACGCCTCGGCAAGACGCGCCCGCACGTGAAGATCTACAACGTCATCAACCACGTCAACGCGGGCGGCATCGACGACATGATCTCGTTCGCGCTGCAAAGCCTCGTCGATCACGTCGAGTTCACGCCCATCGACATCGTGCCCGGCAGGTCCGACCACCTGGGCCTGACGGCGCAGGACCGCGAGAAGATCAAGACGCAGCTCGACGGGCTCACGCGCCGCGACGACTACCTCGAGCTCGACCCCGCGCAGGCGCCGCGTTCGGCGGGGATGGGCGGCGAGGGCAAGGAGTTCGCGCGGTTCGTGAAGTATTCCATTTTGCCCCACGACTTCCGCTACGAGCTCGACGACATCACGCGCTTCGACGTGCTGTGCAAGCGCAAGGCGTGGCGTCTCGACATCACCGAGGACAACGTCCTGCACAACGCGCTGTTCTTCCAATACCCGGAGAACGAGTGCCGCGCGTGCCCCGAACGCCCGCGCTGCTCGATCGACAAGGAGCGCCACCACATCAAGGTCGAGTTCCTATCGGTGCTGGGATTCGGCGCGTTCTATCGGCGCATCGCGAGCCCCGATGCGCAGTCGGGCCACTACGACGCGGGCGCGGTGCGCGATCTGCCGTGCAACATCGGCTGGACCTACGCGCGCGTGGGCACCGACGGCAAGGTCGCGCCATGCTGCAAGGGCACGAAGATGCCGATGGGCAGCATCCAAAATGAGAACCTGCGCGCGATCTGGACCAAGCCGGCGTATGTCGAGTTTCGACGCAACGCGATCGCGAAGCCCAAGGACGACCCTTACTTCGCGCCCATCGCGTGCATGAAGGCGTGCGACAACCTGGGCATGATCCACAAGACCGCGCGCGAGCTGGCCGAACTCGCCGGCGACGAGCGCGAGGCGGTGGCGAAACCGACCGAACGCGGGTTTCGTGAGATGTGACGCGCCGCGCGCGAACCTGACCGATCCCCTTTTCGCGAAACCTCATTTCGAGTTTGATGTCGTCCCCTTTGCATGAACCCGGGGTCGCGCCGATGATTCGTCTCGTCAGACAAAAACCCTTCGCCGCGCTCGTCGTCTTCGCGGTCATCGCCGCGGGCGCCTACTTCGTTTGGCGTGCCGTCGGCTCGTCCGGTGGCGGCGTGGGCGGGCCGCGCGGATTCGGACCCGCGCCGGTTGTCGTGGCCGAAACGAAAACGGGCGACTGGACGGACGAACTCGATGCCGTGGGCACCGCGCGTTCGCGCGAGTCCGTCTCCATCACCGCCAAGGTCACCGAGACCGTGCGTCGCCTGCATTTCGAGGACGGCCAACAGGTGAAGGCCGGGGCGATCCTCGCCGAGCTCACGCGGGCCGAGGAATCGGCGCAGCTTTCCGAGGCGCTCGCCGGGCTCGAGGACGCGACGAAGGAATACCAGCGGATCTCGAAGCTCGACTCCGCGGACCTTGTCGCCAAGACCGAGGTGCAGACGCAGACCGCGCGCTACAAGGCTGCCGACGCCCGCGTGCGCGCCATCGAGGCGCGGCTCTCGGACCGCCTAATCCGCGCGCCGTTCGCCGGGGTGGTGGGCCTGCGAAACGTGAGCCCGGGGCAGCTCGTCGCGCCCGGCACGGTGGTCGCCACGCTCGACGACATCTCGCTCATCAAGCTCGATTTTCAGGTGCCGGAAACCTACGTCGCCTTGGCACGACCGGGACTCGACGTGATCGCGCGCTCCGAGGCGTACCGCGACCGAGAGTTCCACGGCGTCATCACCGGCGTGGACACCCGCATCGATCCCGCGACACGCGCGTTCGTCGCGCGAGCCGAGATCCCCAACGCCGACGGGGCGTTGCGACCGGGCATGCTGCTCGCGGTCAAGGTCATCCGCGAGCGCCGCCGCGCGCTCATCGTGCCCGAAGGCGCGATCGTGCAGACGCAGGACCGGCACATGGTCTTCGTCGCGACGTCCGAGAACAAGGCCGAGCAGCGCGTGGTGAAGATCGGCGCGCGGCGGCCCGGCCTGGTCGAGATCGTCGAGGGATTGCGCGAGGGCGAGCAGGTCGTCGTCGAGGGCGTCATGAAGGCGCGGCCCGGCGGCGATGTGTCGATCGTCGGGCGCGTGGACGCTCTGACCGGCGCGGCGCTGCCGATGCCCGAATCGGAAGCCGCGAAAGCGGGGGCTCCCGACGCCGCGAAGGCGCAGTAGCATGTTCCTTTCCGATCTGTCGGTTCGGCGGCCGGTCCTCGCGATCGTCATCAACCTGCTGCTCGTGATCTTCGGCGTGCTGTCGTACCTGACGCTGCCGCTGCGCGAGCTGCCCGACATCGACCCGCCCGTCGTCTCGATCTCGACCATCTACACCGGCGCGTCGGCCGACATCGTCGAGGCCCGCATCACGCAACCCGTCGAGGATCAGGTCAGCGGCATCGAGGGAATCCGCACGATCGAGTCGGTGAGCCGCGACGGCGAATCGCAGGTGTCGATCGAGTTCAACATCGACCGCGACATCGACGCCGCGGCCAACGACGTGCGCGACCGCGTCGGTCGCATCGTGGACAACCTTCCCGAAGAGGCGAACGCCCCCGAGATCTTCAAGGTCGATGCGAACAACGACGTGATGATGTGGCTGAACTTCCAGAGTTCCACGATGGACAATCTGGAACTGACCGATTACGCCGAGCGCTATCTCGTCGATCGCTTCTCGGTGGTGGACGGCGTGGCGCGCGTGATGGTGGGCGGCGCGCGGCGCTATTCCATGCGCGTATGGTTGCACGCCGACGCGCTCGCCGCGCGGGCGCTGACCGTGGCCGACGTCGAAGCCGCGCTGCGCCGCGAGAACGTGGAGCTGCCCGCCGGGCGCATCGAGTCGGTCGATCGCGAGTTCACCGTACGCGTCGCGCGCTCGTACCGCGCGCCCGACGACTTCCGCCGTCTCGCCCTCAAGCGCGGCGAGGGCGGATACATCGTGCGCCTCGGCGAGGTGGCCGACGTCGAGTTCACCGCCGAGGACGATCGCAGCGTGCTGCGCGGCAACGGCGAGTCGATGGTCGGCATCGGCATCATCCAGCAGTCCACGGCGAACGCCATCGCCGTGGCCGACGGCGTGCGCGCCGTGGCGACGCAGGTGGCCGAGCAGCTTCCCGAGGGCACCATCCTCGCGCCGAGCTACGACACGTCGGTCTTCATCCGCGCCGCGATCCGCGAGGTTTACGTGTCGTTTTTCATCGCGGTGGTGCTGGTCATCGCGGTGATCTACCTGTTCCTCGGCAACATGCGCGCCACGCTCATCCCCGCCGTGGCCGTGCCCGTCTCGCTCACCGCCGCGTTGATCGTGCTGAACGTCCTGGGGTACTCGATCAACCTGTTCACATTGCTCGCGCTGATTCTCGCGATCGGCATGGTGGTCGACGACGCCATCGTCGTTCTCGAAAATATCCACCGGCGCATGGAGCTGGGCGAGCCCGCCATGCTCGCCGCGTTTCGCGGCACGCGGCAGGTCGGCTTCGCCGTTGTCGCCACCACCGCCGTGCTCTTCGCGGTCTTCATCCCCATCGCGTTTCTCACGGGCAACATCGGCCGCCTCTTCGTCGAATTCGCGTTCGCCATGGCCGCCGCCATCGGCTTCTCGGCCCTCGTCGCGCTCACGATCACGCCCGTCATGGCGTCGCGGCTCCTCAAACCCAACACGCAGGGCAATTGGCTCACGCGCCGCATCGACCGCGACTTCGAGCGCATCCAGCACGCCTACCGCCGCCTGCTCGAGGACGCGCTGCGCCGCCGCGGCCTCGTGCTGCTCGCGGGCGTGGCGGTTCTCGGCCTGATCGCGTGGCTCATGACCGCGATCGAGAGCGAGCTCGCCCCGGCCGAGGATCGCGGCGCGTTCATGGTCGTCGCCAAGGCCCCCGAGGGCGCGAGTTTCGACTACTCGATGCGCATGATGACGAAGGTCGAAAACATCCTGCTGCCCCTGCTGGAGAAGGGCGAGGCGACGCGCGTGCTGACCCGCGTGCCCGGCGGTTTCGGCAGCACCGCCGTCGTCAACTCGGGCTTCGGCGTCGTGGTGATGAGCCTGTGGGAAGATCGCGACCGATCGACGCAGGACGTGATGGCCGAGGTCGCCCCCAAACTCGGCGCGCTCACCGAGGGACTCGCGTTCCCTGCGATGCGCCAGGGTCTGGTGCGTCGCGGCGGATTCCAGCCCGTGCAGTTTGTGGTGGGCGGCAGCACCTACGAAGAGATCGCGCGCTATCGCGACATCCTGCTCGATGCCGCACGTCAAAACCCCGGCCTGTCGGGTGTCGATGCCGACTACAAGGAGACGAAGCCGCAACTGCTCGTCGATATCGACCGCGACCGCGCGGCCGATCTGGGCGTGTCACTCGGCGACGTGGGACGCACGCTGGAAACGCTGCTGGGCACGCGCCGCGTGACGACGATGATCGACCGCGGCGAGGAGTACAACGTTGTCCTCGCCGCGCGCGACGAGGACCGCGCCTCGCCCGCCGACATCCTCAACAACTACGTGCGTTCGCTGACCACCGGCAAACTGATTCCGCTCTCCAACCTCGTGCGCGTGCGCGAACTGGCCGGCGCGGCCGAGCTCAACCGCTTCAACCGCTTTCGCGCGGTGACGATCTCGGCGAACCTGAACCCCGGCTACACGCTCGGCGAGGCGCTGACGTTCTTCGAGGGTGTCGCGCGCGACCAGCTCCCCGCCACCGCGGCGATCGACTACAAGGGCGAGTCGCGCGAGTTCAAGGAATCGAGCCGCTCGCTCTACTTCGTCTTTCTGCTCGCGCTTGTCGTCGTCTTCCTCGTGCTCGCGGCGCAGTTCGAGAGCTTCGTGCACCCCTTCGTCATCATGCTGACCGTGCCGCTCGCCGTCGCGGGGGCGTTGGGGGGCCTATGGATCGCGGGCAGCACGCTCAACATCTACAGCCAGATCGGCATCGTCATGCTGATCGGCCTCGCGGCCAAAAACGGCATCCTCATCGTCGAATTCGCCAATCAGCTTCGCGACGAGGGCATCGAGTTCACCGAGGCGCTGCTGCGCGCGTCGGCGCTGCGCCTGCGTCCGATCCTGATGACGGCGCTCTCGACCGCGGTGGGCGCGGTGCCGCTGGTGATCGCGCACGGCGCGGGCGCGGGCAGCCGGCGCACCATCGGCGTGGTCGTCTTCGTCGGCATCATGTTCGCCAGCGCGCTCACGCTGGTCGTCATTCCGGTGCTCTACGACCTGCTCGCGCGCACAACCGGCTCGCCCGGCGAAGCCGCCGCGCGCCTCGCGAAGCTGCACGAAGAGACGCCCGAACAGGTCGGATAGATTCGGTCGTTCAGAGCGTCGGGCCGTACAGATAGTCGGTGTTCGCCGCGCCCTGGTGGCAGTTGATGCACAGCCCGATGCGCCCGCCCGGCTCGGGTTCGCCTGTGGGATTGCCGTCGGCGTCGAGCTGCTCGTAGTACCAGTCGTTGTTCTCGGAGTCGTATCCCGCCGACTTTTTGACCATCAGCACAAACGCGTCGCGCGCCGAGTCGCCGTCCAAATCCTCTTCCTTGATGGCCGTCGTCCCCTCGGGGACCTGAAAGCAAGCCTCGCCGACGAGTTCCTGAATGTTCGTCGAGTACCAGATCCGCACGTCGCCGTGCGGCCCGGTTCCCTCGATGAAATCGTCCGAGAGCGCGAAGAACGCCCCCGACGTGGCGAAGTCCGAGGCGAAACCGCCCGGTCCCGCTTCGCCCGCCGTCGCGGGATCCTCGCACGCGTCGGGCTTGCTCGCGTCGTCGTCATCGTCGTCGTCATCGCCGCCACCGCCGCATCCGAACGCGATGATGCCCAGTGTCCAAAGGGTCGCGACCGCAATCGCGATGCCCGAGCGCCTTGTACGCATCGATGGATCTCCGGATGTGTTGTTGCGTAAGGATACGACGCAGCGCGCGCCCGCGTTTCCGGGGTGGAGAGCATTTTTCGAAAGCGCATTTGCGGGCGAAATCCGGGCAGAATCGCAACCGGCACGATTCGCTTACGCGCTAGGATCCCATCGCCGCGCGCCGGGGCCGGGGCGAACGCGGTAGAAACGGCCCTGGCGATCCGTCTCGTGCAGATACTGCGCGCCGATGGCCTCGACGCGCTCCTCCGACACCTCGCCGTGGAATACGCCGATGGCGCATCCACCGAACCCCGCGCCCACGAGCCGCGCGCCCAGCGCGCCACCCGAGTGCGTCATCGCGTGCGCCATGGCGTCGAGTTCCGGGCACGAGACCTCGTAGTGGTCGCGCAGCGAATCGTGCGACGCGCCGAGCAGCACGCCGAGCGCGCCGAAGTCCCCCGTGCCGAGCGCCTTGACGAACAGGTCCACCCGGGCGTTTTCGGCCACCACGTGCAGGGCGCGGTTGTATAGCAGCGGATCGATCGCGCGCTTTCGCCGCTCCAGCATCTCCCACGTCACGTCGCGCAGGCTGGACACCGGCTCGCCCTGGGCCGCCAGCGCGGCCACGGCGTCGCGGCACTCGCCGATGCGTGCGGCGTAGCGACCATCCGTGAGCCGGCGGACGACGCCGGTGTGGCCGATGAGCAGGCGCAGGTCGGACGGCACCGGCACGTCGGATGATTCGAGACTGCGACAGTCGAGACGCAGCGCGTGGCCGTCGCGGCACGCGGCGCTCGCCATCTGGTCGAGAATGCCGCATGGCACACCGAAGTAGTCGTTCTCGACCGCGCGGGCGATGCGCGCCGTTTCGCGTGGGGCGAGTTCGATATCCGCCAGCTCGAAGATCGCCGTCACGGCCGAGACGAGAAACGCGGCCGACGAAGACAAGCCGGCCTCGACCGGCACGTCGCCGGCGACGAACACGCGCAGGCCGGGCAGCGACGCCCCCGCGCGGGCTAGCTCGACCAGCACGCCCTTGATGGCGTCGTGCCACGCGCCCTCGCGTCGGCGGTCGTCGATGCGGAACACCCCGCCGACCGGGAACTCGCGCGAGAGCACCTGCACCTGGCCGTCGTCGGCGCCCGCCGCGATGGTGGAGATGCCGAGGTGAATGGCAACCGGAAGGACCAGGCCGTCGTTGTAATCGGTGTGCTCGCCGATCAGATTCACGCGGCCGGGAGCCCAGGCGGCTGTTCGAGGCTTGCGTCCGAACGCGTGCTCGAATGCTTCGACCGCCGTCAACATCGTCATGGGCAACGCCCCATTACATACGAGTCGATCATATCAGCGCGCGGCGCCGCGTCAATTGCGACATGCGTGTCGATTGGGTTCGGGCCGCGGGCGAGTCGCTTGATCCATGCGTCGCGCAAGTCAATGGATCGATCAAATCATTCGACATTGAGCGCATCGGCCCGTGCCGGTTGGAATTCGATTTTGTGATGGGATTCACGAACGCCCTCGCCTATACTCGCGGCCCGTTCTGGACGACGACGCCGATGACGATGCGGACGACGACACGTGGTCGCCGCTGCCGGGCGACGAACCATCCCCCCTCGGGCCGATTTCCCCCGCGTGCCGC
>CAZPJD010000149.1:0-15219 GCA_964586775.1 uncultured bacterium | reverse complement strand
GGAGCCGAGCGAAGCGAGGCGGGGTGAGGGACGATGATCGAAGGAGTGTTTCGATGTCCGACGCCGTTCTGATCGAAAAAGCCCCGCCCGTCGGGCGGATCGTCATCAACCGCCCCGAGACGCGCAACGCGCTCGACTTCGACGTCATCCGCGGCATCCGCGCGGGCATCGATGCGCACGAGGCCGACGCCGAGGTGCGCGTGATCGTGCTGACCGGTGCGGGCGACAAGTCGTTCTGCGCGGGCGGCAACCTGCGTCTCGATCCGTCGGCGGGCTTCATCGCCATCCACGAGGGCCGGGGCGAATACGCCGAGCTGCTGTTGCGCTTCGGCCGCTGCGGCAAGCCCATCGTCGCGCGGATCAACGGCCACGCGCTGGGCGGCGGGCTCGGCCTCGCGTGCGCGTCGGACATCGTCGTCGCATCGGCCGACGCGACCTTCGGCACGCCGGAGATCAAACGGGGCCTCTTCCCCATGATGATCATGGCGCTGCTGGTGCGTCACGTGGGCCGCAAGAAGCTCATGGAGATCATGCTGACCGGCGGGCGATTCACGGCGGAAGAGGCGGTGCGCCACGGCGTCGCCAACTACGCGGTGCCCGCCGGGGAGCTCGACGCGAAGACGGACGAGATCGTCGCCGCGCTCGCGTCGAAGTCGGCGGCGGTGCTGCGCCTGGGAAAAAAAGCGTTTTACGACATGGACGACATGAGCACTGAGGACGCGCTGAAGTACCTGCACACCATGCTCACCGTGAACTCGATGGCCGAGGACGCCATGGAGGGCGTGATGGCGTTCATGGAAAAGCGCGATCCGAAGTGGAACGACCGATAGCGCCGAGCGGCGCTCACGTCGTCAGGGCGCCCAGTTTGTCCCACCCCCGAATCCGACGATCACCTGCGCGAAGAACGCGTTGAAGGCGAAGTCGGGGTTATCGCCGTCGAGGTCGCGACCCTCGACGCGCCAGCCCGCCGAAACGACGTCGCCGATGACGCCGGCGCGAAGACCGGTGAAGGCCATCGCGAAGGCGGTCGGCTCGCCGACGAACGGGTAGAACCAGTCCAGGTGCAACGCGGCTATTCCGGAAAACGCGTAGTAGTCGAGACGCACATCCTGGTTGTCAGCCAGAGTGACCGTGCCGTCGGACTCGCGCGGGCCGAGGTTGACGAAGGTCATTCCCGCCTGCCGCGCGAGGGGTAGCGAGGTGTAATCCCCTTCGAGATCGACGGTCAGGCTCGTCGCGCCGAGACCCAGCACCGGGTACAGGCGCAGCCTGTGGAAATCGAAGGCCACGAACCCGGCGTCGAAGAAAAACGTGTTGCCGGTCAGATCCGCATCGAGCCGCGTGCCGCCCGCTTCATCCCGAAACGCGAAACCCGTGAAGCCAAACGTGAGGCGGCGGAACACAAACCCCCGAAGCTCTCCTCCCGCGCACAGGTAGCCATCGTCGAACGCGTCGATTCCGGCCGGCTCCAGGTAATCGGACACGCCCGAAAGATCGAGCCCCGCGTAGCCCGCGGTCAGACCGATCTGCCCGCCGAAGCCCATCTCCGTCTCGAAGGCCGGCGCATCCGTGACCCACGCCGCGCCGAGCGCCACCGCCAGCGCGGCCACTGTCGCCATCCGGGGGAATTTCGCCGCTCGAGTCATCTCTCGCCCCACGCCGATTCGGCTCATCATGCCGAATCGTGCCCGGCCTGTCACGACATGGCGGAAAAAAACGGCAGACGGGGATTGCTCAAACTCGACGCGGGACGCGTTTGAACGCCCCTTCATTTTTCTTGACCGCCGGTCAGTGGGGGCGTACAATCGTTTTCGCTTGGCAGGCGATTTGTGTCGGACATGGAATTCGTGGATTTGCGCGGTCGGTCGGGTGACGCCTTGACGACGGTGGTGCCTTGACAGCGTTGACGCCGCGCGTTAAAATCCCTGCGCTTTTTCGCCGGGGCGTCTTGGCCATCGGCGGTATGGAGCGGGGCGAAACCAACGTCGAAAGTCCGGTGTTCGGCCGAGAGGCCGATTTTCATATCTCCTCCGGTTGAGGGCAAGTCCATGGACAAGAAGCTGCACAAGGAACTCAAGAAGCTGCTCGAACTCAACGAAAGCGAGCGCGTCAGCCGCAATCGTTGCTTCGACCGCTTCGACACCCCCTTCGGGCGCAAGCTTTTCGCCTACTACCGCACGTGCATGTCGCTCAAGAAGGAGATCACCGACGAGCGTCGCCAGCACAAGGTGATCCTCGCCGAGGGCCCGAACCCCAGCGAGTTCGAGCTGCGGATCCTGAACGAGCCGATCCGCTACCAGCGAACGACGATCCTGCCGATCACCGTGAAGTCCTATTTCGAGGGACTTCTGAAGCAGCAGGCCAAAGCGGTCTGATCGCCCGCAAAACGGTTCCCGACGACATCCAGAGCCCCGCCTCGCGCGGGGCTTTGCATTTGGCGTGGATTACGAAACCACCGATCGCGTTACCTCCCGACAACGGACATCCCACGTCCAATTGTCGTCAACGCGCCGCAAGGCCCTGATTTCACAGGCGGAATCGCGCGGCAAACCGAACGGCACGTGCATTGCTTTGCTTCCCCGTGGACGCATCACCGTCCTTTGCGCTTCACGGAGGAACGCACTGTGAAATACTCCCGCCTTGCCGTTTCCATCGCACTGGTCGCGCTTTTCGCCACGCCGCTTTCGGCATTCGCGCAGGATGACGACCGCTTGGCCATCGCCTCCGCGACGGGCCAGACGATCGTGCGTCCCGTGGGCGACTACCTGTGGAAACCCGCCCGCGACGGCCTGGTGCTCGGTGCGGGAGACCGCGTTCGGGTGCGTTCGGGCGATGCGCAGGTCGAGCTGCCGCAGGCCGATCTGCTGGTGATGGGCGACGGCGAGTTCGAGATCCTGTGCTCGCTCGCGGATGGCGTCCTTCAGCCCTGGACCAACGATATCCAGCTCTACATCGGTGCCTACGACCTGACGTTTCGCGACAACGACTCGCGCCCGGGGCTGACGGTCTACACGCTCTTCGCCGAGATGGCGTCGACCGAGGCGCGCGTGGAGGTGACGGAAACGGCCAAGGGCACGCGCGTCACAGTGAAAGAAGGCGCGATTCGCATCCGGCATCGCAACGAATCGGGGACGAGCCCGAAGGTCCTGCGCGCCGGCGAGACCGCATGGTTCGGCTCGCGGGATCTTCGGGTCGGCCCGACGGCCGAGGTCGTCACCACGCTCAGGGAGTTGACGACACGCTGAACGGGCGACGGACGAAATCGGGAACGCAGCGCACGGTCACCCTCCAGCCGGGTCGCGGCCAGGCGACCCGGCACCTTTTTTGTATTGTAATCGCGAAGGGAACCAATCGGCCCTCACGCGGCGAGCGACGACACACCGCGAAGGCTCATCCGCGTTGACAGGACGCGCGAGCGGTTGCTACGTTGACGCCCGCGTTGCAAAGGTCAAACTCGCCGCCGCGGGCCGTGGAGATGTGTTATTTTGCGTAAAGTCCTGATCGTCGATCACCACAAGGTCAAGCGATCGTGGTTGGCTCAGATCCTGGGCGAGGCGGGCTACGAGGCCATCCTGGCCGAGGACGCCGAGATGGGGCGTCGCGCCGTGGAACGCCAGCGCCCCGACGCGATCGTGGTGACGATGACCCTCCCGCGCGTGGCGGGATCGGAATTCGCGCTACAGGTCAAGGAAACCCCAGCGGGGCGGCGAATCCCCATCGTCTTGACCAGCTCGCTTTTCAAGAACATGAGCGTCGACCGCATCGCCATGAAACGATGGAAGGTCGACGCCTTTCTCGAGGAACCGTATTCGCCCGAGCAACTCACCGGGATCCTCGCCGAGCAGATCGAAGCCTACGAAAATCTCGCGGATGAGCCCGAGGCGACCCGAGCCCCCGCGAAATCGCGGCCGCCGGTCGATCCCTTTGCCGCGTCGGTCGACGAGGACGATATCGATCCCATCGACGCCGCCCTCGCCGCGGCCGACATCGCGGCGGAGGAGATCGAGGTCTTCGAGACGGAGCGCATCGAGCGCGAGCGCGGCGCCTCGCGCGCGGCGAAGTCCGCCGAGCGCCCGGCGCCCGCCAAAGCGGATCCGGGGCGCATCGACGACCTGATGATCGAGCCGCGCGGCTCGCTCGACGACGCCAGCGTGCCCGAAATTTTGGCCGCGTGTTTTTTCGCGAAGATCACGGGTCTGCTCATCGTCTCGAACCGCCGCGTGGCCAAGACGGTTTACCTGCGCGATGGCTGCCCGATCTCCGTGACCGGCGAGGTGCGTTCCGAGACGCTCGGCCAGCTCCTGCTCGCGCGCGGCGTCATCGACGAGGCGATGCTCGTGCGCACGCTGCGCGCCATGGACGAAAGCGGCGTGCGGCAGGGCGACGCGCTGGTCGCCGCGGGGGCGCTCACATCGACGCAGCTCTACCAGTCGCTGCGCATGCAGGCGTGGGAGAAGATGCTCGGCCTGTTCGGCTGGCATTCGGGGCAGTACCTCGTCGTCGAGCGGCCCATCAACGACGCCCGGCTCACGGCGTTCGACATGTGGCCGCCGCTGTTGATCCTACAGGGCGTACTGCGTCACTACGATCCGGCCGACATCCGCGAGATCTTCAACGAACTCAAAGACTTCGTGCTGCGCCGCCGAGCCGCGCCGCCGGTGGATTACGACCTGCTCCGTTTCCCGCCGGAGGTTCGCGCGCTCTTTGATCTCGTCGACGGAACGCGAACCGTATCCGAGGCGGTGCGCGAGAGCCGATTCGGCCCCGACAAGACCTTTCAGGTCTTTTACGTGCTGCTCATCCTCGAGCTCTTCGACAAGATGGATCCCGCGCAGACGGGCGAGTCGGTCGCGCCGTTTCTGCCCGAGGCCGAGCTGAGCTTCGAGCGTCTCGTCGAGCAGGCGATCGCCGCGGACCTCGGCCCCGGATTCGCCGACAGAGCGGCGGCGACTCCCGATCTGGCGGATATGCTTGAACCGCCCGCGGAGCCGAGTTTCGAGTTCGAGCCCGAGGGCGAAATCTCGAAGATGCTTGCGGGCGATACGCCAGGGGACGAGGAAGAACTCGATCTCGACATTCTCGACGACGAGGACGACGAGCCCGCGTCGAAACCCGCCGCCGCCGAGACCCGTGCAAAGACCGACACGAAAGCGGGTGTCTTCTCGCTCGACGAAGAGGACGACGAACTGGACATCGCGGCCGAGGAGCGAAAGCCCGCGCGCCCGATCTCCGTGGAACAGTTGCCGTGGAAGACGCCGCGTTCGGAGCCGCGCGTCGCGGAGGACGAGGAACCTCTGCCGATCTCGGACGCGCTGTCGAAGGCGCTGGACGGATTCCTCGACGAAGCCCCCGCTTCGGCGGATCTCGATCTCGGCGACGGAACCGAGTTCCTTCGTCGCGAGGACGAATCGGGCGAAGAGCCGATCGAGATCGAATCGCCGGCCATCGACGAGGCGTCGGCCGAGGCCGCGCTGCCCGAGGCCGATCGCGCGCTGCTCGACGAGATTCTTCGACTCTACATGTCCGTCGACAAGGCGACGCACTACGAGATTCTGGGGATCGAGAACAACGCGACCGATCCCGAGATCCGCGACGCCTATACGCGAATGGTCAAGACGTTCCACCCCGACAAGCTGCAGGACCGGTTCAACGCCGAGGTGCTCGAAAAAGCGAACGCGGTCATCAAACGCGCGACCGACGCATACCGCACCGTGTACGACGCGAAGCGGCGTCGCGAATACGACAAGCAGATCGCCGAGGGGGTGTCGCCCAAGAAGGAACGCAGCGTGGCGATGATCCTCGCGGCCGAGAACGAGTTTTCGATGGGCCTCGCGGCGATGAAACAGACCGCGTGGGACGCGGCGAAGCGGCATTTTCAAAAGGCCGTCGAGCTCTTCCCCGAGGAGGCCGAATACCACGCTTGCCTGGGATGGTCGATCTACAATCACGGCGACCTGGGTCGCGCGGATCGTATCGCGCAGGCGAAGACGATGCTGGAAAAAGCCATCGCCCTCAACGCCCGGTCCGACAAGGCGTATTTTTTCATGGGCATGCTGCTCAAGGACAACGATCAGTTCGACAAGGCCGCGATCATGTTCGCGCAGGCTTATCGCTACAACAAAAACAACAACGACGCGAAGATCCAGCTCAAGGCGCTTCAGGCCCTTCGCGCGCGCCGTCCGGGCGGAGCCCTCGCGCCGAAGAAGCCGGCGACCACCGCCAAGGACATCCTCTCGACCGACATCAAGCTCGACACGGTCAAAAAGGCCATCCTCAAGATCTTCTGGTAGTGCGCGCTATTTTGCGCGGTGCACCGCGAGCGGCGCGAACGCCTGGCAAACGGGCATCAGCTCGATGCGATTCACGTTGACGTGCGCGGGCCGTGTCGCCGCCCACCACACGGCCTCGGCGATGTCGTCCGCGGTCAGCGGGCTCGTGCCTTCGTAAACCTTCTTCGCCGCCGCCTCGTCGCCGTGGAAGCGAACGATCGAAAACTCCGTTTCGGCGAGGCCCGGCTCGATGTCCGTCACGCGCACCGGCGTGCCCAGCAGATCGGCCTTGAGGTTTTTCGAAAACTGCTTCACGAATGCCTTGGTCGCGCCGTAGGCGTTGCCACCGGGGTAGGGGTACGACGCGGCGATGGAGCCGACGTTGATGACGTGTCCGCGCCCGCGCGTCACCATGCCGGGCAGCACCGCGTGCGTCGCGTACATCAGCCCCTTGATGTTGGTGTCGACCATTTGCTCCCAGTCATCGAGGTCGGCCTGTTGCGCGGGCGCGAGCCCCAGCGCGAGCCCCGCGTTGTTCACCAGCACGTCGATGTCGGCGAAGTCCGCCGGCAGATCCGCGAGGGCTGACGCCACCGCGTCGCGGTCGCGCACGTCGAGCACGAACGCATAGGCATTGGGTCCGAGTTCCTTCTGAAGGCGGATGAGCCGATCGACGCGTCGCCCGCAGGCGAGCACCCGCGCTCCCGCCCGCGCGAATCGCCGCGCGCACGCCTCGCCGAATCCCGACGTCGCCCCTGTGACGAAGACCGTTCCCGAAAACGCCGAATCCGCCGTCATGATCGATCCCCCAAAGATGAGCATCGTTTCGCGCGAAGCCGCGCAAATGGCAATCGTGCGCGCGAATGGCGGTCGGGCGCGCAAATCGCCGCCGGGCGCGATTGACATGCTCGCGGCCAAACCGCAAAAGAAGGTTCCATTTGCCGGGTGCGCCCATGACCGCCAGCTACAGCGAGATGAAACGCAAGGTCGAGCACATCGCGCCGCTCGGCTTCGCGTTCACGCTCACGATCTTCCCCAAGTGGCTGGTCTTCACGCTCTCGGTCACGGCCATCGTGTACGGCATCTTCGTCAGCAAGCGCGTGGTCAAGGGCACGCTGCGCGAGGCCGAGCTCGCGCGCGGGTTTTCGATCGGCAAGGCCGCTTACGGCATCATGGTCCTGATCCTGCTGCTGCTCTTTCACCACCGCATGCACGTGGTCGCGGGGGCGTGGGCGATTCTGGCGCTGGGCGACGGTTCGGCGTCGATCTTCGGCACGCGCTTCGGCGGCGAAAAGCTGCCGTGGAACCGCGACAAGAGCTGGGCGGGGCTTGCGGGGTTCCTGGGCGTGGGCACGCTGGCGTGCTTCGGGCTGCTCGCATACACGCAGGCCACCGGCGACGTCGGCACGACCATCGATGCGGCGTTCTCGGCGTATTCCACCGGGCAGCTCCTGCTCATCGCCGCGATCGCAAACGGCGTGTGCGCGATCTTCGAGACGCTGCGGGCGCCGATCGACGACAACATCCTCGTGCCGGGCCTCGCCGGCGCGCTGCTGTATCTGCTGACCCGTGTGATGTGAATCGGGAGCTTCGCGTGGTTCATTTTCAGGACTTGCCGGGAAATCTCTGGATCGCCCTGATCCTCAACACGATCATCGCGGCGGCGTCGCAAAAGGCGAAGCTCGTCGACATGTCGGGCGTGATCGCGGGGTGGATCGTCGGCGTGCTCATCTACGTGGGCCTCGGGCACGAGGGCTTTATCATCCTGTTCACGTTCTTCATCGCCGGTTCGCTCGCCAGCAAGTTCAAAATGGCGACCAAGGAAAAAATGGGCGTCGCCCAGAAAAAGGGCGGGCAGCGCGGGGCCAAGCACGTCTTCGCCAACTGCTTTGTGGGCGCGACCTGCGCCGCCGTCGCGATCGTCACCGACCCGTCCGAACGCATGGTGTGGTTCGTCGCGTTCGTCGCGTCGCTCGCCACGGCCCTAGGCGACACGATCAGCACCGAGCTCGGCCAGCTCTACGGCAAGCGCGCGTATCTGCTCATCACCCTCGAACGCGTGAAACCGGGCACCGAGGGCGCGATCAGCATGGAGGGCACGCTGCTGGGCTTCGGCGCGTCGATCCTGCTCGCGCTCGTCGCGTGGCCGCTGCACCCCTTCGATTATCAGTACGGTCTCAAGGCCGTCATCGTCGTTTCACTCGCCGCGATGATGGCGAACTTTATTGAGTCGATTCTCGGCGGGCTCTATCATCAATTCGGCAAGGAGAGCCCCGAGACCCTGATGAACTTCGGCAACACGGTGATCGGGGCGGTGCTCGCCGCCGCGTGGTTCGCGTAAGATGATGGCACGCCGGTCCGGAGAAGTGTCATGAGCGAGAACCCATACTGCCGCGTGCGCGAGACGATGGACGTGACCGAGGAATCGCTCACGCAGATCATCAACGAAATGGCGGGCGAGGGCTTCGACTTCGACACGATGCACTTCGCCATGCGCGAGGCGTCGAAACGGCCGAGCATGGCGTTCCTGATCTTCTACCGCCGCGGCTCCGGCGAGACGATCCAGGCGGCCGAGCGGTTTCGGAGGGAATGATGCGCGCCTTATGGACTCTGACGATCATTGCGTTGCTGGGTGCGTTCGCCATCGCCGTGGCCTGCGGGGGCGGGGACGATGATGACGACGACGCGGCGGACGATGACGCGGGCGGCGATGACGATGACGAGGACGATGACGACGCGCCCCCGCCCACCTGCGCCGCGGAGCAGGAGTGTGTGGACGCGCTGATCGACTGCTACGGCGTCGCGACGAACACGTCGGAGATCATCGCCTGCGAAACCGCGCTCGCCACCTGCACGGGCGGCGCGGGCGGGTGCTTCGGCGCGTACTTCGCGTGCGAGGACGGCTGCGCGGGCGACGCGGCGTGCGTCGAGGGATGCGCGGCGACGGCCGTGCCGTGCTTCGACGAATGCCAGGTGAGCTTCGCGTGCTGGCAAACGTGCATGTCGGATCTCGAGGACTGCGTGGTCGGCTGCGGCCCGAGCAATCACCCGTGCACGCAGACCTGCTATCTCGACGCGTGGGACGGCTGTTACGGCGGCTGCGGGGCGTTGTAGGGCGCGCGCGAGTCAGCGGGCCGCGGACGCCCAATCGGCGAGCGGGACGATTCCGTCGAAACGAAGTCGCTCCCTCGCGGCGCGCACAAGTTTGGCATCGGCGGTCAGCAAAGGGCGTTTCAACGATTTGGCCAGCGCGAGATACAGCGCGTCGTAAACGCTGATACCGCAGGTCCAGGCGATCTCCATGGCGTCGCGACGCACGCTCCGGGAGCGAACGACCTCGAATTCGAGTTCGGCGAGAATGTCGAGATGGCGGAGCGCGCCGGCCTTAGGAAGGTCCATGCGCACGACGGACTTCCAGAAAACGTTTGCGCATTCGACGTGGAAGTGTTCGGGCACGGCGAGCGCGATCAACTCGCCGCGTTCGTAGGCTTCGAAAAATTCGACGGCGTATTCGGAAAACTCTTCGTGAATGAGGAATCGTTTGACCGCGACGCTGGCGTCGACGATCCACTCCGTGTGCGTCACCGGGCGCGATCCTCGCGAAGTAGCTCAAGGGAGTCCGGCATGCCATTCCTTCGCGCCTTGTCAGGAATTTCATCCTGAATCCGTGCGAGCGCCTTGCGGAATCGTTCGCGTTTGCCGGCCTGCTCGAAGGACTCCTGAAGGACGCGAACGACTTGGCTCGTCAACGAGTCGCCATTGGCCGCAGCGGACTTCTTCAGCCACTCGTAAAGATGGTCCGGGACATTTCGCGCATGAATCGTCGCCATGGTGCGACCTCCGTCTGCAACCATTATCGGCGAAAGTGGTTGCAAGACGCAACCGGCCGAGTGCGTCGATTTGGCGGGCGCGCTGAGTTCAGCAGGCTGTTGAAAAACGGAGCAAATCGAAAACCGCGCTTTTCGATTTCCGGGTTGAAAAAGGCCGGGATGACCTTTTTCAACACCCTGTCAGTTCGTCTCGTCGGGCGGCAACTGGCCGAAATGGCGGCGCAGCCATTTTTCCATACGCAGGTTGATGAGGTCGGGGGCCTCGATCGGCGCGGTGTGCGTGCACCGCGGGATGACGAAGAGTTCGGAGCCCGCGATGCGCTCGTGCATCTTTTCGGAGAGCCAGCCCGGCGTGAAGGTGTCGTGTTCGCCGCCGATGATGAGCGTGGGCACGCGGATATCGCCGAGCATGTCCTCGGCGGTGTGGCGCGACGCGTGGTCGAGCATCTTGGCGAAGATCTTGATCGGCACCGTGGACAGGTCGTGGAAGTACGACATCATGTCCTCGTATTTGAGCAAATGCCCGTTCACCTCGCCTCGGATCGCGACCTCCCACGAGAAGCGCGTGGGAAGCAGCACCTTCCAGATCGGCGAAAACAGCCACGGCGCGAGCACGGCGGGCGTGTAGATGAACGGAAACACCATGTCGAGCAGGCGATTGTCGTGGAAAGTGCGCAGCGGGTAGCCGTAGCTGCCGCACACCGGCACAAGGCCCTTGGTACGCTCGGGATACATGCGCGCGAATTCGAGGATCACCTGCACGCCCATCGAGTGGCCGACGAGGATGCCGCCATCGACGCCGTCGTCGTCGAGCACCGCCGCGATGTCGCGGCACGTGTCCTGGATCGAGAGATTGTTTTCGTCGGCGGGGATGCGGCTCTTGCCGTGGCCTCGATAGTGCAGGTGGATGAAGCGGTTGGTCGATGCGAAGTGCGTCGTCAGGTATTTCCACGCGTAGCCGAAGCAGCCGATGCCGTCGAGCAGGATGACCGGCAGCCCCTCGCCGACGCTCTCGTACCAGATCTCGGTGCCGTCAAACGAATTGACGTACGCCTGCTTCACGCGCTTCATGAAGATCCCCCAGCCCCCGCGTGCCCCCACGTAGCCCGAAAAATCGCCGCCGCAAACCCGTCGCGACGCACGGGCCCAGACCGGCGCACCATAGACGCGCGAACCGACAGTGTCAACGAAAACCCGACAAAAATGTCCATGAAAACGGCTTGTTATCGCGCCGGGCGGCGCGCCGTCGCGAACTACTCTTCGTCAGCGGGCGCGGGGGGTTTGCCCGTCGTCGCGTTGCCCGCGACGGGCTTGGCGTCGGGGGCACCCTTCATCTTGCGATAGGTGCTCACCAGCACGCGGGCGTTGAACAAATCCTTGCTGTCGAAGCGCGTTTCGAGGTGCATCTCGCGTACCCGCAGGACCTTATTCGCGTATTCGAGTTCGTAGAGGAAGGTGATGAGCTGAATGATGTTGATCTTCTGCAGCTTCACCTCGACCGCTTCTTCCTCGTAATACGGATTTTTCGCCTGGCTCTTTTTGTCCATCGACTCGATGTTGTCTTTCACGTTCGCCTTGAGCGCGAGGTTTTCGAGCTCGGTCAGCAGCTCGAAATCGCCCGCCTTCTGAATCTCGCGCTCGGCGGTCTGGAAGTCGGCCTGCGTCTTCTGGAACGTGCGATAGACTTGGATGATGTCGCGCAGCTCCTGTTCCTTGGTCGAGACCGAACCGCCCACGCCTCCGCCCATCGCCCAATCGGCGAGCAGATAGACGAGCACGACGCCGAAGAACGCGCCGAGGATGAGGAGCATTTTTTTATCGCGATCGGTCAGCGTCATCGCGTGCCTTCCGTCACGGTCATGGCTCGGACCCCGGAATCACGGGCGTCGAGGCCGGCTGGCCGCCGCCGAAGAGCGTGGTCACGCCCGACGCGGACTTGGCCTTTTGCACGAGCTGCATCGTCAGCTTGAATTTGATCTTGTCGCCGGCCGTCTTCTTGGCCTCGTCGCGGTTCACGGACTTGAACACGTCCGACTTCTTGCCGAGCTCCGTCTCGATCTTGTTGACCGTCTCGAACTTGTCGGTGACGGCCTCGATCTTCACGAACTCGGGCTTGAGGTCGAGCTTCACCACCTCGATCTCGACCTCTTTCGGCAGCGCCTCGGACATCGCGCGCATCACATCGAGCGCGCGCAGATTGCCCTCGCCGAGCAGGCCGATGACCTTGTATTTCTGGATCACCTGATCGGCCTGCGTGCGGAACGCCTGCACGATACTGCCCGGCGGCGGCTGCTGCGTGAACGTGTCGAGATAGATCTTGCGCGCCTGCTGGTCCAGCGCGTCGATGCGCTTGGCCTGCACCGAACGCGATTGCAGCACGAGCACGACAAACAGCGCGATGACGATACCCGCCATCACCGCCGCGCCCCTGAGGCTGCCCTGCACCGCCTGCGCGACCTTGTGATACGCGAACGTGCCCTGCCGGAAATTCACCGCGCGGGCCCGATTCGACGGTGCGGTCCACACCGCCGCGCCGATGGCGACACCAAAGGCGCGGTTCTTTTCGTCGTCGGCCTCGACGAGGCTCGGGATCTTGGGCGACAGGCTCGGGAACGGCTCGACCGGCACGCCGAGCTCGCGCGACAGGTGGTCGGCGAATCCCGGCAATCGGCTCGCGCCGCCGGTCAGGTAGAGCGTCTGGATCTTGAACTGCCCCGCCATCTCGCTGGAGCGAATTGTCTGGCGCAGACGTCCCAGAAGAAGCTGGTGCGCATCGACCAGCGCGTGCGAGAGCTTCACCACCCGCGCGTCGGACGACTCGTCGTCGCTTCCGAGGATGCGCCCGGCCTCGACCTTGAGCCGTTCGGCCGCCGCGGATTCGATGCCCAGCGCACGGGCGAGATTCGCCGTGATCTCCTCGCCGCCCTCGGGGATCGAACGCACCAGCGCGATGCGCCCGTCGTTGAGGATCACCGCGTCGGTGCTCTGCTCGCCGATGTCCACCACCGCCGACGCACCCGCGATGCCGGCCAGCGCGTGCGCCGCCGTCACCGAGAGCGCCGACCCGGTCATCGTCAGCGCCTTGGGCTCGACGCCGGCCATCTCCAGCCATTCGAGCAGGCGGGCCACGTCGTCGCGCTTCGCCATGGCGGCTAGCACGGACGCGCCGTCTTTGGCCGTGTGCAGAATCTCGTAGCTGAGCACCATCTCATCCATGTCGAAGGGGACCTTGTCCTCGATCGTCATGGGCAGAACCTGATTGATCTTCGAGCGGCCCGAGAATGGCAGCTTCAGAATGCGCGTCGCGACGAATCCGCCGGCGACCGCGACCACGATCTCGTCATGCGCGAGACCCGGGCGACGCAGCAGGTCGATGATCGCCCAAACAATGGGCGGGATCGGTTCTTCAATGGGCGGCGCCGGCTCGACGCCCTCGACGGCGGCGGGCGGCGTCGGGGCCGTGCGCTTGGCGCGGAACTTCGCCACCGAATCGGGCACGGGCCGCCCCGCGACCTCGTCGGCTGTGGGCACGCGCTGCGTCACGCATTGAAGCAACTCGAACTTGCGGAAATGCGCCTCGACCAGCGCGGCCTTGATGCCGGCGGATCCGATGTCGAGTCCGAGAATTTTGGTCGGCATGACGGCCAGGTCCCTCGGCTAATAAAAAAAGGAGGCGTCCTGTCGGTTTTCGGGGACCGACCGAACCGCCTCGGAAAGGAGGGATGAAGTCTGAGCCGTGTTCAAGCAAACCTCGTGCCGTCGCGCCAAGGGCGCGTAAGCCCGGTTTTTTCGTTCATATTCCCGCTAAGCACGCCCGGGACCGCAAAGAGCGCCGCCGGAGCGCGAACGCCGATCCCCGCGAGCGGGTAGGCCCGTTCGCACCTTCCTTTAACAGATGGGCCGTGCAGGGGCAAGGCGCGAGGGGTGCGATTCTCAGTCCGTCCATTCATAGACCTGCGTGCCGTGCAGGTGCCGGGTCTGGAAGGTGTATCCGCTGGAATTGCACGCACCGAACGTGAAGGTCACTTCAGGTTCGTCGTCGAGGCGATGGTCGTACGCGATCAGTTCGGCCAGACTGTCGCTGTACCCGCCGCTGATCGCACCGCCGCTGTCGTTGTAATAGACCTCTTCCGCGAGTCTTCCGCGCCGTCCCATTTCCTCGGCGATACGATCGAGTGCCGTGGGGAAATGAAAGGCGCGCACCACGCGCTCATTCGATTCCGTGCCGCACGCGGCCACGAAACGGAAACGGTTTTCGTCCGTCAGGCCGCCTTCGCTGTCCCCGGCCGTGAAGGCCACCGCGAGTCCGTTACCGTCCGATTCGAACCACGAACAGTTGCCCGGCTCCGGCTCGAACTGCGGCACGGTGTCCCATCGGTTGAATTGCTCTCTGTACACGTACAGGGCGGCGACGTCCCAGTCGCAGTCGGGATCGGAGTGGAAGAACTCCACCTGCACGCATGCCCAGATCGGAATCTGCCACGCGTTCAAGTCAGGATCGAATTCGAGCGGGTCGCCCGCAATCCCCGTCCAGCAATCCCGTTCGCGCAGCACTTCACCGAAGATCAGCGGAGGGTAATCATCGGGGCATGTCGCCGGAGGCGTGACGCCGTGGACGCGGTCGAGAAGATCCGTCGCGTCTGCCATGTCGCCACTGATCTCCATCTCGACGCTCGCGGAGCTGTCGATCGTGGACCGTCGCAGGACTCCTTGAATCGCCTCGAGCGCGAATGTGTAGACTTCGCTCGTCGGCGTCGAGAGTCCGGAGGAAAACACCAGCGGGATCGACTGCGCCACCGCGAGCTCGGAAGGGTCCTCGACCAACTCATCCCATCGCCCGGTCAATAGCGTCCAACCGCCCAGGATTTCGATGGGCCGACCGTCCGCGTCGAGGGCGATCGCCAGATCGATCGCGTCGTTGAAGGCGTTCGTGGCGTGTATGGAGAGGGGGATCGTCGTCGAGGTGGTGGATGTGGTGGTGCCGACGGACGTCGTGGTCGTCGACGAGGCGATCGACGTCGTCGTGGCGGTCGACGTCGTGGCGGCGGTTGTCGTTGTTGTGGTCGAAGCCCCCTCCGCGACCTCTGCGCAGCAGCCGCTCCGGCAAGCCCATCCCATGC
>CAZPJD010000148.1:0-5899 GCA_964586775.1 uncultured bacterium | reverse complement strand
GGGTAGTAGCTGCCGCCCTTCACGGTGGCGTCGTTGACCAGAATCATGCACTCGACGCCGCTCACGCGACCGATACCCGCCACGACGCCCGCGCTGGGCACGTCGTCGTCGTAGACGCCAAGCGCCGCGAGCTGGCCGATTTCCAGGAATGGCGAACCGACGTCGAGCAGCACGCGGATGCGATCGCGCGCGAGCAGCTTGCCGCGCCGGGTGTGGCGCCGTCGCGCCGATTCGGGACCGCCGAGCTTGACGCGTTCCACCCTCGCGCGAAGGTCGTCCACGAGCGCGCGCATCGCGGCGGCGTTGGCGGCGAACGTCTCGGAACGTGGATTGATGGAGCTGCGAAGCGGCGGCATGACCTACCGGAGGAATGAGAACGTCAATTTATCGCCGGGTTGCGAACGTGTCCACACGAGGTCGTTTCGTGTTGCGAAAGAACGAAAAAAAGGCGCCTTCCCCGTCTGCGGAGAAGGCGCAACCGTTGAGGTGTGACGTGTCTTACACGCGGTTGGAGGGATCGCTCTGCCGGTTTTCCTTCATCCGCGTGTAATCTGGTGTTTCGGTCGTGGTCGTCGCCTCGGAGCACGATGACAAAACGAACCTATCGCGCGCGCAGGAGTGCGTCTATCGCCAAAAGTTCTAGAAATTCCTAGAAATTTTTCTAGGCGATTTCGACCGATTTCCGGTGGCGCGCCCCGCTCGATTCGGGCAAGATGCCGCTTGCGCCGCAATCCCGGATACTCCATGCCCGCATCCAGGAAAAACCTGCAGGATCGTCTGTTTCAACTTCTGATCCACGCGCTGGAAGGCCCCGTCGATTTTCTTCTGCCCGAGATGAAAACGGCGGACGAGGACGAGCGCTTTCGCGAGTACGTGAGCGATATCAACGTCGCTTTTTCGCGGTGGCTGCTGATATGCGCGATCGTGGCCATCATCCTCTTCGCTCCCACCGATCGCCTGCTCTACGGCGACGACCCGGTCACACTGCACCGTTTGCACCAGTTCCGCCTCGGCGCACTGGCCGTGAGCCTGCTGGGTTACGCGGTGAGCCGATGGTCGGGCTTTCGTCGCCACGTGACCGAATTCGGCATGGTGCTCGGCGTCACTTCGATGGCGTGCGTGGGATATTTCGTGGGACAGCTCGGCGACCTGAATACACCCTGGTACTATGGGCTTTATCTCGTCCCGTTCGGGACATATCCATTCTTCGTCGGACTCCCCGAGCGCCTCGGTCTCACCCTGCTCTTCGCCGCGGCCGCCTTGGTTGGTTATTTCGTGCCCTTTCCCCAATACCTGTTGCATCCCCACGTGCCCGTGAGCCTCGTCAACATGGCGTTTGCGTGCGCCGTCGCCACGCTCTCGGGCCACGCCATTTATTTTTTGATCCGCCGCGACTTCTTCTTGCAGCAGCGCATCCGCGACACCAACGAGCGCCTCGAAGCGACCGTGGCGGATCAGACGCGCGATCTGCGCCGGCTGACCGCGAAGCTCGAAACCGCCCGCGAGGAGGAGCGATCGCGCATCGCGCGCGACCTGCACGACGAGCTGGGACAGAATCTTTCCGCCGTGCGGATCGAGGCCGCGCTGGCGCGTCGGCACGCCGACGAGGACGTGGATGCGCGTCGCGCGCGTCTGGAGCACATCGAGTCGCTCATGGCCGAAACCATGAAGGTGGCGCGGCGCATCGTTTCGGAACTGCGCCCGCGCGTGCTGTCGGATTTCGGCCTGCCCGCCGCGCTCGAATGGCTCGCGAAGGAAACCCGTGAACGCACCGCGCTCGACGTGCGTCTTTCGATGCAGCCTCCCGATCCGCAGATCGATCCCGAAAAGTCGATCGCGGTCTATCGCATCGTGCAAGAGTCGGTGAACAACATCATCCGCCACGCCGGGGCGACACGGGTGGACCTGGAACTGCTTCTCAAGGACAACGTCTTCGAAGCGCGGATCTGCGACGACGGCATCGGGCTTCCCCCGGTCGGGCATCGTCCGCCCGATTCTTATGGTATTCTGGGCATGCGGGAGCGCGCGCAGGCCATCGGCGGACGCCTCGACATCGCGTCCGCGCCTGGCGGGGGTACGCAGGTACGCGTCATCGTTCCGATCGCGGATGCCGTGAAGACTTCCACTCCGACGAACGGGGCATCGTCATGATTCGCGTCTTTCTGGTCGACGATCACGTCATCGTGCGCGAAGGCATCCGGCGGTTGATCGAGGACTGCACCGGCATGACCGTGGTGGGCGAGGTGTCCACCGGTCGCGAGGCGATTCGCCGCGCCGAAACCGAATCGTGGGACGTGCTCGTGCTCGACCTGTCGCTGCCCGACATGAACGGCACCGAGGTCCTCAACCGCGTGCTCGGCCTTCGACCCGGTTTGAAGGTCATCGTGCTGTCGATGTATCCCGAGGATCAGTACGGACTGCGCCTGCTGAGCATGGGCGCGTGGGCGTATCTGTCGAAGGACCGACCGCCCGAGGAACTGCTCGACGCGATCCGACGCGTCGCTTCGGGTCGTCGTTATATCACCGACTCGCTCGCCGAACTGGCGGCGTCGCCGCAGCGGGCACAGGGTCCGCGACACGACCAATTGACCGACCGCGAGTATCAGGTTTTTTTGCTGCTCTTTCACGGAAAGAGCCCGGCGATGGTTTGCGAGGAACTCAAGCTCATGCCCAGCACCGTGAGCACGCACATCAAGGCGATCAAGGCCAAGCTGGGCGTGCAGACGCTCGCCGAAATCGTGCACTACGCTTTTCGCGCAGGAATCTCCGAGTAATCGCGTCAGTCGTCGTCGCGCGAAGTTCGCGCCCGCCACCGACGCAGCCAAACGAGCCAGCGCGGGGCTTCCGACGCGCCGATCCAGTCCTTGTGCACGAAATACAGCAGCATCACGATGGCCGTGAGCGCCATGAGGCCGAGCGAGAACACGTAGCCGAAGGGCCATCCCAGTTCGGGCATGTTCCACGCGTGCGCGCGGTCGAAATTCATGCCGTAGACGCCGGCGATGAATGTGAGGGGCAGGAAGATCGTGGAGATGATCGTGAGCATCTTCATGATCTCGTTGCGCTGCCGGTCCTCGGTGAAGTGGAAGAACTGCATCAGGCCCGCCGCCGTTTCCCGCGAATGCTCCGCCCGGTCGATGATCTGCGTGGTGTGGTCATGGCAGTCGCGCAGGTGCAGGCGGGTCTCCTTGCCGAGAACCCCCTTCTCGTCGCGCATCAGAGCGTAGACGACCTCCTTCATCGGCCACGCCAAACGCCGCACCACGACCAGGTCGCGCTGGATGTGGTGGACGCGCTTGAGCACCCGCTCGTTCACCCGGGCCGTGAGGCGGTCTTCCAGCTCTTCGAGTTCAACGTCGAGCTCGTCGAGGACGGGAAAGTAGCCGTCGATGATCTTGTCGAGAATCAGGTAGGCGAGAAAGTCCGGGCCGACTTTACGAATGCGGCCGACCCCGGCACGCACCATTTCGACCACCTGGCTGAACAGGGGGTGCGGTTTTTGAACGTGCGTGACGAGGAAATTGCGGCCGAGATAGAGGCTCGCCTGCATACCTCCGATTTCGCCGTCTTCCCGATTCAGGATCCGCGCGACGATGAAGTAACCGTTTTCGTAATCCTCGACCTTGGGTCCCGCCCGCGTGTGGACGACATCTTCGATCGCGAGATCGTGGATGCCGAAGAGCTGGCCGACCTCTTCGTACAGGTCTTGTCGCTCGGACCCCTCGGTGTGGACCCAGGTCACGCCCTTGGGCGCGGGGCAGTGGGCGAGGTCGCGCACCTCGTCGAACACGCGGTGATCGCAAGACGACGCGTCGTAGATCGTGACCCAGCCACAGGCGGGACCCGCCGCGTCGCCGGGTTCGCCCGCGTGGCCGTCATGTTGAACGCCGGACATCGACTCTCCGGACATAGACGAGGATAAGTGGTGCCCGGACATTAGCACCAACACCCGGCATGCCCAAGGCCCGCCCGCGACGTTGACAACCGCCGCGTGCGACCTCTAGAAACCGCGACCGAAGGGGCGGTATGGTCAGGGAGATATGACCGCGTATGTGCTCATCGCGCTGACCGCGCTGCTGGTCGGCCTCGGCGTGCTGGAATCCGTCCGGCACCGGCGAAACCTCGCCCGAATCCCGATCCGCATCCACGTCAACGGCACGCGCGGCAAGTCGAGCGTCACGCGCCTGATCGCCGCCGGGCTGCGCGAGGGCGGCCTCGTCACCACCGCCAAGACGACCGGCACCCTCGCCCGCGTGATCCTGCCCGACGGCCGCGAGCTGCCCGTGTATCGCCCCTCGCGGGCAAACGTCATCGAGCAGGTGCGCATCGTCGATGTGGCGTCGGCCTACAACTCGAAGGCGCTCGTCATCGAGTGCATGGCGCTTCAGCCCGAATATCAGTGGCTGTCCGAGAACCGATTCGTCCGCGCCACGCATGGCGTCATCACCAACGCCCGGGCCGACCATCTGGACGTGATGGGTCCGGACGAGGACGACGTGGCCTGGGCGCTGTGCGGCATGATCCCGCCGGGCGGAAAGATCTTCACCGCGGAGCGTCGCCATCTGCCGATCATCGAAGCGGCGGCGCGCGATCGCGCGGCAAACCTGATCGGAACGACCCAGGATGCGGCCGCGGCATTGACCGACGACGAGATGGGCCGATTCCGATACTGGGAACACGCCGAAAACGTCGCGCTGGCGCTGCGCGTGTGTGAAGACGTCGGCGTGCCGCGCGACACCGCCCTGCGCGGGATGTGGAGAGCGCAACCCGACCCCGGCGCGATGACCGAGCACGAGCTGGCGTTTTTCGGCAAGACCATCGTCTTCGTGAACGGATTCGCGGCCAACGACCCCGAGTCGTCGGAGCGCATCTGGCGCATGGCGCTCGCGCGGTACGGCCACCTGAAAACGAAGGTGCTGGTCTTCAACTGCCGCGGTGATCGCACGGATCGCTCCAAACAACTCGGCGCGGCCTACGCTGACTGGCCGCAGGCCGATCACGTCGTGCTCATGGGCGAAGGCACCTACGTCTTCGCGCGCGAGGCGATGGAGTCGGGCGTGGACGGCGCCGGCATCGTCTTCGCCGAGGATCACCTTACGCACGAGATCTTCGAGCGCGTCGTCGGCCACATCGGTCGCACGGGGCTCGTCATGGGTCTCGGCAACATCGGCGGGCAGGGACTCGATCTGGTGTCGTATTTCCGCAATCGCGAGATCCCGAAGGGGGATGAATGAGCGAGCTGCTTCCGCTTTCCATCGGGATCGGGCTCGTGGTGAGCCTGCTGTTCACCGAGCTGTTCGGCGTGGCGGCCGGCGGCATGGTCGTGCCCGGCTACGTGGCTCTCCAGCTCACGCGCCCGCTCGACGTGGCCGTGACCATCGGCTCGGGCTTCGTCGCGTTCATCATCGTGCGTTCGTTCGCCTCGTTCACGGTCGTGTTCGGCAGGCGGCGCACGGTGCTCATGATTCTCGTCGGCTATCTGATCGGGATGTTCCTGCGTTACGCGAACATCACCAAGGCGACGGGGTTCGACTTCGAGGTCATCGGCTACATCATCCCCGGCCTGATCGCGATCTGGTTCGACCGCCAGGGTGTGGTGGAAACGCTCTCGTCGCTCCTCACCGCGTCGGCGGTGGTGCGGCTCCTGCTCGTCATCCTCGTCGGAACGGAGCTGTGGACATGAAAAAAGTCTACTGGCGTCCGCACCGGGTTTCGCGGCTCGAACTGGCGGTCATCGCCCTGCTCGCGCTCGCGGGAGTTTTCGCCGTCGAGCGGTTTCTCGTGCGCGAGCAGCAGCCGATGTACAAAGAAAAACTCGAGGCGGCGCACCTCGCGCGAAACGCGATGGCCGCCATCAAGGCCGAGCGGCTGCGCCGCAACCTGAAGATCGATCCCGAGA
>CAZPJD010000147.1:0-13551 GCA_964586775.1 uncultured bacterium | reverse complement strand
CCATCGCGGTCACGCTCGGCGCGTTCCTCGCCGCGCGTCGGGGAGATGACACGACGCGCCGCACGATGGCGCTCGGGCTCGTCTGGATCGCGGGATACGTCGCGTACAACATCTACGTCGGCGGCGACTACTTTTCCTTCGGGCGCTTCTTCGTGCCGGTGCTGCCGGTGTTTGCATGGATCACGCCCACCGCGCTCGGCCATCTGCCTGGGCGATCCGTCGAAAGCGCCGATGAAGGAACGCGCCAGCGGTTCTGGCGACGCGCCTCGGTGTTTTTCTTCGTCGCCCTCGTGTGGAACATCGCCTTCCCGCTGAACGGTTGGAAGTACTATTCGCAGATCGAGCTCGTGAACGCGTGGGCGCGAATCGGCGAGGTGCTGCGAAAAAAGGTCCCGCGCGAGACGACGCTCTTTCTCGCGCCCGCGGGGGCGATGCCGTATTTCAGCCGCCTCACGTCGTACGACAGCCTGGGCCTGACGGACCCGGTGATCGCGCACAAGCACGTGGAACTCGGCGATGGCGTCGCGGGTCACGAGAAAGCCGACTACGAGCGCGTGCGCGAAATTGACCCTGATCTCGTTTTCTTTTTCGTCGAAGAGCCGGGGATCGAGGTGAATCTCGTGCTCAAGGAGTTCTTCGACCTGCGGGAGCGCTATGAGCGCGGCGAACTGAAATCGGACGACACGATCGCGAGCCCGAAGTCCTTCGCGGCTCGGCGCGACACCACGCTCGATTTTCTTTTTTCCACCACGATGCTGGCCGACTACGAGCTGATGGAACTGCGTTATTTGCACGACCGCGCGCTGTTTTTTGTGAAGAACACGGCGGACGTGGACGTCAAGGACGCGTTCATCCGGGTGGAGCCGTCGGACGCGAAGCCGTTCAAGGCGAAGAAGGCGTCGTCGTGACGGTTGGCGGCAAATCGCGCCGCCGGTGAAACTCCATGTTGCCGATGGTCGATTCCAGTTCGTAGTTCTCGCGCCAATACGCAGCGAGTTCCGGAAACGTCGCCAGAAGCTGACGCGAATCGAGCTCGCCGCCCGTGATGGGCGCGCCCGCGTCGCCGAAGGTGACGATCGCATACGCGGGCCGTTCCGTTTGCACGAGACGCAGCAGTTCGTCCGTCCAGTCGGCTCGCCGCCACGCGGGCGCGAGCATCAGGTTGGTGCCGAACCGCCCCACGCCGAGCCGATCCGCGTTGAAGAGCACCAGAGTGCTCGCGCTCCAGATCCAGATTTTGTCATCGGGCGAGGTGCGCTCGCGCAGAAGTTCGCCGCCCAGGTGATTCGCCGTAGCCGAGAAGGTGCCGAAGTCGCGCAGGTTGTCGAAGCTGGCGAGATACTCGTCGCGCGACATCTTCCCGGTCGCAAGACGAAAACCCTCTGAGGCGCGCACGAGCGTCTGCCCCGCCACGGCGAGCGCCAGCAGCGCCACGCAGACCGCCATCACGATGCGGTGGCCGGTGGTGATCCACGCGGCGCGCGGCTTGGCCGTTGCCTCGGCGAGCGCGAACCCGGCGAGCACCGAGAGCGGGCCGAGCAGGGCGAACCAGTGATAGACGAAAAACTTGGCCATGATGGCGACCCCCGCGTAAGTCGCCGCCGTCCACGCGCCAAGCACGATCGTCGTGAGCGTAACTGGGCGCGTGCGCGCGAGCTGGATCAACGCGAGCGCGCCGGGGGTGACCACCGCCAGATTACGCCAAGACCAGATCACATGCTTGGCGATCACAAACCGCGCGAACTCGGGGAATCCGCCACGATAGGTCGTTTGCGCGTACTTCATGTCGAAATCGAAAACCGTGTAGAGGAAATCGCCGAGCGCGCCCTGCGCGGCGAGCAGGGCGAGGTAGCCGCCCACGACGGCCGCGAATCCGGCCCCCACGGCGGAGAGGCGAAGGGCGCGATTCGTAAGCCCGTAGGGCCGTTCGTGCAGATTCTCGGCGAGGATCCAAGCGAGCACGGGAAGGCCGAAAAGGCCGTGCGTGAAGCGGACCCAGAAGACGAACCCGACGAGCGCGCCGCACGCGGCGTCCCATGCGAGTCGCGGTCCGCGCCGCGGCAACAGGCACAGCAACGCGAGCGCCGACGGCAGGACGATGTAGATGTCACCGTTCGCCAGATCCCAATACGAGGCGGGAATAAAATACACCGCCGCGAAGAGCACGCCCGCGAACATGCCCGCTCGTGCGCCGAACCATCGCCGCGCGAGAGCGCCGAGCGCCAGCGCCGCCGCGAGCTGCCACAGCAGATCGAACATGCGAAACGCGAAGGCGTTCTTGCCGAACACCGCGATGGCCGCCGCGTTGATGTAGAAAATCGCGGGCGGGCGCGTCTCCCACGCATCCTTGTACGGCGCGCCGCCGTGGAGGATCACATCGGCGACGTAGCCGCAGTTGCCGTGGTCGAGCCCCATCGGCTGCCACAGGGTGGGGATGCCGACGAGCAGCACGGCGAGGACGATCCACACATCGCTGCGCCCCTTGGCGGATATGGCAGGCGTTTCGGTCATGGGACGGCGCGAACGATAGAGCAAGTTGGCCCGCGCGAACAAGGCACTCCACTCGACGTGACACGGCCGCGCGGGATGGGTATGTTCGGGGCCTCCACGAGGTCGTCCCAATGCCGCCGGAATCGATCCATCCCATTGCGCTGTCGCGTCACGACGTGTCGATTGCCGCCGCGCTCGCCGTCGCGGCCGCCGCGGTGATCGCCATCGTCGGTCCGTGGCTGCACCTCGGGCTCGTCGACGACTCGTTCATCACGTTTCGCTGCTCGGCGAATTTCGCGGAGGGGCAGGGGCTCGTCTACAACGTCGGCGAGCACGTCGAATCGGCGTCGAACTTTCTTTTTGCGCTGCTCGTCGGCCTCGCCATGAAGCTGGGCGCGCCGCCCGCTTATGCGGCGTTTGGCCTCAACACCTTCGCCATCGCACTCATACTCCTTGGCCTGCGCGCGCTCGCATGGCCGCGCGGCGACGGATCGAAATCCACGTTCCCCATCGGCCTCGGCGCGGTCATCCTCGTCACGCACCCCGCCGTGTGGTTCTACCTCTCCTCGGGCATGGAGACGCTATTTTTCTCGGCGTTCATGTTCGCGGGGTTCGCGGCGCTCGTGCTGCGGATCGAGCGCGGCATTTCGCCCGCGTGGTGCGGCGCGGCGCTGGGCATCGCGGCGTGCGTGCGCATGGAAGCCGTGGCCTTCGCCGGTCTCGCGGCAGCGATTCTCTTCGTGCTGGAAAAGGGCGGAGCGCGCTGGAGGTCGTCGGTCACGCTCACGCTGGTGTTTGCGGCGGTCTTCGGCCCGGTGCTCGCGTGGCGGTGGTCGTATTACGGCTATCCGTTCCCCAACGCCTATTACGCCAAGGTCGACGGCGGCGGCGCGGACCTGTGGCTGCGCGGGATCGGCTACGTCGGTTTGTGGCTGATTCTGAACTGGCTCGCGTTTGCGGTCGTCGTCGTCGCCGCGCGGATCGGTCTGCGCACGCCGGCGATACGCACGCGCGTCTCGCTCGGCCTGGCGTGGATTGGTGCGTACGCCGCGTACAACACTTACGTGGGCGGCGATTATTTCCCATATCACCGTTTCTTCGTGCCGGTCGTGCCGGTGATCGCGTGGCTGGCCGAGGGATTGTGGAGCGAACTGGAACGACGGCGAGCGGAGCGGCAGGCGCACGGGCTCGTCGGGTACCGCGCGCGCGCGGCGGTGCTGCTCGCGATCGCCACCGGCGTCACGGCCGCGAGCGCGATGACGGCGGTGCTGCGCCATCGCGAGACGACGGGGCTCTGGCAGCAGGTCGGCGTCGCGCTGCGGGGCGCGGTGCCGCCGGACACCTTCATCTACCTCATGCCCGCCGGCGCGCTGCCGTACGAGAGCGGCCTTCGCGCCTACGATTCGCATGGCCTCGCCGATCCGGTCGTGGCGCACCGCCCCGTCGAACTTGGCAAGGGTTTTCCCGGCCACGAAAAGATGGACCTCGCGCGCATTTCGGAGCTGCACCCGGATTTGATCTACATGGGCCCGCTGCTGGAAGACACCGACACGATTACTGTGCCGGTCGATATGGTGGAACGGCTGCGCCGCGAGTTCGCCCCAAAGAAAGAGGGTTTCTGGGCCGAGCGCCAACGCAGGTTCATCGAGGACCGTTTGGTGAACGTGAAAAACTACTACGAGTTTTTCACCGACGAGGCGTTTCAGGCCGCGTATCGCCCCGGGCGGCTCTTGGGATTCGAGCCCGCCGTGGCGTTCTGGGTGCGTCGCGACGCACCGGAAGCCCTGCAAAGCGCGTTTTCGCCCATCGAGGTCGTCCTCGAAAAACCCGCCGATTCCTGACCCGGGCCACATCCGGTAATCCAGTTCGCAAAGGCGTCGAATTTTCTTGCCGTCTACCGTTTGGTAGTCTATAAGCGACCAATCGGTAGATAAACGACGACCGAATGGTCGGTGAAGAGGGGCCGGGAGCTTCCATGGCGACGGAATTCGACAGCCCATACGCGAACGGCGCGCACGAGCATCACGACATGCGCGAGCAGATCCTCGCGGCGGCGACGCGGCTGTTCGCAGGGGCGGGGTTCGACGGCACGTCGTTGCAGGACATCGCCGACGCGGTCGGCATCCGCAAGCCGTCGGTGCTGCACCACTTTCCGTCGAAGGATGCGATCCGCGTGGCCGTGCTCGAAGCGCTCATCACGCGCTGGAAGGACGTCGTCCCGCGCATCCTTCAGGCCGCGTCGACGGGGCAAGAGGGCTTCGAGGCCGCGATCTTCGCGGTGATTCAGTTCTTCCGCGAGGACGCGGCGCGGGCGCGGCTGCTCGTGCGCGAGTTGCTCGACCGGCCGGCGTCGCTGCTCGCGATGTTTCGCGACCACCTGCACCCATGGATCGGGCTCGTCGTGGACACGATGCGCCGGGGACAGCAGGACGGAACGGTGGACGCCGAACTCGACGTGCCGGCTTTCGTGTCGCAGATCGTGGGGATGGTGATCTCGAATATCGCGTCGTCGGACGTGCTCACGCAGCTCGTGCCCAGTGACGACGACGACGTGGATCCGATGGACCGGCAGCTACGGGAGATGATTCGCATCGCACGCCGGGGATTCTTCGCGAACCCCGAGCGAACCTGAGGGGAGGGGGCGACCATGGCCAATTTCTTCGACGACAACGACGACCTGAAGTTTTACGTGGACAAGGGGATCGACTGGACGCCGCTGGTCGAGATCACCGAGTACAACTGGCGCTCGCCCGACGGCTTCCGCAACGCCTCCGAAGCGGTCGACTTCTACAAGGGCATTCTGCAACTCGTCGGCGAGTTCTCGGCGGAGCAGATCGCGCCGCACGCGCTCGAAATCGACCGCGATGGCGTGTGCTTCAAGGACGGGCACGTCAGCTTTCCGCCACTCCTTCAGGGCATCTTCGACCAGATCAAGGGACTCGAACTGCACGGGCTGTGCGTGCCGCGCGAACTGGGCGGGTCGAACGCGCCGCTGCTGGTGTATTTCCTCAACAGCGAGGTCATGGGCCGCGCCGACGTGTCGGTGATGGCGCACCACAGCTTCCACGGCGGCATCGCCATGGCGCTGTTGATGTATTCGGTGCACGAGGGAACGACGACGGTCGACAAAGACGCCTGGCGCATCGCGGGAACCCGATTCGAGAAGGAAATCCGCGAGATCATCTCGGGCGAGGCGTGGGGTTCGATGGACATCACGGAGCCCGACGCGGGTTCGGACATGGCGCGGCTCAAATCGCGCGCGCGGCAGGACGAAAACGGCGTCTGGCGCGTGACCGGCCAGAAGATTTTCATCACGTCGGGTCACGCCAAGTACCACGTGGTCATCGCGCGCACCGAGGAATCGAAAGATCCGAGCGATCCCTTCGCGGGCCTCGCGGGGCTCTCACTCTTTTTGGTGCCCGCGTTCGAGGACCAGCCCGACGGCACGCGCACGCGCTACGCGCAGTTCGTGGGCGTCGAGGAAAAGATGGGCCATCACGGCTCGGCGACCACGACGATCGCCTTCGAGGACACGCCGGCGCAGCTCATCGGGCAGCGCGGCGAGGGCTTCAAGCTCATGCTGCTGCTGATGAACAACGCGCGCGTGGGCGTGGGCTTCGAGTCGATCGGCCTGTGCGAGGCCGCGTATCGCGCGGCGACGGCGTATGCGGCGGAGCGCGTCTCCATGGGCAAGCCCATCGGCCGACACGAATTGATCGCCGATTACCTCGACGAGATGCGCACCGATCTGCAGGGCCTGCGCGCGCTGGCGATCCACTGCGCGTGGCACGAGGAGATGGCGCAAAAACTCCGCCTGCGCGCGCGGTATTTTCACGACGCCGACTCGATGGGCTCGCGTCAGGACGCGAAGATGGCCGATCACTACGCCGCCGTTTCGCGCCAGGCGACGCCGCTGCTCAAGTACCTGGCGAGTGAGAAGGCCGTCGAGATGGCGCGCCGCGCGATGCAGATCCACGGCGGGTCGGGCTACATCCGCGAGACCGGTGTCGAGAAGCTCATGCGCGACGCGCTCGTCATGCCGATCTACGAGGGCACGAGCCAGATCCAGTCGCTGATGGCGATGAAGGACACGCTGATGGGCGTGATGAAAAACCCGCAGGAATTCGTGCGTCGCGCGGCGCAGGCGCGCTGGCTGTCGGTCTCGGCGACCGATCCCATCGAGCGGCGCGTCGCCCGCATCGAATCCACCGCCTACCGCGCCACGCAGCACCTGATGCAAAAAGTCGCCACCGACAAGATGAAGGCGGTTTCGAAAAAACCGATGAGCACGTGGACGAGCGAGTTCTTCAAGAACTGGAATCCCAAACGCGATTTCGCTTACGCCATGCTGCACGCCGAAAACCTGACGCGCATTCTGGCCGACGCGGCGATCGCGCGCGTGCTGTGGAAGCAGGCGCGCAAGTTCCCCGAGCGGCGCGAGTTGGTCGATCGGTACACCGAGCGCGCCGACGCGCGGTGTCGGCATCACTATCACCTCATCACGAACGGCTCGCCGCGTATCCTGCAAGACCTCGAAGGCCAGGGCGACGCCGAAGCCGCGCGGGCGTGAGGCGGGCCATGTCGGTGTCGCCCCGCTACGTTCGCTATCAGGGTCCGGTTCTCGCCACGCTCGGGCGCGTCGCGTTCGCGTCGGCGCGCCAGAGCTTCGGCCCGCGTCTCGTGCCCACGCCGCCGGTCACGCCGGGCCGCGTGATCGAGGCGAGCATCGCGCCGCGTCCCGCCGATCTGGTGCGGGCGTTCGTGAAGAATGTCGGTGGTTCGCCGGGCGCTTACGGCGACCGCCTGCCGCCGCACATGTTCCCGCAATGGGCCGTGCCCTTCGCCGCGCGCACGCTGGAAGGGCTCACCTATCCGATGTCGAAGGTGCTCAACGCGGGCTGCCGCATGACGGTGAATACGCCGATTCCCATGGGCGAGCGGATGCGCATCCGCGCGTGGCTCGAACACGTCGACGACGACGGCACTCGCGCAATCTTTCATCAGCGCGTCGTCACGGGCACCGACACGATTCCCGATGCGCTCGACTGCGAAATCCGGGCGTTCGTACCGCTGGCGTCGCGGGGGCGTGGCGAAAAGAAAGAGCAGCCGAGCGTGCCGCCGGATGCGCACGAGATCGCGTTTCGCCGCATCGGGTCGGGCGCGGGATTCGACTTCGCGGTGCTGACGGGCGACTTCAACCCGCTGCACTGGTTCGGGCCTTACGCCAGGGCGGCGGGCTTTAAGAACGTCATCCTGCACGGGTTCGCCACGTTCGCCCGCGCGTTCGAGGCGCTCGCGTGGGGGATTTGCGGCGGCGATCCCTTCGCGATCCGCGAGATCGAGGCGCGCTTCACGCGCCCCGTCGTGCTTCCGGGCGCGGTGGGGATTTTTACCGACGGCGCAAACGGCCTGTACGTCGGCGAGCGGTGCGGCGGAACATTGAACATGTCGGGGACCTACGCGCTTCGCGCGTGAGGGATGATGGGGGATTTGAAATGGGCGATGTGCTGAATCAACTCACGTGGAATCCGCAGTTTCGCAAACTCGTCGGCACGCTCGGCCTGCCCGTGCCGCTGCCGCCCAAACTGCGCCGCGCGAGCGGCGGGTGGTCGGCGCGCCCGCTCGAAGGGCGTCGCGTGATCGCGGGATTCGCCAAGCCGGGCGCGGTGGCCGACGCCGTCGCGAACGTGCTCGGCCGGGCCGGTGCAACCGTGTACGCCCGCGCGGGCGAAAACAAGCCGTTTGAAAAGGCGGGTGTGGCGACCGCGCCCATCGCGCCCGACAACGTGCCGTCGGAGTTCGGCGCGGATGCACTGGTCTTCGACGCGACCGGCTTGGCGGACGCGACCGACCTCGCGAAGGTCTACGAATTTTTCCACGCGTTCGTGGGGCGCACGGGTTCTTGCGCGCGTGTCGTGGTCATCGGTCGGCCCGAATCCGCGGCGAAGAGCGCCGAGGCCGCCGCCGCGTCGCGCGCGCTCGAGGGTTTCGTGCGAGCGGTGTCCAAGGAGATCGGGCGGCGCGGCTCGACGGCGAATCTCGTGACGGTCGAATCCGGTGCCGAGGATCGGCTTGAAGGACCGCTGCGTTTTGTGCTCGGCGATCACGGCGCGTACGTGACCGGCCAGCCGATTCACGTGTCGAAGCTCGCGGCCAAACCCGCCGCCGCGCCCGCGTTCGTGCAGGCGCTGGACGGCAAGGTGGCGCTCGTGACCGGCGCGGCGCGGGGCATCGGCCAAGCCACGGCGCGCGCTCTGGCCGCCGAAGGCGCGCACGTGATCGTGCTCGACCGCCCCGATGACCTGGCGGCGTCGGAAGAAACCGCGCGCGAACTGCGCGGCACGGCGATGGCGTGCGATGTCACCTCTTCCGAGGCCGCCGCGCACATTGTCAATCGAGTGCGATCCGAATTCGGCGGAATCGACATTTTGGTGAACAACGCGGGCGTGACGCGGGACAAGACGCTGCGCAACATGAAGCGCGAGGCGTGGGACCTGACGGTGAACGTGAGTCTCGGCGCGACGATGGCCATCACGGCGGCGCTCGCCAAGGGACCGAAACCGCTGCTGCGCGAGGGCGGGCGCGTGGTGTGTCTGTCGTCGATCGCGGGAATCGCGGGCAATTTCGGCCAGACGAACTATTCGGCGGCGAAGGCGGGTGTGATCGGCTATGTGCGCTATCAGGCGGCGAAGCTCGCGCCGCGCGGCATCACCATCAACGCGGTCGCGCCGGGGTTTATCGAGACGCGCATGACGGCGGCGATCCCGACGATGACGCGCGAGATCGGCCGGCGCATCGCGAGCCTGTCGCAGGGCGGACTGCCGCGTGACGTAGCCGATGCCATTGCGTTTTTGGCGAGCCCGGGCGCCTTTGGAATCACGGGCGGTGTTCTGCGGGTCTGCGGCGGCAACATGATCGGTGCGTGAACGGGACGAATCGAACGGGGAAGAAGGAGTCGGCGCATGGCGATGGAATTCGCGACGCGGTACACGGAACGCCAGGTGAAGTTTTGGCCATTCACCCTCATTGTGCTTTTGCCGTCGACCGTGTTTGTCGGCTACGCGATGGGCGGATGGGCGTCATTTTCCACCATCATCTGGGTGTTTGGGCTCATCCCGATCCTCGACCTGATTTTGGGGGTGGACAAGAACAACCCGTCGCCGGAGGCGGAGAAGGCGCTCGTGGACAGCCGGCCGTTCCGCTGGATCACGTGGATTTGCGCGCCGACGCAGGTGTTTGTGGTCGGGTTCGGGCTGTGGGCGATCACCTACGCCGACCTGACGACGCTCGAGTCCATCGGCCTGCTGTTTTCCGTCGGCGTGTGCGGCGGCGCGATGGGCATCAACGTCGCGCACGAACTTGTGCACCGCGACGTGAAGTTCGAGCGGCGGCTGGGCAACGTGATGCTGTGGACCGTGTGCTACATGCACTGGGGCATCGAGCACGTCTACGGCCACCACGCGCAGGTCGCAACGCCGAACGACCCCGCCACGTCGCGGCTCGGCGAGAGTTTTTACCGCTTCTGGCCGCGCACGGTGATGGGCACGTTCAAATCGGCGTGGGAGATCGAAACGCGCCGCGTGAACCGGATGAAAAAACCGGTATGGAGCATTCACAACCGCGTGCTGATGGGCACGATCTACTCGGGCGCGCTCGCGGTCGCGATCCTCGCCGGGCTCGGCCCCAAAGCGTTCTTCTTCTTCATCGGCCAATCGATCATCGCGTTCTCGCTGCTCGAGGTCGTGAACTACCTGGAGCACTACGGCTTGGAGCGCCGCGAGACGGCGGCGGGCAAGTACGAAATCGTGAACCCGCTGCACTCGTGGAACGCAAGCAACTGGATAACGAACTACTTCCTCTTCCATCTCCAGCGTCATTCCGACCACCACGCCTACGCGGGACGGCGCTATCAGATCCTGCGTCACTTCGACGAAAGCCCGCAGCTCCCCACGGGCTACGCGGGTATGGTGCTGCTCGCGCTCATCCCGCCGCTGTGGTTTGCCGTGATGGACCCCAAGGTCGAGGCGATCCGCAACCGCGCCGAACCGCTCGCGGCTTGACGATTTCGATCGCGCGGAATGCGTCGCCGGTTGCGTCGGCGGCGCATTCCTGTTTTTATTCGTCCATGGATTGTTGATCGCATTTTCGGGGCCATGGAGGAATTCGCGGTGCAAAAGTATCTCGTCGCATTTCTTGCCATATTCGCGATCGGATCGGCGGTTTCCTGCTCTTGCGGTGACGATGACGATTCGTCGACGAGCCCGGAGCCTGACGACGATTCTGATGACGACGACGACACCGACGACGACACGGCCGTTGATGACGATGGCGACGACGACATGATCGACCGGCCGAACATCGTCGTCATCATGGCGGATGACCTCGACGAGAAGCTGCTCGACGTCCTCATCGACGGCGGCCACATGCCGAACCTGAAGGAAAAAATCATCGATGCGGGGATCGACTTTCGCGAATCTTACGTGACCAATCCGCTGTGCTGTCCGTCGCGCGCGACGTTTCTGACCGGCCAATACACGCACAACAACAACGTGCGCACCAACAACTTCCCGTTCGGCGGTGTCACGCGCCTCGACGACACGTCCACCGTGGCGACGTGGCTACAGGACGCGGGCTACACGACGGGGCTCGTCGGCAAGTACCTCAACGGCTACGGCACCGAGACCGAGGACGACTACATCCCGCCCGGCTGGAGCGACTGGCAGGCGCTGACTTCGAGCACCGTGTATTCGGTGTACGGCAACACCGTGAACGACAACGGCGAGCTCGTGGCCTACGGCGAGGGCGAGGACGACTATCAGACGGATATTCTCGCCGTGCGATCGATGGAGTTCATCGAAGACGCGTCGCCGGACGATCCGTTCTTTTTGTGGGTCACACCGCTCGCGCCGCACGTGGAGTTTCCCGAGGACTGGCTCGATCAGCAGCCCACGTACTCGGCTTGGTACGAACTCTCCATTCGCCCCGCGCCGCGGCACGAGGGCGTGCTCGACCTCGATCTGCCCGACGAGCCGAGCTTCAACGAGGCCGACATTTCGGACAAACCGCCGTACCTGGCCGACCGCCCGCACCTGACCGAGGACGACATCGAAAACGCCCGCGCGCAATACAACGGCATGGCGGCGTCGATGCTCGCGTTGGACGTCCTGATTGGAGACGTCTACGACGCGCTCGTGGCGCGCGGCGCTCTCGACGACACGCTGCTCATTTTCACCTCCGACAACGGCTATCTGCTCGGCCGGCACCTGATCCCGCAGAAAAACGCGCCCTACGAGGAGTCGATCCGCATTCCGCTCTACATGCGCGTGCCGGGCATCGGGAAGGCGTCGATCGACGCCATGGTCGCGAACAACGATCTCGCGCCCACCTTCGCCGATCTCGCGGGTGCCGAGCCGACGATTCCCGTCGACGGGCGTTCGCTCGCGCCGCTCATCGAGGACCCGGATCGAAACGACTGGCGCAGGCGATTGCTCTTCGAGCACTGGTCGGCGACGGGCACGACCATCGAGGTGCCGACCTTCGCCGCGGTGCGCTCGGGCGCGGGCGCGCCGGAAGGGGCGGGGTTCATTCAGGTCGAGTATCGCTCGTTCTTCGGCGTGCCGACCGACAGTGAATTCTACGAGATCGCCGTCGATCCGTTTCAGCTCGACAGCGCGCACGAAGACGCTCAATACGAGTCCGTACGCGGCACGCTCTCGGAGTTCGTCGCCGCGCTCAAAGACTGCGTGGGCGACGAATGCCGGTTGTGGGAGGACGCGGAGTCGCCACCCGACAAATGAAAACGGGCCGGCGCGCACGCCGACCCGTCGTCGATTCGCGTAAGGCTTAGAACACGGGATACTGGTCCGCGACCTCTTCCCAAGGCGTGCCGAACTCGGGCACCTGCACCTCGCCGTCCGACCACGTCGTCACCCAATCGGCGAGATCCGTGAAGAAGTTGTTGTACTCGGGCTCGACCTGCAGGCCGTCGATGTGTTCCCAGTCCGTCTGGTAGAGCAGGTCGTATCCCACCTCGGTGCGCGGCACGTCGTATCCGCGAACGGGCGGGAGTTGGTCGCGATACTCTTCCATCGTTCCGGTCTCGGCGACCAGAGCCGTCGCCATCACGTACACCGGCGCGTCCATCTGCGACGAGTAGAGTTGAAAGTAGGAGTCGCGCCAGGTTCCCAGCGTGTCGCACAGGTCGGCCACATAGAGGTCGATGTCGAGCCGGTAGCTGTAGTAGGGGTCCGCGTTGTTCGACGGGCCCTCGTAGATGTTCTGAATCAGCGACTGCGCCTTCATCAGCTCGTGCGGCTCGACCTCGTCATAGTTGAGCCAACTGTACGACGCGCCGTCCTCGCACGGAAAATCGCCGAGAAAGTCGTGGCAGACCTGCCCGCCCGTCAGCCGACCCATGTGGCCGTGGAAGTTCTCCATCAGGCCGTACTCGTCGTCGGCGACGAGACCGACGAAGGCCTCGTTGGTGAGCGTCACATCGTGGCCGCGCGTCATGAGCGGTTTGAGAATCTGGAATGGGCCGAGGTACGGAAAGTGGCCGTCGGGGCCGAGCGTCGGGTCGCTCGTGTCGGCCAGATCGTCGGACGCGGCCATCGTGAAGATTTCGAGGAATGTGTAGAGGTCGGGCGAGAAGAACGAGAAGAGCGTCGTGCGCGGCAGATCGCCCACGCGGATCTTCTGAACGTCCGACAGGTAATCGGACTCGGTGTACGTTTCGTTGCGCCGCGCCGCGCCGTCGAGCAGGATCACGCCCGCCAGATCGTTGCCCACCACTCGACCGGGTTCGTACTCCCACCCGGCAAATGCCTGCGCGAACCACACTCCGCGCGAGTGCCCGCCGAAGAACACGTTGGTCGATCGGCGCTCCTCGGGGATGAGGTTCATGAGCGTCTGGTAGTCCTTGAGCTGCATCTCGAGGCCCCATTCGCTCATCATCGCCGTTTCCTCGGCGTTGGGATTCAGGTATCCCGCGAAGGTGCGCCCGTTCACTTCGAGGTTGTTGTAGTAGTAGTCGTAGGCGATGTAGGGATCGCCGGCTTCCTC
>CAZPJD010000146.1:0-5957 GCA_964586775.1 uncultured bacterium | reverse complement strand
CATCATCTCGTACTGGGCGATCGATCGGTTCTTCCTCTTCGGAACGACAACCACGACCACGACGACCACCACCACCACGACGCCGCCGACCACGACGACCACCACCACCACGACGCCGCCGACCACGACGACGACAACCACCACCACGACGCCGCCGACCACGACGACGACAACCACCACCACGACACCGCCGACCACGACGACGTCGACGTCCACCACGACGACCACGGTTGTTACGACGACGATGGAGCCGACGACCACCACCACGATCACGACGACGACGATGGAACCGTCGACCACGACGACCATCGTGACCACCACCAGCACGACCACGACAACGGATAGCGGTGACGACGATACGGGGGATGACGACATCGCCGATGACGACACGGCTGACGACGACACGGCGGATGATGACACCGCTGATGACGATACGGCGGACGACGATTCGGATGATGACTCCGACGACGACGCGGACGACGATTCGGATGACGATAGCGACGACGACGCGGACGACGACTCCGACGACGATAGCGACGACGACTCGGACGATGATTCGGACGATGATTCGGACGATGATTCGGACGATGACTCGGATGACGACTCGGACGATGACTCGGACGACGACTCCGATGACGACGCCGATGACGACAGCGACGATGATTCGGACGACGATAGCGACGACGATTCAGATGACGATCTCGACGATGATGCCGACGACGACGTTCATCCGGGCGACGACGACACGACGGACGATGATTCCGACGACGACACCGGCCTCGGCGACCGGGGCGACGACGACGACGGCAACAACGGGAATTGCTGCGGCTGCTAGGCGGATTCGAACGCACGACAGCGCCCGGCGGGAGCGATCCCGACCGGGCGTTCGTCTGTCAGGGTGTCGAAAAAGTCCGTCTCGGACTTTTTCCACCCGGAAATCAAAAAGCGCGGTTTTTGATTTCCTCCATTTTTCTCGCTACTGCGCATGCGCGAAAAATGCCTCGCCATCCATGGCTCGGTTAGCAGGCTGTTTTTCAACAGCCTGCCATATGCGCCGCGACGCGGTCAGGATTTGCCGCGGAAGACGAAGTCGCTTTTCGGCGGCGCGGTGGGTAGCGGATCCTTGCGTTCGAGGATCACGGGGTAACGCATCGACATCTCGCGGTTGACGCCCGCGGCCGAGGCGAATTCGGACGGCGCCTGATCGGCGTCGAAAATCGCCTGCACCGGGCATTCGGGCTCGCACGCGCCGCAGTCGATGCACGTTTCGGGGTGGATGTAGAGCATGGTCGGCCCTTCGTGGAACGCCTCCACGGGGCACGCATCCACGCAGTCCGTGTATTTGCAGTTCAGGCAGCGCTCGGTCACGACGTAGGTCACGGTTGATACTCCGGCACGGCTTCGGTCCGCCAGATTAACCGGTCCGACCAATCTGTCGATGGGGCCACTTAAACATTGATTTCGCCCGGCGCTCCCCGTACAATCCCCCCCAACGCTCTCGGGATCTCACGCAATAGAGGATCGGGGCCATGTGGCTCTTATTTGCCCTTGTCGGCGCAATTGTCTGCCTGGGCCTGATCGTGTTGTGGTCGTATGTCTCGCGCATGGGCGAGGTGCGCGTCGACGCCGCGGTCGAGCGTGCGCACCGCGACATGGAGAAGGGCAAGCTCGGCCGGGCCGAGCGCCGGCTCTACGATGCCATGAAGTGGAGCGGCTGGAACTACGAGGGCTACCTCGCCGCCCGCGCCGCCAATAGCACGCAGAACATCGAGCAGGTTGCCCCCGCGGTGGTGCGCGTCGCGCGCATTATCAAGGCGCTGCCCAAGAACACGTTTGCGTGGATGCCGCCGGCTTTTTTGCTGCTCGCCGAGATCTACGAACGCCAGGGCAAATCCACCAAGGCCGCCAAGCTCCACGACGACCTGACGACGTTTTTCGACGGCTACGGCGACGACGTCGCCTACAGCGACCGCTGTCGCTATTTCGAGCAGATCTATGCTCGACAGGCGCGATACGAACTGCACGCCAAGAACGGCGTGGGGGCGATGCGATTGCTCGCCGCGGCGTATTTCATGCGCGTGGGTTGGCTCAAGGCGACGGCGCAGGAGTCGCTGCTCGTCGAGATCATCCCCTACGTGCCCGACGACGCCATGAACCGGGCCCTGGATCTGATCGGCAAACCCGAAGCCCGCGCGACGATCTGCGAGATCATCGACCGGCAGGTGCGCGCCATTCAGGGGCGCATCAACGCCGGTGGGCTGATGCGAGAGATCGACCTGTTCTTCGCCGGCGCGGCCGCGCGCAACGCCGACGAGGCCGAGTTGCTCGCGACCCGCGACATCATCCATCGAGCCCTCAGCCGCGCCGCCGAGATGGACCGGCGTCGAAAGCCCGACGGCGAACCGGAGGAGCCCGAAGATCGGCCCAAGACGATCATTTTGGGGGAGTGACAGGCCCTCACCCCCGGCCCCTCTCCCATCGAATGGGAGAGGGGTGAGAACCACATAAACTCGTGATGCACCGTTCGTCTCACACCTGAATCCGGGAGGACATCCGTGGCGGAAAAAGTGGCGGCGGAAAAACAGACGGAAAAATCCGCGAAGGACAAAACGCAGCTTCGCGCGCTCGACGCGGCGGTGGCGCAGATCGAACGCGCGTACGGCAAGGGCGCGATCATGCGCCTCGGCGACGCGGTGATTCCCGAGGTCGAAGTGGTCTCCACGGGATCGGTCGGGCTCGATCTGGCGCTGGGTGTGGGCGGCGTGCCGCGAGGGCGCGTCGTCGAGATCTACGGACCCGAGGCGAGCGGCAAGACCACCCTCGCCCTCACCATCATCGCCAACGCACAAAAGACGAACGGCATCGCCGCGTTCATCGACGCCGAGCACGCGCTCGACGTGGCGTACGCGCGCAATCTGGGCGTCAAGACCGAGGAGCTGTTGCTCTCGCAGCCCGACACCGGCGAGCAGGCGCTCGAGATCGCCGAGGTGCTGATCCGCAGCAACGCCGTGGACGTGGTCGTCATCGACTCGGTCGCGGCCCTCACGCCCCGCGCCGAGATCGAGGGCGAGATGGGCGACCAGCACGTCGGCCTGCAGGCGCGGCTCATGAGCCAGGCCCTGCGCAAGCTGACCGCCGCCATCAACCGCAGCAACACGATCCTGGTCTTCATCAACCAGATCCGCATGAAGATCGGCGTCATGTTCGGCAGCCCCGAGACGACGTCGGGCGGCAACGCGCTCAAGTTTTACGCCTCGGTGCGTCTCGACGTGCGCCGCATCGGCCAGATCAAGACGGCGACCGACGTGATCGGCGGACGCACCCGCGTGAAGGTCGTCAAGAACAAGGTCGCCGCGCCGTTCCAGCAGGCGGAGTTCGACCTCATCTTCGGCGAGGGCATCAGCTACGAGGGCGAGCTGGTGGACATGGGCGTCGAGCGGCACGTGATCGACAAGATCGGCTCGTGGTTCTCCTTCGGCGAGACGCGCATTGGCCAAGGCCGCGAAAACGCCAAGAAGTTTCTGAAGGACAACCCGGACATCCGCGATCAGGTGGCGAAGGCGATCCGCGAATCGGGTCCCGGCGGAATGCACGCCGCCGCGCCGGCCGAAGACGCCGACGCCGCGGACGCGTAGTATGCGGCGCTGAAATCCGACGCGAGGCGACATGACGGCCGATCCCCAGACCGAACAGGCGCGCGCGATGTTTCACAAGCTCCTGGGCCTCGCGGCCCAGGTGCTGGCGTCGGACATCCACCTCAAGCCGGGCAAGGGGGCGGTATTTCGCATCAACGGGCAGCTTCTGGAAGTCGAGGGATTTCCCGAGCTGAACCCGCAGATGATCATCGGCTTCGCGAAGCTGATGATGAACGAGCGTCAGACAGAGGAGTTCAAGCGCCGCCACGAGATCGACCTCGCGTACTCGGTGTCGGGCGTCGGGCGGTTCCGCGCCAACGTCTTCCAGCAGCGGGGCACGGTGGCCATCGCCATGCGCGCGATCCCGTTCGACGTCGGCACTTTTGAGGACCTCGGCCTGCCGCCGGTGATGGAAAAGATCGCGATGGAACGCCGCGGGCTCGTGCTTGTCACCGGCTCCACCGGATCGGGCAAGTCCACCACACTCGCGGCCATCGTCGATTTCATCAACCGCCGCCGCAACGCGCACATCGTCACCATCGAAGACCCGATCGAATACCTGCTGCGCGACAAGATGAGCATGATCGCCCAGCGCGAGGTCGGCTTCGACACCGGCACCTTCCTGTCGGCGCTGCGTTCGGCGATGCGTCAGGACCCCGACGTGATTCTCGTCGGCGAAATGCGCGACATCGAAACGATCACGACGGCTCTGATGGCCGCCGAAACCGGCCACCTGGTGCTCGCCACGCTGCACACCACCGACGTCATGGAGACGATCCACCGCATCATCTCGTTTTTCGACGCCGCGCAATCGGAGCAGATCCGCTTCCAGCTCGCGACGGTCATCAAGGCCATCGTCTGCCAGCGCCTCATCCCGCGCATCGACAAGCAGGGCCGCGTGCCCGCTATCGAGGTGCTCGTCGCCACCAAGCGCGTGAGCGAGCTCATCAAGGACCCCAAGCGCACGCACGAGATCACCGACGTCGTGGCGGGTGGATTCGCGTCCTACGGCATGCAGACCTTCGACATGAGCCTGATGAAGCTGTGCCTGGAAAAGAAGATCACTTACGAGGACGCGCTGGAAAACGCCAGCAACCCGGGCGACTTCTCGCTCAAGATGAAGGGCGTGTCCTCCACCTCCGACGCCGAGATCGCCGAGTTCCAGCGCACCGCCGCGCGCCCGCGCCCCGGCGCGCCGGCCTCGGGCGCCGCGCCCGATGAATCGGCCCCGAAGCCCAACATGGTCATCGAACGGTTTTCGAAATGACCGAATCGGAATGATCGGGCCGCGCAACGCGGCCCGACCAACGACCAACGACCAGCGACCAACGACCGCGGACCTAATACGCCTGCACCGCCGCGAAGGCGTTGATTTCGCCGTAGCCCAGCGCGTTGGTTCGCTTGCCGTTCGGGTTGTACGAGGTGTTGTAGAGCGTGTCGCGCACGCGCGTCGGGTTCGCACCCTTGCGTCCGATCATGAGCGAGGCGACCGCCGTGACGTGCGGCGTCGCCATGCTGGTGCCCGACATCGCGTAGTAGCCGATCGCGCCGCCGTAGTACGTCTCCTGCACAACCGCCTCGCCCGGCGCGACGAGATCGAGCGCCGTACCGTAGTTGGAAAACGTCGAACGCAGGGGCTTGCCGCCGACGGCGTGCGGCGCGGTCGAGCCCACGGCGATCGCGTAGTCGTAAGCGGCGGGGTAGGAAACGGTGCTCGCGCCGTTGTTGCCCGACGCCGCGAAGGTCATGCACCCGGCGCTCCACGCCGCGGCGATCGCGTCGCGCGTCTGCTGCACGTATCCCCCACCGCCGAGGCTCATGTTGATGAGCTTCGCGCCCTTGGTGCGCGCGAGGTTGATCGCCTCGATGATGTCACTCTCGTAGGCGTAGCCCGGGCCGTCGGGGAACACCTTGAGTGGCAGGATCGTGGAGTAATAGGCGAGGCCCGCCGCGCCGGTGCCGTTGTTCGTGCGCTCGGCGATCGTGTTCGACACGTGCGTGCCGTGGCCGTAAAAATCGTTCGAGTCGGCGTCGTTGTAGTAGAAGTCATACCCCGCCTGCACGTACATCGCCTTGTCGAGCAAACCGGTTTTTCGGTAACCCGTGTCGATCACCGCGACCAGCACGCCCTTGCCCGCGGTGGTGTAGGCGAGACCCCATGCCTGTTCCGCGCGGATCTGCTTGAAGCTCGCGCCGTTCGACGCGAAGAGCGGATCGTTGGGCGTCGACCAGTCCGTCGTGTGCGCGTAGTTGGGATACGCGGCGACGACGCCCGGCATGCGCCGGGCCTCGGAGAGGGCGCGGCGCAGCGGGACGCCCTCG
>CAZPJD010000145.1:0-7391 GCA_964586775.1 uncultured bacterium | reverse complement strand
CTCGGTGGTCGGCGACAACACGGGCGGCGTCGACCTCACGCTGCGCGAGGACGAGCCCTCTGCGGGTTCGCTCGACACGAAGCTCAAGCTGATCGCGCGGCCGATCGTCGGCATCTGGGGACGGCCCTCGCCCGCGTGGCGCGTGGGATTTTGTTATCGCGAAAAGACCGACGTGAAACTCGACCTGCCCAACAACATCCACGTGCCCGAGCTCGGCGTTTTTGAGGACAACCGCTGGAACGTGCTCGCCGAGTCGGAGATCACACTCATCGCGCGCAGCTACTCCCACTTTTCGCCGCGCATGTTCGCGCTCGGCGTAGCGTTCGACGCGCCGGCGCGCACGACGATCACGCTCGACGAGACCTTTCGGCAGTGGTCGCAATATCACGACCCCACGGTGCGCCTGAAGCTGCGCATCGACGGCGGGCTCGGCCAGATCGTCGACATCGAGCGCCAGCCGCCGCTCGAAAGCGCCGACTTTCACGACGTCTTCGTCACGGCGCTGGGCGTTGAGAGTCGACCGATCGAGCGCCCCGGCGCGACCCTCGCCGTGCGCGGTGGGTTCACGCACGCGCCCAGCCCCGCGCCGCACCAGCACGGAGCCATGAACCTGATCGACGCCACCACGAACACGGTGGCCGCCGGGCTCGGATTCACGGCGAAAGACCCCCTCGGCGGGATCGACGAATGGAGCCTGAACGCATACGGCCGCGTGATGTTTTTGCAGGATCGCGCGGTCGAAAAGTCTTCGGCGGACGACGGCGTCGGCGACTACACCGTCGGCGGCTATGTCCCTGGATTCGGCGCGTCGATCACGGCGAAGTTCTGACGCCAATCGCCCCGATTTTGCATGTTTTTTATTGACGCCCCGCGACGGATGTGATGGAGTGTGTTGAGCAATAAGGGGAAGATTCTCCGGTGTGATATGTTGGAAGAGTATCCGTCGTTTGGGGGACTCCATGGCCGTTCGTTCAATCAAATTGAAACTCCTGACCCATGGCGGAAATACGACGATTTCAACGCACCGTGCGTTGTGGACGACGCATCGCCTGTTCAACGAGGGCGTCGCGTATTACATGCGCTGGCTGCTTCTCATGCGGCAAGATCCCGTCCCCAACAGCCCCATCACCGACCCGAAGTCGGAGCTGCTCGCGGCAGCGCGTGAGGCTCAGCATCGAAACGGCAAGACGGGTGTCGGAACGGACGAGGAACTCCTCGTAGCCCTACGATGCGTATACTCGGACATCATCCCCTCGGCGATTGGAAATAAGGGTGATTCTCAAAGTCTCGCGCGCAGCTATTTGGGGCGTTTGGTGGACCCTTATTCAGTCCTCGGCATGGGCATAAGCAATACGGGCCGCATTGCGCGTTGGAAAAAACTGCGCGACGCCGGTGATCCAACTTGGGAGGCAGTTAAAGCAAAGAAGGAAAAAACGGGGAAAAGCGACCCCTCAGGCGATCCCTCGATCGCTCTAAGGACCACATTCGGGGTGTTTCCCTTGTTTGAGCCTTATTCACACCAAGTGCGAATCCCACGGGGTAAGCGTCCGCGAGATTGGTGCACAGGTTGGGACCGCGACATGTTCCAGCAGGCTCTGGAACGTTTGCTGTCGTGGGAGTCGTGGAATCGACGCGTCAAGGAAGAACGCGCGAAGCTCAAGGCAAAGGTTGACGGACTTTACGCAAAAAACCTCGATCCCATGCCGGAGTGGGCGTCGGCGCTTCGCGAATACGAGAAGCAGCGAAAGACAGACCTGGACGGTGTCGCGCTGCCATCCGACAGGCCCTATCGCATCATGCCTCGCGCACTACGAGGGTGGGACCGACTTCGCGAAAAATGGATGAAGGAAAAGTCCGCCTCCGATGCGCGTTTGTGGCAGATCGCTGCCGAGCTTCAAACCGATCTCCGGGGAGGATTCGGAGACCCGGTGCTCTTTCAGTGGCTTCGCATGCAACCGAATCGGTGGATTTGGGACTCGGATCTGAATCGCGTCGCAATCCTCGCAAGCCTCAACTCGCTGACCTTGAAGTTGGAGCGAGCAAAAACTCAGGCCGACTACACGCCGCCAGACTCCGTTCACCATCCGCTCTGGACCCGCTATGACGGGCAAGGCGGCAACATCCACAAATATCGGTTGCTGAAAGACTTGAGCGGATCGGGCTGGGAAGTGGAAATCGACCTGCTTCACGAAACGGACGGAAAAATCGAGGAACGGCGTGGAACGTTCGCGCTGGCGGCGTCCGGACAGTTTCGCGGCTGCGAAGTTGTCACGTTCGATCAGGTGCCGAGCAGTGCGTTCGCCGGGATGCGCGCGCAGCTAAACGACGCCAAGTATCAGTGGCTGCGATTCCGCGAGCCGGGGACAGGCCGCGAGACGTTCGGCAAACTCGGCGGCGCAAAGGTTCAGTTCGATCGCTCGACACTCGAACGCAACGACCAAAGACGCGTTCTCGAATCCGGCTCGACCGGCCCCGCATACTTCAATGTCACAGTCGATTTGATCCCGATGGTCGCGGAGAAAACGCCGCAGGAGCGATCGTTCAAGGGATACAAGAAAAGCGACACGGTTCCGTGGGCGATCTCCGACTTCAAGGACGAAGAGATCGCGGGCGTCCCTTTGGCACATGCTCGTCTCGGCGTTGACGGACTGGAGGACGGACTCCGCGTGATGTCCGTCGATTTGGGATTACGCTCGATGGCGGCCTGTAGCGTCTTTTCGCTCGCGAGTGCGCCCACGACCGGCGGGCTTTGCTTCGAGGTCGGAGAAAGCAAGCGCTTCGCGAAGCATGAAAGGAGTTTCGTTCTTCGTCTCGATGGCGAGAAGACGACAAAAGACCTGGAAACACTGCGCGAAGCCACGGTCGACGAACGGCTCCTGCTACGCGCGTGCGTTCGGCGTCTTGGACGACTGTTAACATTGGCGGGACGCGCTGGCGAAGACCGGCGTGAACTATTGTCGGACCTTCGCGGCGCGGAGGTAATCGACACCGAACGCGCTCGAAAGGTCGATGCGCTCTTGCCGCCGGATCGATTGACCTCGCTGGAATCACGGATCGCGGACGATGATGAAGCTTGGCGGGAGCACGTCATCGTCGTACACCGCGAATGGGAGCGGAACCTTGGTGAAGCTTTTTCTCGCTGGCGACGAACTCACCGAATCGCGGGTAGCCTGAAGGGGATCGGCGGGTTGTCCTTCTGGTGGATCGGCGAGATCATGGAAACCCGTCGACTGATGAACTCGTGGAGCGCGCACGCCCGCATCCCCGGGGAGATCGTTCGCGCGCGCGACACCTGGGGGAATCGGAAGGACCCCAATGCGCGCGAAGTGGATTTCGACAAACGCCTTCTCGATCACATCAACCGATTGAAAAACGACCGACTGAAAAAGGCGGCCGATCAACTGGTGATGGCGGCGCTGGGGTACGTCTACGAAGATAGGAAAACCCGGTGGGTCGCGAAATATCCGCCGTGTCGTGTCATTCTATTCGAGGACCTGTCCCGGTATCGGTTCCGGACGGATCGCCCGCGAGGCGAGAACTCCCAGCTGATGAAGTGGGGCCATCGGGCGATCGCACCGCTGGTCGCGATGCAGGGAGACATTTTCGGGATTCGTATCGGAAACGTCGGAGCGGAATTCACGAGTCGCTATCATGCATCCACGGGCGCGCCCGGAGTACGGGCCAGGCAGGTCCGTGAATCGGAACTCGACGAGGTCTGGTTTGCGCGCACGATTTTGAGAGACCTCGTGAATCGAGGTCGAATCTCCGAAGTCGAATCGAAGGAAATCCTTGCTCTTCCCGCGCCTGAGCGGAGGTCCGGGATTTGCCGGCATGTGCGTGCGGGAGATATCGTTGCGTGGCCCGGCGGCGAGTTGTTCGTGACGTTGAGCGGTAAAATGGGCACGATTCGCGTTCACGCCGACATCAACGCCGCGCAAAACATCCAACGACGATTCTGGACGCGTTATGGCGATCCGATTCGACTGTCGTGTGCCGGAGTCGATACCGACGGCGCCCCCGGTGCCGAATTCTATGTGCCGACGTCGATCGGCAAGCGCATCGAACGTGCCTTGGGGCACGGGCGTCTTGTCCCGACCGGCGATGGCATCGCGTATCGATGGGAACCACTCACGAAAAGGGCGTGGACAACTCTCGTCGGGGCGAAGAACGATGAAGACGATGAGGACGATGAGGACGAAGACGATACCGCGGACCTCGGCGAAGAACTCGAAGCGCTCGGATCGTTGACCAATGAACGGGTGACGTTTTTCCGTGATCCCTCGGGTGTGTTTTTTGCGCCCGATCGGTGGATTCCCTCCGTTCGATTCTGGAGCGCGGTGCATTCAAAAATCGGCGAGGCGCTCGAAGCGTCGCGCCAATCGCGGCGTGTCGAATGAGTTTCGTTGAACCGATCCCCGTCCGTGGACTCAACGAATACGCCTACTGCCCGCGACTGTTTCATCTCATGTACGTGCAGGGGATTTTTTTGGAGTCCTCTGACACGATGGCCGGAAGCGGTCAGCACGACCGAGCGGAAGCCCGGCGACCGAAATTGAAAACTCGGAAAAAGTCCGACGAGCCCGAACCCGAGGACGGCGCGGAGAACGACGAGGCATCGCCTTGGCCATCTCCCCCGCGCGACCTTCTGCTCGGAGACGACGAAATCGGCCTGACGGGACGGCTCGATGCCGTCGAGGAGGCCGAGGGTCATTTCGCTCCTGTCGAGTCCAAACATGGCCCGGCACCGGATGGCAACAGGCCGTTCGTGGTGGAAGAGATTGAACTCGCCGCCGATGCGTGGGGAAACGATCAGGTTCAACTGTGCGGACAGGGATTGTTGCTAGGAGCCGGCGGGTATCCCTCGTCGTATGGCTATCTTTATTACCGAAAGACGAAGACCCGTGTGCGCGTCGAATTTTCCGAAGCGCTCCGAAACGCGACCTTTCGCGTCATTTTGGCTGCGAGACGTTGCCGGGAAAGCGAAATTCCTCCGCCGCTCGTGGATTCGCAAAAGTGCGTTCGGTGTTCGCTGGTCGAAGCGTGCCTGCCCGAGGAAGTCAATTTTCGGTTGGGAAAGATTGAAGAACCGCGCCGCATCATTCCCGGCCGCGACGACCTCGGCATGGTCTACGTTGTCACGCAGGGTGCGCGCGTCGGCAAGAAAGGTGAGTCGTTGTCGATCGCATCTGCCGAGGAGGACCTCGGGACGGTGCCGCTCAAGGACACGGCTGGGGTGACCGTGTTCGGCAATGTTCAGGTTACGACGCAGGCGTTGCACATGCTGCTCGAGTCCGGTCGGCAAGTCACGTTCGCCAGCCGGTCGGGGCGTCTCATCGGCGTGGCCGGCGGGCTCACGACGAAAAACGTCTCGCTGCGCCGCGAGCAGGTTCGACGATTCGACGACGATTTGTCGTCGTTGTCGTTGGCGAAGTCCGTTGTCGTTGCAAAGATTCGAAATCAACGGACATTGATCCGTCGCAATTCCTCCGACGGCGATTCTCAAACCGCGTTCGCCTTGGCGGGGATGGCCGAACGAACCGAGGCCGCGTCGACGACCGATTCCATCGCTTCGCTTCGCGGGGAGGAAGGTCTTGCCGCGAGATTCTACTTCGAAAGATTTCCCGCGTTGTTGAAGGATGAAGCGTTGCGCACCCAGATGAAAGGGCGCAGCAAACGCCCTCCAAAAGATCCCGTGAACGCAATGCTCTCCTACGGCTACACGTTGCTCACCCGGGACTTCACCGCCGCCTGCGCCGCCGCCGGGCTGGACCCCATGATTGGATTCTACCACGCGATGGAAGCGGGACGGCCGGCTCTTGTTCTCGACCTGATGGAGCCGTTTCGGCCTCTGGTTGTCGATTCGCTCGTGCTGCGCCTCGTGAACACGGGAGCGGTCACCGCCAGGGATTTTATCGTCAGTTCCGTCAATGCCGTCATGACCGATTCCGGAAGACGGGCGTTTCTCGCGGGATACGAACAGCGGGTCGACGAAATGGTCACGCACCCGGAATTCGGCTATCGGCTGAGTTATAGGCGGATTTTCGAGCTCGAGGCCCGGCTCGTCGCCCGGTATCTCGCGCGGGAGCTCGAGGATTATCGACCGCTGACAACGAGGTGAGGATTGCGCCACGTTTATCTGGTGGCTTACGACATTTCGGACCCCCGTCGTCTCCAGCGAGTCATGAAGACCGTTCGGGATTTCGGCGACCGCGTTCAGCTATCCGTCTTCCTGTGTCAGCTTTCCGAAAAAGATCTGGTCGTCCTGCAGGATCGACTTCGCGAGAAGATGAATCAACGTGAGGACCAGGTCATCTTCGTCAAGCTCGGACCGTTGACCAAGGGCTTCGATCCCCAAGCAACGCTCGCGCATCTCGGACGGCCGGTCGTCGTGCGGGATCTGAAGGTTCTAGTCTTCTGATTATTGACATGGCCTATCGACGTTTCTATCCTGCGCTAATCCGCGCTATAGGCCGGAAAATCCCATCGCGTTGTGCCGCGACATCTTAGAGGATGGGTTGCGCGATGGCGTTGAATTGATTCCCGGTCATTGACAATCGAATCGAGCGGGAGGGAACGGTGAAATCCTCCGGGGTTGCTCGAAATCCAATCTTTCCAACGGGTTGGGAGCAAAATGCGAGGGTCTCCGGACTGGCGCATGCCGATCTTCGCTCGCGGAAAATGGGCTCGCTCGAAAACGGCGATCCAAGACCGCGAGATCACACGGCAATCTCGATGCCCTGTCCCGCCGCTCTCCGGGAATGAGTTCAACGGGCACTAAGTCCCGTCATCGCCAGAGACGCGATGGCGGCGTTGTCCCGCCGCTCTCCGGGAATGAGTTCAACGGGCACGCGTTCTTGATGCTGCCGAACACGACGGGGTTCACGCCCCGTCCCGCCGCTCTCCGGGAATGAGTTCAACGGGCACGAGCAAAGCCAACGCATCATCCGCGTCGATGAACTCCGTCCCGCCGCTCTCCGGGAATGAGTTCAACGGGCACATATACAAGGCTCGCGGTCCCTTTCGGCATTACGAGAGTCCCGCCGCTCTCCGGGAATGAGTTCAACGGGCACATTCGCGCCTGCGCGGGCAGACCATCGTGTTCTGCGTCCCGCCGCTCTCCGGGAATGAGTTCAACGGGCACGAGCAAGCGCCGAACGGCGAAGACAAGCGCGTCAAGTCCCGCCGCTCTCCGGGAATGAGTTCAACGGGCACAATCGGCTTCCGCCCGGACGCCACAAGGGTCGACCACGTCCCGCCGCTCTCCGGGAATGAGTTCAACGGGCACGCGGGGCGTCTCTCTCTTCTCCGGCAAGTCGTCGGTCCCGCCGCTCTCCGGGAATGAGTTCAACGGGCACACCACCAAGGGGACCGCCATGAATTCCGAAACCTTC